>CAZQNY010000003.1:0-70752 GCA_964594665.1 uncultured Bacteroidales bacterium
ATACACCGGCATATTGGAAATTCTTAAATGGTTTAATCCTTAATGGTTCCTGAAAAATGAGATTGCTTCATCATTATTTAATTCCGCTTCGCTGCACTTTTTATTGCAACGCAGAGTAACGCGATGTTTTCGCTGTGTTCCGATGAGTTTTTTCCTGAATTCCGCTCTGCTTTTTTAAGAATAACGGTAAGTGCCTTATATTTAGTTGGTTATTAAAATTATACTTTTATTTTGGGTGTCCCAGGGCGGAAAACAGGACGGTAACCATGAACCTGAACGGATTTTAATAGATTTTCCCGACAGGATAGACCATATACTTTGGATCTCCCCATGGGGTTTGATGATAAAACCAGTTCATCACACCCCATTGGTTTTTTAACCAGTCGGGGTTTTCCTTCACTTTTTTATCAAAAGCAGCTTTGATATCAGGATTTTCTTCCAGCATTTTTTTGGCCATGGGCTCCATAACATAGGTTTCAGAATATTCTTTCTGTTCAAAAACAGAATTGAAAAACCCCCATGATAAATAGGAATCCGATGCTTTGGGCTCCAGAATATGCGCAATGGCTCTTGCAGCCTGCTGGTTGGTGTGAATAAGAATACTCCCTGCGGGATAGACTCTTTTCTCAGTGATTTCTTCCATGTCGTATCGCTGTAACTGCATATGATTTTCATATGGCCGGTTGCTCCACTGAGGATTGCTGAATCGATAACTTGTCACTTCGTATTCTGTATCCTCTCTGATAACATTATATGCAATGCCATGAGCCTGTATCCGCTCAATAATCTCAGTCCATTCAACGGGTATAATATATGCATTGGGCAGCTTGACAGTTTCTGCAATAATTGGCTTTTCGAACATGGGCAGCTGAAAGGTTACGGGTTTCGTGCTGTCGTATTTGTACCAAACGCCACTGGTGATATCGCTGTTATGCATGGTGTATTCCACGCCCAGAAAATCAACCATGGTGCTGTCGTTCATATTGGTGTTGAATTTTACAGGCAGTGGCTGTTTTGCAATATCTCCTGAAATACAGTGTTGATCAGCTTTTTGAATGGCTTTAACGAGGTTTGATTTTTCTTTTTGGAGAATTTGCATCGTCTCCAGCACCATATGGTACGTGGATTCTACACGGGGCTTGTAAGGTTTTAGCATATGCGTTTCGATAAGCAGCCCCGGGCGGTTGCGAATGGCGGTATAACCCTGTGATAACATTGGCGGCGATGCGTGGCTGTAGAGTCCGCTTTTGGGGTTGTGCCATTGTCTGAAACTGACATACCTGAAAATGGGGAAGTTCTTCGCGAACATCTTTTCAGTGATTTCCGGTTCGTAGGTATTTTTAACCCATCTGGTGATATCTTTGTCCATGTTGCCAAAGGTTTCCAGGGCATACGTAATGACGTACTGGTAGTCGGCACCGTCGGTTGTATGGCAGTCGATAAAGAATTCCGGCAGCCATTGGTTATACAATTGCAGCCAGGCTTTCATTTCTGGTGCGTCGGCTTTGAGGAAATCGCGGTTTAGGTTGTAATTTTGAGCCGTAACCCGCCACCCCATCTCTTTCGGGCCGTTTTGGTTGATCCTGTTGTACGGACTAAACCGCTCATGACCATCAACGTTAAAAATTGGTATGACCATCAACGATACGTCATCCAGCAACTCTTCCTGTTCACCATAGATGGCAAAATCACGCAATAGCATAAGCATGGCATCTTTTCCTTCCGACTCGCCGGGGTGGATGCAGCATTCCACCATAAGGATTATCCTGCCCTTTTCACGAATCTCTTCAGGAGATATTAATCCGTCTTTATCAAGTATAACCAAAGGCAAATTTCTTCCCTGTGGACTGACTCCAAAAGTAGTGTAGTGTATCATATTACTCCCCATATCAAGTAGTTTGCAGTATTCTATGGTTGCATCGTAACGGGGCGTTTTAAGAAAACCCGAAGCTTCGTAGTAGGTTGTCCAGTTGGTTTGGGCTTGCAGTGTGCCAAATGTAAAGATGGCCACAAGAAGGAAAAGTGCTCTTTTCATATCTTTTTGATTTATAAAAACAAAGTTAGTTACCATGCGCTGAAAACAAAACGCTCTTTTTCTATTTTTGTAACATGTTTACCAAAGAAGAGGAAAAAAAACTCCGGGTGGAGTTCTGGTCGCAGTTTGAGGACTATTGCCGCCACCGGGGACGTAAAAGAAAATGGATGATGCAGGACACAGGAATAAAACCTGTGAACCTCAAGTTTGATGTAGACCGTGAAAGAGCGCTCGTAGGTGTGGATATTGTCAGCCGTGACCTTGAGCGCCGGATTTACTATTATGAGAAATTCGAAAGCCTGAAAACCATGGTTGCCGGTGTATTGGGTGAGGACGTGATCTGGGACCTGGAATATTCTGTGGCTCCGGGAAAGGAAATCGCCAGAATTTATACGGTTCTTCCTGATGTTGATATCTATCAGAAGAAGACCTGGGAAAGGATCTGGGGATTTTTTTATGAAAAAATGACTGCCCTGGAGGACCTTTATGTAGAATTTAAGGACTTTATTCGCCTTGCTCCTGAATACGGCACCAATTAACAAAACAGTTACTTTTTGGTTTTAATCTTTATGGAAAAAAAAGAATTTGCACACATGTGGGATCAGGTGTATGACACAGAAGAGTTTAAATACGGAACAGAGCCGAATGTGTTCTTTGCGGAGAATATAAAGCTTTTTCCTCCGGGAAAGATACTCTTCCCTGCTGAGGGGGAAGGGCGTAATGCCGTATTTGCTGCTCAGCAAGGATGGGATGTCACTGCTTTTGATCAGAGTATTATTGCACAACAAAAAGCTCTTTCACTGGCCAGGGAAAAGGGTGTTGAAATTGAATATCTACATGGTGGGTTTGAAGAAATGCCTTTCCACGAAGCAAGTTTCGATTGTGTTGTTTTGATATTTGCCCACTTTCAGGCTCACCGTGAACTCTATCATCAGATTGTTTCATACTGGCTGAAACCCGGCGGAATTGTTCTTCTGGAAGGATTTTCAAAAGCGCAAAAAGGAAAAACATCCGGTGGGCCAAAGAATCCTGAATTGCTGTTTTCCGAAGAGGAACTGCGGAGTGATTTTCAAGCATTGGCAAAAATGAAAATTGCAGAAACAACTATCGATTTAAACGAAGGGCGCTTGCATAACGGGAAAGCCGAGGTTATCCGAATGATCGGGGTGAAGTAACGACTTTTTTATTTAAGAAAGTCAATATAGTTTTCCGGTGTTATTGTGTTGATATATATGTCGATCGTAATCGCCAAATATCCGGATATTTGGCGATTATAATCGACAAAATTATCCTTTAAAGAAATAATTCCGGTTCTTTTCGATCGCTGCAGAAATTATGGAGCTTCTCACGCGAGGCAACAAAAAACGGATTTGTAGCGGTGCGGGCATGTTGAGGGCACATTTTTACGCAGGCGCAGCAATAAATGCAGGTTTTTTGATCGGTGATAACGCTGCCATTGATGTGAATTGCATTTACAGGGCATACATTGGCGCATAATCCGCACCCGGAGCACTTTTCAGTGATCGTTTCCGGCATAACATCCTGAAATGCAGGGATCTCTTTGTATGGATTGTTTCCGGGAACATTCAGTGAAAGCGAATAATTTTCTCTGTTTTGTAGTTTTTGCTGGATTTTTTCCCCAAATGCCTCTGCCTCGGCAAGATCCCTGGAGTCTGGCCGGTGAGGAGCTATAGGATAAGCGTCGTTCGAAAAGGAGTGCTCTCCAACAAATGCTGCGGCGGCAATTACCTGAAATCCCTGCTCCTCAGCCAGAGTCTTCAGTTCCAGAAGTGCATCGTCGTAGTGTCTGTTGCCAAAAACAACGATTACAATAGCAGGGTTTTCGTTGCCATGTATCTTTTGTATCCTCTCTTTTGCCACTACCGGGATTCGTCCGTAATATACCGGAGAGGCAATGATTACCGGTTCGTTATCAATGGAATACTCAATTGCATTTACAGGTTGTGTCAGGTCGTGGTGTATGGCCGTATCCGCAATGCTATTGGCTACTGCTTTGCTAATAATTGAAGTACTTTTTGTGGGAGAAAAAAAGAATGATTGGATTGTTTTGATTTTCATGGCGCAAAAATACCCTGAAAAAACAATTATTCCAGTTTATGGGTCATTTATCTGAATTAAAAATCAACAGAAAGAGAGGACACCGGACTCAGGCAGTATCCGGTGTCTTCAAAATACATTTGGTATTACTTTAATTTGAATTGCAGCGGCATGTTAAACCTTACGCGAACAGCTTCTCCATTGGTCTTTCCCGGAGTCCAGGGAGGCATTAATTCTATTACCCGCATTGCTTCCTGATCAATGGATGGATGTACACCTTTCAGAATATTAATATTTGAAATATCTCCACTCTTTTCAACGATAAAGGTAACGTATACTGTTCCTGATATGGAATCTTTTCGGGCTTCTTCGGGATATTTTAAATTTTCAACCAGGAATTTAATCCTCTCTGATTCTCCTCCGGGGAAATAGGGCTGTTCTTCAACAACCAGCCATACACCGGGTTCTTTTTTTGATTCTGTCGGTTTAACAGGCTTATTTGATCTGATAACTTCCCCGTTTTTTACTGTATATGACGGTGGTGGAGGGGGAGGAACGTCCTGAGTGCTTGTTTTAACCTCTTTCTCTCCTGTTTTTGTTGTTTGTGCATTTACCTGGGTTGTCCCAAGGAAGAATACCAGTAATGCTGTCACAGGAATCCATGTGAAATAGTAAATCCCTGCATATTTTTTTGTCGGTTTTTGTAACATCATTTTAAGTCTCCTTTTTAATGGTGAATAACTGAAGTGATTTGCCATGCCAATTTGTTGGGGACGAAGCGTTTCTGAGTATAAAAGCCTCAGATAGTGTGACCGGTCAGTGTGCTGCACCGTCTCCATATCAGCCTGGTATTCATGAATATTCTTTAATGATCTTTGGAATAAATATACTGCCGGATGAATCCAGAATAATAGCCGGATTATCTCCATAAGAATATTATCTAAATAGTGATGGTGATGAATATGCTGAAGCTCATGCGTAATGATAATCTGCATATCCTCTTCACTGTGGTTCTCTTTATTTATAAATAGGTATTTAAACAGTGAAAATGGCGAACTTTCCTGATTTGTATAAACCATGGTGTAATCATCATGCTTAACATATTTTGCATTTCTGTTTTTGATAAATACTGCGGCAATCTTTCCCAAATCAATTAATAATAATAGTGCTGAGATAGAGAAATAGGCCGTTAAAACGATCGAGAAAACAGAATACCCGGAGGAGTCAACGACATTGTTGCCCGGGGTAATAATGACTTCCTGAAGCTGTAGTATGCCTTGTCCTCCTGATGCTGCGGATACATTAATGTTTATAAATGGTAAACAAACAGATATTATTAATGACGCAACAAGTATTGCGCGGTTTGTCTTGTGAAAGGTGTTTTTTCTTCCAATAAAAATAAATGGCAGATAGAGAATTGCCAGTGCAATGGATGCTTCGTAAAGGTAATTTGTTAAAGCTGTCATAACTACTCCTTTCCTTTCTCTTGAATACTTTTTTCAATGAGTTCCCGAAGCTCCTCCATCTCTTGTACACTGAGATCTTCAGATTGTGTAAATGCGGATGTCAGCTCGGCAAAAGAGCCTTTGAAATATCTCGATAAGAAACTCTTAAAGAAACGCTTAGAGTACTCTTCCTTTTCGACGATTGGAAAGTAAATGTGTGTCCTTCCGATAGCTTTATGTGAGATAAATCCTTTTGTCTCCAAAATTCTTACAATGGTAGAGACAGTATTATAAGCTGGCTTGGGTTCGTCAATTCTGCTAATAATGTCATGTACTACACCCTCTTTAATCTCCCACATGATCTGCATGATCTGTTCTTCTGCTTTTGTTAACTCTTTCATATGATTATCCTGTTTTTGTTGTCTTTAGTTATAAAACTACAAATTTAGTTATTTATTGTAAAAAAAGAGAACAACTACCCCACAAAGATATAACTAAAATTATAGTTATGCAAGTAAAAAAGAGCCGGGAAACGAATAATTCCCGGCAAAAAGATTTCTAACCTATGCTAATAAGTTCAATATCAAATACTAAAGGTGTGTGAGGGGGGATTGCATTTCCTGCGCCTCTTTCACCGTAAGCAAGTTCTGAAGGGATGAAAACACGCCATTTTGAACCTACAGCCATCAGAGTCAGGGCTTCCTGCCAACCCGGGATAACACCATTTACCGGAAATGATGCGGGCTCACCGCGTTGCATGGAGCTGTCAAAAACGCTGCCGTCCAATAAAGTACCATGATAATGTACCGTAACTTTATCTGTAGGAGCAGGTTTTTCACCTTTACCATCTGTGATTATTTCATACTGAAGACCACTTTCGGTGGTTGTTACTTGTTCTCTTTTACCATTTTTTTCGAAGAAAGCCTTTTGTCCTTCAATTTGCTCGGCAGCTTTTTTTGCCTGCAGGTCCTGGAAATAGTTGTTTACGATTTCATTAACTTTTTCAGCAGGGATCGCCAGATCATTACCTGAAAGCACATCATTCATGGCTTGTGCAAAATCTTCCACACTATTTACTTCAAAACCCTGGTCTTTGAGATTCAGCCCCACGCTAACACCGAGACTATAGCTTAATTCATTCATTCTTATTATTTTTCAATGATTTATAAAGCGGCAAAGGTACATATTTTTGTAAGGTATCATCTGGTGAGATGTGATTTTTGAAAAATCCATCGTTAATCAATAGAAATAGTGTATTTTTATTTCATAAAGAAATGATAAATATGGGATTACCGATTGAGATATTTTGTGAAAATTGTAAAAAACATTTTTCGTTTGATGTTGGCACATCATTGCAACAAATTGAAAAGGAATTATCAACACATCTTGAGTACCCTGCTCTTGGTGCTTTTGTGAATAATTCGTTGAAAGAGTTGACCTACCAGATTTACAAGCCCAAGCATGTGCGATTTATTGATATCCGCGAAGCAGATGGTATGCGGATGATCATTCGTTCGTTGCAGTTTGTGCTGTACAAAGCGGTTCATGATTTATTTCCCAAAATGGATTTTCATGTTGAGAATCCGGTATCAAATGGCATCTATTGTACAATCAGGAGCGGCAGGAAAGTTCTTACCCTGGAAGATATTGCGGCTATTCGTGAGCGAATGCAGGAAATTGTAGCTGCGGATATTCCTTTCCGCCGTGTGGAAATGGAAACTACTGAGGCTATTAAGGTTTTTGAATCCAATGGATTGGGAGAAAAGACACCTTTACTGAACACCCGCGGTTATTATTATACATCTGTGTACTTTCTGGAAGATACGCCGGATTATTATTACGGCTTTCTGGTGCCTTCAACAGGATATCTGAAGACATTCGACATTGTGCCGTTTTATAATGGTATCTTATTACGCTTTCCCAGCCGTCATACTCCACAGGAGTTAAAGCCCTTGATAAAGCAGGAAAAGATGCTATCTATTTTTGCTGAGTTTAACCGCTGGCAGAAAATTGTTGGCGTGAATAATATCGGAGAACTTAACGACGCTGTTGTTGACGGTTCTGTCAGTGACCTGATAAAGATTTCAGAAGCGTTACATGAGAAAAAAGTGGCGCAAATTGCCGATATGATAAGGGCAAAACGGAAAAAAATCCGTGTCGTGCTAATCTCAGGGCCTTCCTCGTCGGGGAAGACTACCTTTGCCAAGCGCCTGGGTATTCAGTTGCGCGTCGCAGGCCTTCATCCGGTGAAGATCTCCATGGATAATTATTTTGTCGACAGGGCGCTTACTCCTCTGGATGAGCATGGTGCGTATGATTTCGAATCGCTACAGGCTATTGATGTGGAGCTTTTTAATGAGCATTTGCTGGCCCTTATGGAAGGCCGTGAAGTTGAAATGCCCCGTTTTGATTTCCAGGAAGGAAAACGATACTATGCCGGTGATAATCTCAGGATAAAGAAAAAGGATATCATTATTGTGGAAGGTATCCATGGCCTTAACCCGGGGCTTACGTCGCATATTGCCGATGAATCGAAGTTCCGGATATATGTCTCTGCCCTAACAACAATCTCTATCGACGGCCATAACCTTATTCCCACAACCGACAATCGTCTTGCCCGACGCATTGTGCGCGATCATCTTTTCAGGGGCTACAGCGCTGCTGACACAATTTCGCGCTGGGAGAGTGTGCGCAGGGGTGAAGACAAGAATATTTTTCCTTTTCAGGAGAATGCTGATGTGATGTTTAACTCGGCATTACTTTACGAGCTTGGCGCTATTAAGCCATTTATCACTCCCGTACTTCAGGCCATAGCGCCCAATCAGCCGGAGTATGCCGAGGCAAAACGGCTGCTGAAGTTTTTTAGTTATTTCCTGCCTGTGCCTGTAAACGAAATACCCCCCACGTCACTCATGAAAGAGTTCCTGGGGGGCAGCAGTTTTGAATATGAGTAACCTGTGTCAGAACATCATCCAATTTTCACTGATTTTCTCTCCCTGGATGCCTGTCACAATTACTTTCACGGGAATTTTGCGTGTGGCCTGCGCCATGGCACGCTTAATGATCTCCATCAGTCCGCCACAACAGGGCACTTCCATAATCATGGCAGTGATGGTGTTTACTTCGGCCTCGTCGATAAGGCGCCGTATCTTGTCGGTGTAGCTGTCGAGCCCTGAATCGAGCTTCGGACAGGCTATAGCCAGTGTTTTTCCTTTGAGGTATTCGCTGTGAAACCCACCAACTGTAAAAGCTGTACAATCGGCAGCAATCAAAAGATCGGACTTTTTGAAATGTGACGACCCCGGATTGATAAGGTGCATCTGTACCGGCCAGTGCGACAGTGCCGAGGAAAGATCCCCTGTTGATGGTGTTGACTTGTTGGGGTCGATATTCATCTGTGAGAAGTCTTTTGCAGCCGATCCCGGGCATCCGCCTGTGGCGCAACTATCACCTTGTGCAGCCGGTGCTGTTGGTTTCTCTTCGTCGGCAAGGCGTTGAAGCACCTTGTCCATGTCAAAACCCAGACTGTCACGGTGTTCGTTGAGGTATTTTACGCCCTCTTTCATATAGCCAAACTCATTATGATCTTTCATGTGTTTGAGATGCGCATAAATGGTATTCTCGCCTTTCTCAACCATTCCGGCAATAACTTCCGTTTCGTTGTAGGCTTCGGCATCACGTTCTTCAATCGAAATGGCTCCCAACGGGCAATGGCCTATACATGCTCCAAGTCCGTCGCACATCAGGTCACTAACCAAACGGGCTTTGCCATCAATGATTTGCAGTGCGCCTTCGTGGCAGTTGGGAATACAGGCTCCACAGCCATTACATAAATCTTCGTCTATCTTTATTATCTGTCTTTTCATCGCTGTAACTATTTGTTTCTGCAGCAAATATATATCGCAGCGAATTGCTTTTCTGTAACGAATGTTACAACAGCTGTTTTTCTTTCTGTTTTTTTTAAGAAAAAGATTTACTACATTTGAAAAAACTAACCGTAATTATGAAAACTCCGTTTTTACTCCTTTTAATGTTGGTCTCTACCCTGTTGTTCGGGCAATGGACAACCGACACTGTAAGCAATTCATTAATATCTTCTTATAGCAACGGGGCTGTGTCCAAGGCTGTTCCCGGGTTCAACGGATCGTGTTATATTTCGTATTACGGAAGTATGTTTGGCGGGTATAATATGAACCTGCAGTATGTTGATTATTACGGCCAGAAACAATGGGCAGAGAATGGTATTACGGTAAGTGATCATGGTCAGGATTCGTGGATTGCTGATTATGCTATGAATGTTGATACCAATGATGATGCCATTGTATGCTTTGCAGATATTCGCAACGGGGATCCGGATATTTTTGTTTATAAGCATAATGAAGCCGGAGAACCATTGTGGGGCGAAGATGGTATTTGTCTGTCTAACTCTGCAGAATATGAGTATTCCCCGGCGGCCTGTGTGCTTAACGATAATTCGGTGATCGTGTCGTGGGTAGTAGGAGATGCCATGAAGGTTCAGAAAATTTCCGTTGACGGAACCCTTGAATGGGGTGTTGAAGGTTTATTGATAACGGAAACGGGAAAAAGTTTTGGCTGGCCTGTGCCCTTACCCGACGATGACGGTGGTTTTTATCTTGCATATTTTAAGCAAACAGGATCGTATCCAGCACTTATAAAAATGATTTATGTTCAGCGATTTAATGCTGATGGCACAATGGTATGGGATGAAGATGTTCAGGTGTGTGGTAATACCGGGATCTCTTCATGGTCGAAGATGTATGCCAGAAAAGACCATGAAAATGGTGTGCTGATATACTGGAGGGATGACCGCTTTGGTGATCTTATTCCCGATGTTGAAGTGCAACGTGTTAATGCTGCAGGAAATCCGGTATTTATTCCTAATGGTGTAACAGTATCTTCTGATGGACTTAATTGCTATTACCCTGCTGCTGCCTCACTGAACGATGGTACTGTAATGGTGTTTTTTACAAAAACGGATGGCTCCCAGAATTACCGTGGTATGTATGTCCAGAAGCTGGATCTTTTCGGTGAGCTTATGCTGGGCCCCAACGGGAAAGAGTTGTTCCCTCTTACAAGTGAGTTTAATTATACCATTGATATGCAGGCACATGTTGATAATGCCTTTTGTCTTTATTCAGTGTTCCCTCAAGGAATGGCTACCAATGAAAAGTTTTTTATCTATGCTTTGGACGAGGATGGAAATGATTTGTGGAATGAACCGTTGCCAATTGCTGTGGGTGAATATTCAAAAGTTCATCCCTGGCTTTCACGGGCTTTCGGCGGGCAGTTTGTAGTGACCTGGGAAAGTGGGGATAATGGTCATGTGTTTGCCCAGAACTTTACTACCTCAGGCGAAACAGGCGTAATTTGGCAGGGGATTAACCGTACAGTGCAACAGGATGCCTTTCGTATCAGAGAAAACATCATTACCATTGAAAAGGCAGATGTGCTTTCCCTTTCTGTATATGATATGATGGGCAGGGCTTTTCTGAACGTTGATAAACCTGCAAAAGGGCAGGAGATAGCTGTGAATAATAAGGGTTTCCTTTTTATTACTTCTACACGCAGAGATGGCTCTCAGCATGTAACGAAAGTTTATTTTTAGTGTTTTTGAAAACATCTTTGCGCATTACAGGTTTTATTGGTAGAAGTTATTGGCATGAAGTATCTTGAGGTATTGGAAAAGAGCCCGGTTTTTAAAGGGCTTGGTGGGGAAGAAATAGCTGAGGTGCTGCAAGGTGTCCGCTGGCAGGTGAAAAGTTATGCCAAAGGAAGTACCCTGATGTACCGCGGTGATGACGTGACAAACCTTATTTTGCTCGTCGAAGGTCGTGTATTTGGAGTGATGATAGATCCTGACGGGAAATACGTGAAAATTGAGGATATTGAAGCACCAAAACCGGTCGCCACAGGGTTTATGTACGGGCAAAAGCGGTTTTTCCCGGTTGACGTTGTTGCGGACAGTGATGTAAAGGTGCTGCTGATACCCAGAGAGGATTTTAACCACCTGATGTCAGGGAATCCGGTTATTCAGGAGAATTTTTTGAATATTATCAGTAACAGGGCACAGTTTTTAACAACAAAAATACGGCTATTGTCACGAAAAACCCTTAAAGGAAAGCTGGCACAGATAATTGTAGAACAGGATCCGCATAAATCCGGGACTGTAAACATGCCGATGAGTCAGCAAAAAGCTGCCGACCTGATTGGTGTTGCACGACCGAGCCTGGCACGAACCTTTAGCGAATTACTGGAGGAAGGTATTGTTGAGGGTGCATGGCGTGAGTTCAAAATATTGAAATACAGGGCTCTGGAGTCCTATCTTTTTGATTAAAAGCATAAGAATTAATTATATATTAATGTGATAAATGAATAGCATATTTTTCTATATTCGCATTTATTTTTAAACCAACAGTATCATTAAATAAAACTACTATGAAACAATTATTTACATTCCTCATTGCCGCGGTTTTTGTTGCTTCTGCAGCCAATGCACAATCTGTTATTACACACAACATGCATGCGCCGCAAATTGGTGATACCTACACCATTTACTATAGTGATTCTTATGATTATTTCGATCCGGGAACAGGTGGAGCAAACCAAACCTGGGATCTATCGGGATATGTTACTTCAGAAAGTGATATGGTTCATTTTGTCGATCCGGCAACAACTCCCTGGGGCGGGCAGGCAACAAATTCCAACCTGGCGACTCAGGTCGATTTTAAGGATATGGTTGTAATCTACCTGAATGTTACCTCTTCCATGATGAAGAATACCGCTATGGGTACTTCTGCTGAAGGTATGGAGTTTTTTGGCAATTATGAAGATGAGCAGGAGCTGATGCATTTCCCTTTTGCCTATAATGATAATTTCACGGATACCTACAGCTACACTTTCGAGTATTCTATGATGGGTATGACTATTCAGCTTGTTACCAGCGGCACCGATGTAACAACTGCTGATGCCTGGGGAACGGTATCAACACCTTATGGCGTTTTTGAGAATGCCCTGCGTGTAAAAACTGTAACTACTGAAACACAGGAAACATGGATGAATGGTGTGCTTCAGGAATCAACAACAGATAATACAACGAATTATGAATTTTATCATAGCGATTATAAAGCTCCTTTGGCTTCGCTGTATTACGATGCAGAGTTTCCTGATGAAACAGAGGTTACATTTACTGCCTTGGCAACAGGCATTTCTGAAATGGAAACTGCTGATGTAAATGTTTACCCAAATCCGGCTTCTGAAATGATTAGTATTGATTTCAGTGCCTTTAAATCCGGCAGTAATGTTAGCCTGATAAATGCAAAAGGTGCTGAAGTAGCTCGTTTTGTTGCAGGCAATACCGTTGAGCAGATATCTGTATCCGAATTACCTCAGGGTATGTATATGATTATGGGTAAAGGTGCAAATAATCAGGCAATTAATACCAAGCTGGTGATTGAATAGCGGTTGCATTCACGAAGATATTCAGCGCGGCTTATCCTTTGGGTAAGCCGTTTTTTTTTGTATTTAGTGCTGAAGAAGTATTTTCTTTGTGATACCGGGGTCGGGTTTTAATTCAGATTATCCGGATTGTTCTGATTCTGATACATATCAGCAAATTCTTTTGTTAACACTTCTGTTACTTCGCTTTTAAATGCAAACTCATTTCTAATATCGTTGACATACGCTTTGACTTTAACTTTGAGCATTACTTTATGTCCGATTTTTTCCTGAAAAAATAATACTGCAATGGGTTTGTTGAGATAGATGTGTTTTGAAACCTGCGCTGTCTCCATGGCAAAATTTCTAACCCTGTTTATGTCACATGACAGCGGCAGGTAAATTTCAGTAACAACCTGGCAATTCTCTTCTCCGGAGTTGGCATTGGATACCGGCATATTCATGACGTCAGAATTTGGAACACTCACAAGATTATCATCGCTTGTTACCAGACGTGTGGAGCGTAATCCAACACCAACTATTTCGCCGTAGTAATTCCCGATTTGTACCTTATCTCCAATCTGAAAAGGCTTGTCGAATATGATAATTATGCCACCAAAAATATTCTTTAGCAGATCCTGGGATGCAAAACCTACTGCCACACCAATCGATGCAGAAAAAGCAAGGACAGATGCCATAGGAGGCCTGAAAACTGCAACAAGAATGAATGTTAATGCACCCGTCCAGATAATTACTCTTGCCAGTGGTATCAATCCCTTGATTGTTAAACGATGCTTTGTGTTCCTCTCTGCCCACACTCCCATCATTAAAGATAAAACACGGAGAAAAATATAGGTGGAAATAATAATCAAAATGGAAAAAATGATTTTTGAGGCATTGAAATAACTGGAAATATTCCTGGTTTCCTTGTTTAGCTCACCTATGATATTGTCTCCTGAAACTGCAGTACTGTCGGCAACCTGACTGAATAGAGATACTGACGAAACTAAAATCAACAGTATTAATGGTAGGATATATTTAATGTTTTTTTTCATCTTTTCCCGGATTAATGTATGAGATTTTTGCTTTTTAAAAGCTGAATTACATGTCGGTATAGTATTCCGTTTAACATATAATTATTGCCCTTTAGGATAAGAATGGAATCTTCTTTAAGTATTGTAAGCACTTTAAGGCTTTTTCCTGTGCTTTGATTACAGACTGAGGCATGAATGTCAACCGATATCTTTCCATGTAGTACAATTAATAAAAGCGTATAGATTTTTTCTGAAGAAAGAGTTTCCAGAAAAGTAAAGTCGGGGGTACTAAACTTTTTTATAAATAGATCTTTATCCGTAAATTTTGATATTGATTCCAGCCAGAAGTAGAGCGACAGACTTATGTTACTTCCTGAGAACCTGTTTAGCTGCATAAAGAATTCCTTTTCCAGCTGAATCTGCCGGTCTTTTGCCTTTTTATTATCCGGAGTCATATTTTGTTCATCATCATAATGAACTACATACCCACTAAGTCGGTGTCTTTTGAGAATTATATTCCGAACTTCATCCGCATCAAGGGTGTTGAGTTCAACCATATAATCGAAGTTTTCTTTAATCGATACGGTTTTATTTAGGTAATTACAGGCATGCAGTGAAACAGAACAAACCCACAAAGCCATGTTGTTGGTAGAAACAATAAATGAAAGCAATTTCTGAAGGCATTCAAACCCTCCTGGTTTTCTAATAAAAGCACGCTCAAGGCCATCCAAAATTATGATCTGATTCCCTTTCAACAACTCAAGGTGCTGTAATACATCCTTTTCCGTTTTCAGGTTTTCGTTATCAAAAAGATCCTGCATTAAGGTGTAAAAATCTTTTTCGCTGTGATAAAACCTGTGGATGGTGTAATAATAAATTTTATCGCTTCCTTTAATAGTTTTGATATAGTGCTGAAGTAGCGATGTTTTCCCGCAACCATTTTCGCCAATCACAAGAGTTGCGGCGTAATTTCCTGATTTCCAGTCTTTAAGCGCGGTTTCTATTTTTTCCAGCTCCTTCCGTCGTGATAGAAACAGATTAATTTCTTTAACGGGCGCATTTTCAAACAGATAGCGATAGATGACCGGTAGTTTATAGATTCTTGTATTGATATCAGCAAGGTAGTTGGAGATTTCTGACGACACAAAAACCGGTGCTTTGTCGAGTTTTAACTTTTTGCGTATCGAATAATAGGAGTCAATAAGCATTGTGTATTGCCTTTTTATGAATGACCCAACTGATTTTGCCACTTGTGATAAACCCCCAAAAATTTTACCCCGCTTATTTTTGGATTCTTCAATAGCTTTTAACTTTATAAGGCTGGAGTAGATGCTAAGAATGCGATCGTTGTTGTCAAGACTTTTAATATTTTCAATAAATTCAACATAAAAACCCTCCAGATCATTATCTCTCATGTGCAATATATCGTCTCCAATCAAGGTTGTGCGATCCAGAATATTTAATGACCGCTTCATGCCTTCCTTAAACATCAGAATTGTTTCTTCCTGGTTGCTTTGAGTATTGACCATTGATATGGCGGTATCAAGGGAAAAATCTATGATCTGATCAAAGTCGCTAAACTCAGCGATTATTTTCTGAAATTGTTCCTTAAAATTGTCGGAAGATAATTTAATGCTTTTAAAGAACGGAGGTATACATTTATAATTAATAAATTCACTTGGCGAGAAGAAATAGATATCTGATTTGTCGATCCCATTCATGTAGTCGGGTGAACGAACCACTCCCGATCGGGCAGACATTTTTTCCAGAGCTTTATTGACATCAACCTCTGTTTTCTGTAGTAATTTTTCAATTTCTAAACCTGTTTTACTGAAATTTCCAACGGCGCTTTGAGTATTTCCTTCCTTATGCAATTTGTAAAGCTCTGAGGTAAAGAAATGCTTCAACATTGCGTTATTTGTTAAATCAGGTTCCGGAACCTGTTTAATCAATTGTTCTAAGTAGGTTCTTTTTTGTGCAATTACAGGATGAATGGTTTTCTTTAATTTTTCTGTATAAAGGTTTAAAACTTCAGATCGTTGGTTTTTAATTGTTGAAATGAAAGTATATAGCTCCTCTCTGAAACGCCATCCTTCATACAACGCGTATAAAGTTGAATCCCATTGCTTGCAGGTTTCTTCAGCTTGCGAGAAGATATTTCTTACATTTCTTTTCTTCCTGAAACGAATATAGAAACCCGGGAATTCTGTTGTTCCCGACTTTTTTAAATGTGAAATAAATTCAGATTTATAGCCCTTAAAAAAGTCATTAATATTCTCAATATCTTCATTGATATCATCAATCACTAAAGGGTTAACCTTTACATTTTCAGTGTTGTAGTTATCATTAATGATTTGCCCTTCCAGTTGAAAAAGGTTATGTGCCAGATGAGTAAGTTTTTTCTGAACTTCAGACACACTCTTTAGGGAAAAGAGAATATATTCATTTATTAAAAAGCCTTTTACAATATCACGGTAATAAATGTTATGACTTCTCTCTTTTAATGGTTTAGGCTGTTTCTTGCGAAATTTTGCAATACCGTTATTGATTTGGAGAGGAGCATTTTCAATATAAAAGAGAAAGTCTCCGGCTTTTCTGAGTATTTTACTTCCGAGGCTTGCTTTTTCAGTATATCCCAATCCGTTGGTATAAGAATCTGTAATTATTGAATCAAGGTTGTCGGCATCCATCATAAGTCCGGCTTTGAGCGTATTGAGAAAATCTTTTATCTCAGTTTTGGACTTTAAATTGGGGTTCAGTGATTTTAGCAGTTCCAGGTTACGGGCATGAAATGCGCATAAATCTTTTTCGGCAGGCTTCCCGGGTTTATTTATTAATGTTTCAATATTCTCCCTGATACGTTGAAGAGTAGTTGCCTGTTCCCGAACATATTCTGAAACAATTGGCTTAATAGTATTATTCCACGCAACGACAAGCCTTTCTGATTTTTCGCTCAAGCTTTTTATGGTATCATTGTGCATGTTGAGATTTTTAGTCAGTTATTTTTTTGGCAAATCACATCAATAGAGCATATCACCTGTGTCATATTATAAAAATACGATTAAAAATAATATGAAAGCATTTTTATTGCGTCAAAAAAACCAAAGGAGCATAATCAAACTATTAATTAACGAAGTGGAACACTTAAGAATTCAATTCTGTTATGATAACAACGGTTACCAAAACATGTCATACAGACCATTTAATTATTAAGGTAGTTTATGGCCATTCCGTTGTTTATTATTTGTCAGATTGATATGCCTGATATTCTTTAATATTTCGATTCGATCAACAAAGGTGTCAATAACCATATTATACAATTCGTCACCCAGAACCTCATCTTCAACGCCAAAATCTATATTGGGGTTATCATTTACTTCTATTACATAAACTTTATTATTCACATATTTTAGGTCAACACCATACAATCCATCTCCTATCAAAGATGCGGCTTTTAAGGCTAAGCTAACAATTTCCTCTGGCACCTGGCTGATTGGGAGGGTTTCATAGTTACCTGATTTGTCCTCTTCATCGCTGTTCCAGTTATATATTTGCCAATGGTTCTGGGTCATATAATACTTGCAGGCATATATTGGCTTGTTATCAAGTATGCCTATTCTCCAGTCGAATTCTGAATAAAGAAATTCCTGACATATCACCATATCAGTTTTTTTAAACAGTAATGCTAATTGCGTTTTTGCTTCATTTTGGTCGTTTACTTTTATCACACCTAACGAAAAAGCACTGTCAGGCTGCTTTAATACTGCCGGATATTTAATGCTTTCAAGCATCTTGTCATTGAACATGTTTTTTGTTAAAGAGAGTGTTTTAGGTGTTCTGATTTTGTTTTTTTTGAATAACTCATTTTGGTAAATCTTATTGGAACACCTGAGGATTGACCATGGATCGTCAATGACAACAAGGCCTTCAGCGAAAGCCAAACGGGAGAGTTCGTATGTGTAATGATTAACATTGGTGGTCTCACGGATGAAAAGGGCATCAAATTCATTTATTTTATTGGTGTCATGTTTGCTTATAAATTCTATATAAACTCCTTTTTTGTTGGCTGCCTTACGGAATCGCTCCAGTGCTTCTTTATTGGAAGGCGGATTCTCTTCATAGGGATTAATCAAAATTGCAATATCGTAACTGTAGTTATTTAATTTAGGTAAATTATAACGTTTTTTATTAAAGTGCTTTTGTGCAGCGTAGTAAAAAAGTGCTTTTTGGTCGTTTTTCAGATCTTTAAATGTTAACGCCTTAATGTTTTTTATAATCCATTTTTCCGATTTAATGAAGTTAACGGTGAATATCGGGACCTCAAAAACCTGGAATAGTTTGATAGCTAAAGTTTTGTATTTGGTGTGTGGCGTTTGGCCAAAATATATATCAAGAGATAAACTATGATTTGCTTCCTTATAAAGTATCCGGTTTACCTGATCGCCGAGTTCGTATGAAAGTGATTGGACCACGTTGGCAATTTGTACGTCTTTTATTGTCGATGTACTTGGAATCGCCCGTTGGCCTCTGGCGGAGGCTAATAATGAAACATAATAACCATAACTTTGGTATCTGTATGAACTACATAAGTTGAAGATTCTAAAACTTGCATTGTTCTGATACAATGGATTATTAATATAATCCTTCACTGAAATAACTTTTGCTTTTATATCGGTGTTTTTCCAGGAATACGGATGGTCGATTACGATCAGGTTTTTATTCTCTTTTTCAACGCCTGTTTCTCCTGTTCTCAACCCCAGTTTAAGTGCATCTTCTTCAGGCTGGTAATAGTCTTTCAATGTTTTCAAAACAATAAAGCCTTTTGACAGATACCATTCAATTAATTTTTTATTTTTTGCCCTTGCTTCCAGTGTAATGCTTTTGTAATTGTGATTTATCGCGTAGGTTTTGATATATTCAAGTAATGCATTTCCAATGCCACAGTTTTGATACTCGGCCAATATACCAATTGAATAAATGCGGAGCATATGCTTGTATTTAAACAAAACGGCCGACCCTACAGGTTTTATTTCGCTTTTTGCATCTTCAACCATAATAATTTCCTGGAAAGGACTTAGGATGCTTTTTTTTAAGCTGTTTTTTGTTGTTTGTTGAAAAGCAGGGAAAGATTCTTGTTCCAGCGTTACAAGAAATTCAATGTCGTCAGTATTTGCATTCCGATAAATGAGATTCATTTTTTTCAATGTGTTGAAAAGTTAATACTCCCGTAAGCTTCTTTCAATATATTCCAGTTGCCAGATTTTGAATAGTAACAGATCGGAAGGAGGCTCAGTGGGTTCATTTTCCATGATAGTATTTATTTGCAACTGCTGTTCAGCTGTGAGTTTATTTTCAGTGAATATGGTCAGGAGCTGGCATAAATAATTTGCTCCATTTATATTTATGGTTATATCACCGGTTGTGCCGGGCTGTAACCGGAATAACCTGATGGTTTTATAGGTTATGGCATCGCCGGAATATTCACGAATATATCCATTCTCTGTAATTATTGCATCAGGAAAGATTTTTCGGCTGATAATCCGTCGATAACCAGCTTTTTGAAAGCGGTTTTTAAAATGAAAGGAACAGTAATTGATTCCTGTTTCAAGTCCGCATTTTTGGGCTTCATAAATTATCTCCAGTGCTGCCAGCTCCGATTCTACTACAAGAGGCCTCTCGTCGCATAAGATATGGTAGTTTCTCTCGATTAGTTTGTTCACATTATGATGTGTCAGCCGCAGATGATGCAGATTCAGGTTGGAGACCCCTGCTTCGACCATTTTGGGAAGCATTTGAATAATCCTGTCCTTTTCTTCAGGAACACAAGGAATCTCAATCGTAATAACCGGGATAATACCCTTAGCGATTTTTACTTTATTGAGGTTGTATTCTGTTGCACCAATATCAAAGCGTATCTCGTTGAGGTTTTCTTTTGCCAATGCCCGTAGCTTTGATTCATCTGCCAGCAAGCCATTGGTGTACATCCATATATACAGATTTGGATTGCATTTTTGCCTTAAAACCTTCAGGTATTCAAGGGTGCGGTCGAAATATAATAGCGGCTCGCCACCACTAAAACTAACACCTTCAAACCCAAAATGATTAATGTAGTTTGCGTAATCATATGGATTGTCAAAGTCTATTCCCTGGGTTGACGGCAGCTCATCATTCTTTTGTGGCGCAGGGCAATAAAAGCAATTTGCATTGCACTTGTTGGTGATAAACAGGCAGCTCCATTTTCCTGATCCGCAGATTTGACAACCTTTGGAAATATGGTTTAGGTACGGTTTTGTATCTTTAAAAAGCGGAACATTTTTAAATGTTTGTAAAAGCCTTGTTCTATAATCCTCTGAATCCTTTGCCATGTGAGGATTTAACCATTGCAGTTCAGGGTATTGGGAGAATTCATTTTTCGTTTTTGTAACTAATGAGTTCATCCATAAATATTTTGCTTCCATTATCTGTTATTGAGAAAGAATATTCAGGCATATCAGCCGAGGCTGTATAGAAAATTAAGGGTAGAAAAAGCTGATCCGGAAGCTTTAGAGCTCAGAGAAAATATACAGGAACATTAGAAACTGTTCCAGTGATATGAAAGCCGCACATGTTTTGACTTTTATAAGCATATTTATCATTATAAGAAGGCCGGAAAGGTACTGCTTTTTTTGAATGAATAGGTGAAGGATGTATTATTCCTTTATAATTACAGGAATTAGCCAACCATCACGTAATTTTACGAAATGTGGCCCGGTGTAACTCCGGACTGAATATCCATATTATACGTTAAATGGTAACCCTTCGGCTACGGGCAATTTGCAGGGTTTGAATGGCAGGCGTAGTTTTGGCATAGACCCGAGATAACACTTACCGGACGCCAAAAAAATGCAGAAAGTGTTGCTGCAGAGGGAGACCAGCAGACGATCATCGGCTCAGTTTATCCCCCCCCCCCCAAAAAAAATTCAATGAATGCACTTTTTACTACCGGGAGGTAAAGCACAGGAAAAAGACGAGCAAGATGTAAAGCCTCACCGCCGTGTGAGGCTCCCCAAAATGCCTATTTGATCTCACCGTCATATTCCCTCTTTCTCCCTTCTTCACAATTAGGAAATCGTTCTACTTTAACGGTGGGTCAATACTGTTAAACCAACAACGGATAAACCGCATTTTACAAAGGTTGAGGGTAACAGCTCAATCCAGTAGTATCACTCCCTGCAACTTTTTGAAACCTCCCCTGCAAACTCTTGCAGCCCTTATTGCAACGGGGATTTAAAGAGTTACTGCTACATTGCAGCACTTTGCGAATTCATCACCAAAGTGCAATTTGTTTAACCCTAAATCCTTTATTATGAAAATTTCCCCAAAAATTCTGATTCTTCAACTGATCATTCTTGCGCTGTTCACCTCATGCAATGATCCTGATGATCCAAACAACCTTGATAATGAACTTGATACTTTCACGGTAACGGTAGATGAAAACCCCCATGTACCCGGAAATATGATTTCATACAACAGCGGGGAGAATACTTCTACCTTCTGCTTCTCTCCAACAATGACAAAAGATGGCAAAGATGATGGTGTATGGATTGCCGAAACAGAATTAACATACGCTCTCTGGAAAGAAGTTTACAACTGGGCTGTGGATGCCGGATACTCCCTGTATAAAAATGCGCAGCCAGGAAGTAATACAGATTTCCCGGATACGCACCCCGTTACAAGGGTCGGCTGGTACGACGCTGTGGTGTGGTGTAATGCATACACTGCCTATTACAACTTCCATAATGGTGATAAACCGGATTATGGTTTTGTGTATACCATAAACGGTGACCCCGTGAAAGATTCGGATCCGGATAATACGTCCTTTGGCTCAATGACTATCGACCACAGTAAAATGGGCTTCCGGCTTCCTACCAATGAAGAGTGGTACTACGCCGCAAAATATCCCTCTACGCCCGATGATTATGCCAGTGGTGCCACCGGGAATTGTGAAAATACCTCCGCAACAGAGAATGTAGCCTGGTACAATGCATGCAGCTCCGCAGAGACTCACCCCGTTAAGGAAAAAACAAAAAATCAACTCAACCTGTACGATATGAGCGGCAACGTGAAAGAGATTGTCCTTGATAAACTCGCTGAATACAACGGTGACTATAATAACAGGGGAGGAGCATATAATTCCGCAGCAGAAAATGTTACTATTGGTAACGGGCATCAACCTATAGAACAGCATAGCAGCTCTGTTTCGCAAGGCTTTCGTATTGCCCGTACCATCGGCGATGATAACAACGCAGGGTTTAATATTAATACCGGCGGCGGTAGTGGTTCCTGTGAAGCAGGCCATGGAACGGGATATTTGAAAATGGGAGGTGACTCTGTAGCCATTACTAAAGCGATGGGTGGCGATTATAACACGCTCCTGCAGGGAGGCTACCTGCAGCTGGATCTCTTTACAGAGGGCCTTTCCGTTAATAAAGATGTAAACTGGGGCTTTGAAGGATCCGGAAGCCAGGTGGGATTGTGGCCTATCATGACACAAAATACCACTCTCGTAGCCGGTGAAGATTACCTTGATGACGCCCCGTTGCTGTCAGCATATATCGACTTTGACGCTTCTATTACCCCCTGGGAAGCTGCAAATGGTTTTATCGCCAACAATATTTCAGTATTTACTGTCGAAAAGGAAGATGATATCTACACGATTACGATAAAAGCCACAGGAACAGATAATTTCTATAATGAAAATGTCCCTCTGGAAGTTTTCTATCACGGAACGATTAATTACCTGATCGCCGGTCAGGATTACTAAATGATTTAGTGGTGGTTTAATGGGGGTAATGCAGAATCGCAACTAATAGTTGGAATTCCAACTATTAGTTGTATTTTTGCTCCATGGATAATCATCATTCAAAACATCATCGCTCCGCAGGAAAGCTTATTGGGATTATTTCAAGAGCTTCACAGGTTTATTTTCACGAGAATTTCAGGCCCTATAATATTGGTCACGGCCAGATAAGAACCCTGTTGTTTATTTCAAAACATGAAGGTTTAACGCAGAATGAGGTAGCCTCACATTTTGATATGGATAAATCATCCATCACTTCACAAATAAATATTCTTGAAGAGAATGGATACGTAAAAAGGGAACGATCTGAGAAGGATGGTCGCTATTTTCAGCTGCATATTACGGATAAGACAAAAGAGATTCTAAAACCCATAAAAGAGATCCATTCCCAATGGACAACTATTCTTTTGGAAGGATTCAGCAATGAAGAGCAGGAAGAGCTTTTTAACTATCTGGAGCGAATGAAAGATAATGCCATTGGTGAAGTTTCGGATATTAAAGATCTTCGAAAACATCAGGGAGGTGGTATGTGCAAGCATAAAGAAGGAAAGGGGCAAAATGAGTAATCGAGTCAAAAGAAATCTTATAGAAGGAGATATCAAAAAACACCTCCTCCATCTCACCTGGCCTATGTTAATAGGTATGATGGGGATTGTAGTATTTAACCTTGTGGACACCTTTTTCGTAGGGCGTTTGGGTGTACAGCAGCTGGCTGCAATGAGTTTTACGTTCCCGGTGGTGATGTTTATCAATAGCATATCTCATGGTGTTGGTATTGGTACCAGCTCCCTGATATCGAGAAATATTATTGCCACTGAGCGGGAAAAAGTAAAGGTTATGGCCGGCAGGGCTTTGCTTTTGGGTGTAACGGTTATTTTGGTATTTGTGGTTATTGGTGAACTAACTATTGAGCCTCTGTTTCGATCCCTCGGAGCGAATGAAGAGCTTTTGGGATACATCAAAGAATATATGCACATATGGTATTTTGGGGTTCCTTTTGTTGTTATTCCACAGATTGGGAACAATATACTGCGTGGCTCCGGCGACACCTTCACGCCTGGTATGATCATGCTCAACTCTGCCGTGATGAATGTGATCCTTGACCCGCTGCTGATATTTGGATTGGGCCCTTTGCCTGCGATGGGATTAAAAGGTGCAGCCCTGGCCACTGTGATATCCCGCGGTATTAGTATGGCCATTATTCTTTATTTATTAATTAAAAAAGAGAAACTTATTACCGTTCGTTTTGGCAGGCTGAAAGAGATTTTTGGTACCTGGAAGCAGGTGGTATACATTGCAGGGCCTGCCTCTCTGGCAATGTTAATAACACCCATTTCCATAGGTTTTATCACTCGTATTATTTCCGGTTTCGGCAAAGAGGCTGTGGCGGCTTTTGGTGTTGCTTCCCGGGTGGAAATGTTTGCTCTCATGGTTATCTCGGCACTGGGCTCCGTGCTAATCATCTTTATGGGTCAAAATATCAGTAAATTGAAGTATGACAGAATCAACGAAGCCTTAAGGCTCTCAACACGGTTTTCATTGATTTGGGGGGTGGCAGTTTTCGTTCTTCTTTTACTTCTGGGCAGGAGTGTTGCCGGTCTGTTTACAAATGATAGTATAGTAATTGAAATGACGCGAAATTATTTTTTAATTATTGGTGCCAGTTACGGCTTTCTGGGTCTTGTAATGCTGAGCACCGCAAGCTTTAATGGTATTAACAAGCCTTATCCATCCGCATTTTTTTCTATGGTCAGAATGTTGGTTTTATATGTGCCTCTTGCCTGGTTGGGTTCAGGGATCTTTGGTATAAACGGTGTTTTTTACGCCGGTATGATTGCCAATGTTTTTGTGGGTGTCAGCGCATTTGCATATTTGAAAAAGGTGTTAACCAGGATGCGGGAGAATCATCAGGCTGCCGGTTAAAACGTCTACTGTGCCTGTGGGCAGGAATCTGTGTTACGGGGCTCCACATGGATGGTCAGAACAACATTGTAATTTAATTTCACGGCTTTTTCAATATTCGATGCCAGCGAGTGACTTTCGTCAATGGTCATACTTCCCGGAAGGCATATATGTGCAGTCATTTCCTTGTGGTGGCCGTAATCGTGCAGGTGAATATGATGAAGGTTTATTTTTCGATTACTAACATGGTCAGCCAGATTCTGGATCTCTTTTTTTAGTCTCTCGTCGGGTTTCTGCCCTAAAACCTGGTTTACGGCATCGCGGAGAATCTCCCAGGCGGCGTAGATAATTAACAGTGCTACCACAATACTCAGCACTCCATCTATCCACCAGAAATATTTTCCCAGCAAGATACCCACAAGTACAATAACCGATGATAACGCATCGGTACGGTGATGCCAGGCATCGGCTTTTACGGCTGTATTTCCTGTTTTCCGGCCGGCATACAATGCGTATTGGGCCATGGCTTCTTTGATAAGTATTGATAATATAGTTACTACAATTGCGATAATCCCAAATGTGGCCTCTTTTCCTCCCTGCAGTCGGTCGATGCCTTTAAGCACAAAGTCGAAGGCGATAACAGCCAGTAGCACACCAATCATAATCGCCGCCACAAGTTCTATGCGCCCATGACCGTAGGGATGATCCCTGTCGGCAGGTTTTTTTGAATAATGCGCTGCAAAAAGCACAATGCCGGAGCTTAATGAATCACTCAGCGTGTGCCAGGCATCAGCAATTAATGCCACAGAGCCACTGACTATACCGGCCCAGTATTTGAAGCCAAACAAAATGGTGTTGCCTGCAATCGACAGCCATCCCTCGGTAACTGCGTAATCACGGGGTTTTGATGTTTTCATGTTGCAATATTGTATTTTTTATTACAAAAGGCGCGCGGCCCAGGCAGTTTCTAAATGCTTTTGTTTTCTTTCAACGCATATTAATATTAAAAGTTTATGTATTTTTAATTAAATTCTTATATGCAACTTTGCTTTATGTATTGTGTCTTCATTAAAACAGTAAAATAATGAGAAATCTAACCATTCTTTTCTTTTGCCTTCTATTTTTTTATCCTGTATTTGCTCAGCATGAAGAAGTTGCGGGTGAATTTTTAATTCAGTTAAAATCAGGAGAGAAAACCGATCCGGAGAAAATTTTTCACCGGATTGAAATGGTGGGTGCAGATGCGGATATTCGAATAATACGTTGTATATCATCCCAGTTTAATGTTTATCTGGGTGTTTTTGATGAAACCGGGATTACCGCTACCGGAGTAAAGAGCCTGTTAAAAACCGTTCCGGGAATACGATATGTGCAGGCAAATCACAGGCTTTCGCTACGTGAGACCTTTCCTGATGATCTCTATTTCCCCGATCAATGGAATTTGAATAACACGGGTCAGACAGGAGGTGTTGAAGATGCGGATATTGATGCTCCCGAGGCCTGGGATTTCGCCAAGGGCAATCTGACTGTTTTTGGTGATACTATTGTGATGGCAATTATCGATGATGGTTTTTATCTTAATCATGATGACTTGAATTTTTTTAAGAATTATCATGAAATTCCTGGTAATGGGATGGATGATGATGGTAATGGATTTATTGATGACTATGACGGTTGGAATGCCTATGATCATAACGGGAATATTCGCATTAGAGATCATGGAACGCATGTTTCTGGCATTGCCGGTGCTGTGGCAGATAATGAAATTGGTGTCAGTGGTGTTACCTGGGGTGGAAAAATACTTCCTGTTAGTGGTACCGAAGAGGTAGAGGCAACCCTTGTAGAGTGCTATGACTACGTGCTCATCATGCGAAAGCTTTACGAACAGACAAATGGAGAAAAAGGCGCTTTCGTTGTTTCGACAAATCTTTCCTGGGGTGTTAATAATGGAGATCCGGATGATTTTCCCATTTGGTGTGCCATATACGACTCGCTGGGTGCGTATGGAATTCTTAGCGCAGGGGCAACAGCAAATGCCAACTACAATATCGATGAGGTACTTGATATGCCAACAGCCTGTGATTCGCCATTTTTAATTACTGTTACCAATACCACCGACGACGACGAGAAGCATGTTTCTGCTGGTTATGGTGCCACAACCATTGATCTGGGTGCCCCCGGAACGGCAATTTATAACACACGACAAGGCAACACCTATGGTTTCAAATCAGGTACTTCCATGTCGACACCACATATTACTGCCGCAGTGGCTGTATTGTTCTCAGCCGCTGATGAGGCGCTTATGAACAGGTATAAAAATGATCCGGCGACCATTTCGCTGTTGTTTAAGGATGCCATACTTTCAACTACCGATACGGTGGAAACGCTGTTGGGTAGCTCAGTCTCCGGAGGCCGCCTGAACCTCGCCAATGCGGTGCAGTATATCCTTTCTCCACCACAGCCGGCAGCAATCTCTTTTGCCTCCGACAGCCTTCTGCTAACCCTTCATCAGGGTGAGTTAGCCGATACTGCAATTGTTATTTCCAATGCGTCGGATTTTCCGGCTCCCGTAATTGTATCAGCCTCTGATGCCACTCCCTGGATGAGGTTTTCTGATTTTTCTGATACCATTCCTGCAACTTCACAACTATCTGTTAATGTTGGGTTTAATGCCGATGGATTACCTCCCGGGGACTATTATAATACCATAGCTGTTCAGACTTCAGGATACGTTTACTCCCTTCCGCTCAGAATGCATGTTATTGGAAACGTTGGTATCGAAGAAAAAGCTGTTTTCAAGGTAAAGGTTTATAGTAATCCTGTGTTAAGCAATATTATCTCTTTTGCTTTTGAAGGTGAACAGGGTCAGGCTTTCGCATTTGAACTCTACGATATTGATGGGTTCTGTTATGCATCTGAAAATTTAATTCCCGCCTATTCCCGCGTAGTCAGAAAGATTACTGTGCCACATAGCGGACTGTATGTTTTACATGTTTATAGTTCTGAGGGTATTTCGGAAACAAAAAAAATCATTGTACGCTGATTCTTTAATATATTATAAATCAGGTACATATATTTCATTTCTTTCACTTTTCATTAAAAATTTCATTTTGGGAGGGTAACGTTTTACCCTTTTTGGTATTAAGAACCACAACGCCAGGGCGCCGGTGTTAAGAACCAAAAAGGAGGAGGCTGAAAATCCTGAAAAGAGTAGGCTTGATATTAAGTGTTGGAGATATGAAAAAGATTTTATCAGTTTTAATGTTAACCGTAATGGTTATTGGAAGTGCAAGTGCTGGCGTACAGCAAAACCCCTTTGAGCAGGATGAACAGATTCCCTGGCCACGTTTTCGGCTCAACTGGCATATTTCTGTTATGATTAATATGCACAGTTACCTGCTGGATTGTGAAGATGGCGAAGGGTTTTGTTTCCTGTTAGGTTTCCATCGTCGCGATAATAGTGCCGGTGAATCCATGCCAGGCCTTATAGGACCTACAAACGATGGCCGTTTCCTGGCGGTAAAGATTGATTATGATGCTGTTGAACTATATGAAGAAGGAAAATATATCAACAGGTTTAAAAACAAGCGATCAATCTATATGCCTGAAGATGTGTACTTCCCGGATGAGGTTTGGAAAAAAATGGGCATGGAACCTATTGTCTTTAAGGCAGGTACCTATAACCTGACTAACCAGGACGGGTCGTATTATATTATGTTTCCGTTGCAATAGTTTGAATTCTTCATGGGTAGGGGCGTGGGCTCCTGCCCTTTATATATCTAAAAAATTATTGGCTATGAAAAAAACAGCTTTTCTTTTATGCTTTGCAATGCTTTTTATTGCTACCTCCTGTAATCAGGTTTTGTCGGTTTTTGTTTTAACAACAGGTGTTTTGAGACCTAAATACCAGACAACAGAGAAGAGTATCCAATGGCTTGAAAAGAAAACCGGTTATCATCCGGAATTTTTTGCAATTCCAAAAGATAAAGACACCTGGGAGATGATGCATGACAATAAGATGTATCCTGTCACAAGGCAGTTTAACAGGTTTGGACAGGAAATCAGCTACGATAGTGTGAAAATCTGTATGGGTAAGGCTATGAATTTTGGCGCTCAACTGGGGAAAGAAGATTTACCTGTGGTGTACCTCCCAAAAGAAGATATTGACGATTTGCGGGGAAATTTGAAATTTGTTCCGGAGATGGTTTTTGATCCCGTGGAATTGGGTGCAGAATACGATTATGCTTTGTTTGTTTTTTTCTATAGTGGCCTCATAAAACCTCAGATACAGGATATCAGGAGAGTTATCGATTCCACTGCTGCCAATCCCTACTCGAAAGTGGCAATTATTCCGGTGTGTGTTGATGGTGATAAAAGCCTTTTCAAAAATCGAAAGGAGTTCCGGAGGTGCTTTTTTACTATAGAATAAAATGAATAGAATGTATATTTTGTGTGGAGGGTTGATATGTGGTGTTGGCTGCCGGTGGGCATTATTGTTTTGTGTTTTTATTCTATTTCGGCGGTTGATTACAATATTCTACCTGTTAGGATTTGCTTCTATGCAAGCATAAACCATACACTGCTCTATCCTTTTGCTGCAGAAAGTGATGGGAAAATTGTTAGCAATGACAATTGTAGCTATGACTGGAATATTACGGTAGGAGGAACGCATCTTGAAAACTGGAAGAGCAACCCTTCCCTCGCCAACAGTTTACTTTTATCAGGTGATCTTTATGTGACGAAAAATCACAGCTACAGGAATGTGAAAATTTCACATAAGCTAGGATATGAAACAGGGGCAATGCTTCAAGGTAACTGGGAGGTGCAGAAAGTCAGTGATTTATTTACTTTTAATTTTTTATTAAAAACTGATGAAAACCCTTTTGCTTTATCCTTTTCTTCCGATTTTCGAACGCAGTTTTTTCCGGGTTACAGTACAACATCAATTGAGAAGCCACAAAAAACCACAACCTTTCTATCGCCGGCGACATTGCTTTTGAGTTATGGCTATTCGCGCGACTTTGGCCCAGAGCTGAACGGTTCTATGCTTATGGGTATTTGTAGTGGGAAAGCAGCTGTTTTTATGAATCAGACGCTTTATGACTTTACTTCAGGGAAAGCATTATTCGGTGTTGCAAAGGGGGAATATGTTTCAACCTCTTATGGCGTGAATTTTAAGTGTGGTTTTGATAAGCAGTTTCGAAATAATCTGCGCTGGCAAAATGCTACCGTGTTTTTTATTAAAGAACCTTATGAATACCATAGAGATATTTGGCAATACACGGATTTTGAGTTGCATAATACACTTTTTATTAATGCCGGCAAGAAAATACGAACCAAGGTTGAGAGTGTTGTTATTTATAATCCTGTCATTGATAAATCATTACAATTCCGACATGCAGTTACTATTGGCTTTGGACACTAATTATTCTTTCTTTATTATATATCCAAAAGATGTATTGCTGTTTGTTTTGCTTATAAATCCCTTTTCTTTTAACACTATTTCAGGATTATTTTCCAGCGTGTATTCAAGAATGTAGTTTTGTGGTCCCTGTTTGATGCGTTCAATAATGTTTTTTCGCTTTGACCTGTTTTGTGATGAAACCTGCCGCTGATATTGGTCTGAAAAGATATCATTGTCTTTAATGGGAATGCCAAGGCAACTTTCAATGGATCCACATGTTACGAGCATGTCATTTTTATGGTTATATCTCCAGTAAAGTATTTTAAGGTCTCTTAATATTTCATTAAAGAACGTCATTTCTTTATGAAAGGTAATGAGCTCCAGTTGGGCTCTGAGTCTGTTTTTTACCTCAATAAGTTCCAGTGGTTTGGTAATATAATCTACAGCACCCATTTCGTATCCTTTTGCCCGGTCTTCATAGTTTGATTTGCCGGTTACAAAAATCACGGGAATAGCCGCTGTGATGGGATCTTCTTTAAGATTTTGCAATACATCAAAGCCATCCATTCCGGGCATGGCAATATCAAGCAATATGCAATCAGGTTGTTTTTCTTTGGCAACCTTTATTGCAGTAGTGCCGTTAATAGCAACAAAGATATTGTAGTCTGCTGATAAAGAATGAAAAAGAAGGTCGATGTTGCTGTTGTTGTCATCTACGATAAGCAGGTTGTATTGTTTATTTTGTTTCATCGTTTTGCAGGTTTTTTATTAATGCTTCACATAATTCTGAGGCCTTTCCAAAATCATAGTCATCCAGATACTGCAGCAAAGCGGGTAATTTGCCTTCAATTGCTACTGACCATGCAATATTCGCTGTTTTTACACGAATGGTTTCGATATGTGCGGGGCTATACTGATTAATTAGTTTGAGGACTTCCGAAAGTCGATTGATTTGTTGTGACGTTGAAAATTCCTTTATATCGTCTTCATGTATATGCTTTTCATCCGGAGAAGTGATATGGTGCCAGTCTCTAAGCTCACGGATAAGATTGTTCAAGTCGGAAATAAATGTATTGAGCAGGTTCCTGTCATGTGTTGATATCGAATCAGAATGGCTTAAGGCTGTTTCGAGTGCCGATGCTTTTTGGAATAGGTCTTCAGCGCCCATATTCCCAAGTAATGACTTGATGCTATGAATATTGAGGTACAAACCGGGGAGATCATTGCTTTTTAGCTGTGCGATTATTTTTTTAGAAACCAAAGCGTATTTATGGGTAAAATTCCATAGGATTTGTAGCAGTATTTTTTCATCACCATCCACATATGCCAATGCCTTCTCCAGGTTTAATTGCTTGATGTCAGGGAGTGTCATACTTAAATTTCCTTCATGGGAACCGGAAGAATGTCGGAACACTGATTTGCCGGCAATTTTCGCCAATTGCTGAGACAAGATTTCTTTTTTTGCAGGTTTTTGAAGAAAACCTGCTGCACCGTTGTCAAGCGCTTTTTGAACTTCCTCATTGGTACTATAACCTGAGAAAAGAAGCACTTTGACCTTATTATTTATGGATTTTAGCTGATGAAAGACTTCATAACCACTTATTCCCGGCATTATGAGGTCGAGAATTACCGCGGAAACCTCATGGGTATGATTTTTATAGTATTCAATGCATTCAGAGCCATTGCCAAATTCAATAACATTATATCCAAGGTTTTTTATTAGCAATGCAGTTACCTCTCTAACAATATCCTCATCATCAACAAGCATTATTTTGCCTTCGCCGTAGATCATTGGTTTTTGTTCCTTCTGATCTCTCTTTGGCCTTTCGTTGCAGGCAGGCAGGAATAGGGTGAATTCACTGCCTTGACCTTGGGTGCTGTTGACTTTTATGGTTCCTTTATGTGCCTGAATGGTTCCTAAGGTAGCCGATAATCCCAGTCCCGTGCCATGGCCCTTTTCTTTCGTACTGAAAAAGGGTTCAAAGATGCGGTCAAGATGTTCTTTTTGTATCCCTTTGCCATTGTCCCTGATGGAAACACAAATATAACTTCCTTTGTCAAGGCCTTTTTTCTGACTATCCTCAGAAGAGATCAATTGATTTTTAGTAGCGATTTCTATTTTTCCGCCTCCTTTCATGGCATCTTTTGCGTTGATGGCCAGGTTAAGAATGGCATTTTGTATCGATGAGGTATCTCCCCGAAAGAAAGGGTTATTTGCTTGTGGTTTAACATCAATAGCTATTTGTTTTCCCAATCCGGGCTGAAGAAGCATAACACATTCGTTGATAATCTCATGCATATTATTAATGATAGAGATATATTTTCCTTTTCGCGAAAACGCCAGTAATTTTCCCGTAAGGTCTGTTGAATGGTCTGAAGCCCGGATAATATTATCTATATAAGATTTTAATCGGGTATCATTAATAGCGTTTCTGAGCAAATGGGCATAACCGGTAATTCCCATTAGCTGGTTGTTGAAATCGTGTGCAATTCCTCCTGCGAGTTCTCCCACGGCATTCATCTTTTCGCTGTGCCGTATCTGCTCTTCCATTTCAATTCTATTGCGGATATCCTGAAGGAAAGCAACCTTATAGGGCTCCCCGTCAATTTTTAGAAAGTTGGTTATTACTTCACAGGGTATATGTTCTCCGGCAGAAGTAATGTGCACATCATTAAGCCGGATGGTTTTGTTTTTTAACAAATTTTCCCATCGTTGTTTAAACTGATCTTTTGTTATTTGTGCCTGAATATCAAAAATATGTTTTGAAAGAATTTCCTCCTTACGGTAGCCAAGGGTTTTTATTAGTGCATCGTTAACATAGTGAAACGACCCGTCTTTTCGCAGAACATATACCATCATTGCTGAATGGTCCAATGCAAATTTGGTCAGTTCCAGCTCTTTTTCGGCTGCCCGCAACTGGGATATATCCCTGAATGCCGCCAAATGAACATTTCTGCCTTTCCAGACAAAGTACGCCAATGCGACCATGGCAGTAAAGATCTGGTTGTTCCGGTTTTTGCAATTCAGGTTGTGTATTGAGGCGTTTCTGCTTTTCATATGATCGGCAAAGGTGCGAGGGTTTATTGCCAGATCATTGATTTTTATTGATTTGAATTCATTAGGTTTATAACCAAAAAGTTTTGATGCTGAGGCATTGGTTTCCAGAATTTCACCGGTATCATTATTGCATAAAAACAGTGCATCCGATTCGAGTGCAAACATATTTCTGTACTTCTCCTCACTCTCGGCCAATGCCATTTCATTTATTCTATGTGTAGTAATGTCCTGAATCCATCCGCTGGATTTTATTTTATGCCCCAGGGCATTATATTGATGTTCGTATTGTGCGAAAAGGTATTTCACCCTTCCGTCACGCGCAATGACTCTGAATTCAACCTCTCCGTGGTGCTGAGTGCCTTCTTTTGTGCCTTGAAAAGCATGCCCCCTGAGCCTGACGATATCGTCATTATAAATGCGCTCCAGGAACGCATGATTCAGGTTTTTGCTCGCAGGGTCAATCTCCATAATGTTATACGCCTCTGCTGAAAGTTCATAACGCTGTTCCTGCCAGTCGTATTCAAAAAATGCCACCTGTGCAAGATGCTGGGTGCGCTCCAACCGTTCACGGTGGATTAATAATTTCTTATCATACGCTTTTAAGGCTTCCTCTTTTTCTCTGAAACTGGTAATATCCTGAAGTGTTCCTGTTATATATTCCGGTTCACCGGTGTCTCCCAGGAAAACTCTTCCCTTCATGGTGATAATGCGTTTCTTATGGTTCTTGTTGTAAACTTCGAATTCAACAGTAAATGGTAACTTCTCAGTGATTATGGCGGTATATAATTCCTTTACACGCTTACGGTCTTTATCGGTAACGTTGTTAAGAAATTCTTTCAGGCTCATTTTTCCTTCACGGAAAATATTCTCTCCCGATAAAGAATGATTAGCAAGAAAAGTGAATTCATGATGACGAATATCGTATTCATATCCGGAAATAAATTCAAGCAGGACTTCCGGATGATTGATTATTGTGCTTTTATCTTTCATCTCCTTATTGCGATAAGTGCTATTTTCTCTTTTAATGAGAAATAGTGATAGGCCAAATAGGACAAGAAATGCAGGCAGAAGAAAATAGTAATCTGTAAGTAATCCTTTTTCTCTGCTCTCAAGAGGGAAAAGAATTAGTACCATGGCAATACATACCAGGACTAAAATTGGTATTAGCGGTTGGTGGTCGAATTTTCTACGAGTCTTTTTCGTTTTCATCTCCGGCGATAATTGCACCTGTAAAGATACGTATATCCTTTGGAAAACTGAATGTGGATTTCATTAATCTCAAAATGATTGTGAGGTAAAAACAATAAAGGAAGAGAAAGAATGATCAGGATTCTCTGAAAAACCTACGCTGAAAGATGATAAGCCCAAAAACACCAATAGTGATTGCACTGTCGGCAACATTAAAAATCGGGCGGAAGAATTCAAAGTAATTGCCTCCAACAAAAGGAACCCATTCAGGCCAGAAGCCTTTAAACATAGGAAAATAGAACATATCTACAACTTTCCCATGCATTAATGAGGCATAGCCTCCCCCCTCAGGAAGGAATGCAGCAAGCTCGTAGGGGGTACTTTCATTGAATAAAACACCATAAAAAACGCTGTCGATAATATTGCCCAGTGCACCGGCACAAATCATGGACAGGAAAATAATAAACAGTATGTTGGGTTTTGTACGAATGATATGGCGCATATAAAATCCCAGGCCAACAACGGCGGCAAGGCGAAAAAGCGTAAGAATTATCTTTCCTGCTTCTCCGGCGAACTCCATGCCAAAGGCCATTCCATTGTTTTCAATAAAATGTATACGACCCCATTCGCCAAAAATCTTATACTCCTGACCTATATACATGGTTGTCTTGACCAGGAATTTTGATACCTGGTCAATGACAAGAATAATTGCTACAATCCAGAATGGTTTTTTTGCCAGATCACGCATAACAGAGATTATCTGTTTTTGAGCTTTTCAATTTTGTTTTGCTCCATCTTAGCGTCAATGCTGAGCGTAGCATGGGGAACACTTTTCAGTCGTTCTTTTTGGATCAGTTTACCTGTTTCACGACAAATACCATACGTTTTATTCTGGATACGAATAAGAGCATTTTCCAGATTGGTAATAAACTTTTGTTGTCGTGCTGCCAGTCGGCTGTTTTCTTCTTTACTGAGCACAGCATTTCCCTCTTCGAGTACCTTAAACGTAGGAGAGGTATCACTGGTTCCGTGTACATCGCTCTGCGTGTAAGCTTCCTGAAGCAACTTGAGGTCGTTTTGGGCCTTCTCAAGTTTTTTAAGGATTATCTGGCGGAATTCCTCCAGCTCCTCATCGCTATAGCGCATCTTTTGTTTTGTTGCTTCTTTTGCCATGATGTTTATATTTATTCCGGAACGTTTTCCGGGGGGGTTTATTGCTTTTTTTCAACCTTAATAAAAGTAATTAATCCTTCTGTTAAATCAATCTCTGTGGATTGCTCTGGTGCCAGCTCTTCCAGGAATAATAATTCTTCAGTCAGGGTTTCAGAACAAATGTAATCAAAATTTGTTTTCACAATAGATTCTAAACCATCCTGTTTTTTCAAAGTAACAACAATTTTATCCGTTACATCAAAATTCTGATCTTTCCTGATATTTTGAATTTTATTTACCAATTCACGTGCGTGACCTTCATTCTTCAGGTCTTCTGTGAGGGTAATGTCGAGTGCTACGGTAAGTTTGCCTTCATTGGCAACCACCCAGCCCGGGATATCCTGAGTGGTAATATCCACATCAGCAAGTGTTAGCTCCACAAGTTGATCGTTAACTGTGAGGTTGTAATTTCCATTGGCTTCCAATGCAGCGATATCATCCTGAGAGAAGTTTGCCAGCGCTGAGCTGATTTGCTTCATCATTTTGCCGTATTTTGGCCCTAACGCTTTAAAATCGGGCTTGATTTTTTTCACCAGGATGCCACTCTCTGTAAGATATTCAATCTCCTTGACATTAACTTCTGACAGGATGAGGTCTTTTACTTTATTCACCTGTTCTGTAAAACCATCGCTGATTACAGGGATCATAATTTTCCCCAGGGGCTGACGTACGCGCAGGTTAGTTTTCTTTCTTAATGAAAGAACCATGGAGCTGATCTGCTGCGCCAGCTGCATACGTTCTTCCAGTTTTTTATCAATCATAGCCTCATTGGCAACAGGGAATTCGGTAAGATGCACTGATTCTGCTTCACACTTACCGGAAGTGCCATTGAGATCAAGGAATAGTCGTTCTGCAAAAAACGGAGCTATGGGAGCCATGAGCTTTGCCACAGTTTCCATACAGGTATAGAGCGTTTGGTAAGCCGAAATCTTGTCAGAGCTATAATCTCCTTTCCAGAATCTTCTTCTTGAAAGGCGCACAAACCAGTTGCTCAGGTGATCACAAACAAAATCGCTTATCGCACGGCCTGCCCTGGTGGGCTCATAGTCGTTGTATGCTTTGTCTACAAATTTTATCAGAGTATTAAGCTCCGAAAGGATCCACTGGTCTATTTCCGGGCGTTTTTCTATGGCGATATCCTGTTCAGCATAGCTGAATTCATCAATATTGGCATATAATGCAAAGAATGAATAGGTATTGTACAATGTGCCGAAAAATTTACGCTGAACCTCCGCAATGCCGTCGAGGTCGAACTTGAGGTTGTCCCAGGGCTGTGCATTGGTAATCATATACCAGCGTGTTGCATCAGGGCCGTATTTGGCAATTGTAGTAAATGGATCCACTGCATTACCAAGACGCTTGGACATCTTGTTGCCCTTTTTGTCGAGCACCAGGCCATTACTAACGCAGGTTTTATAGGCTACCGAATCAAAAGCCATGGTGGCAATTGCATGGAGCGTGTAGAACCAACCGCGAGTCTGGTCAACACCTTCGGCGATGAAGTCTGCAGGGAAGTAGCTGTCGAGGTTGTCCTTATTTTCAAACGGGTAGTGATACTGTGCATAGGGCATGGCACCTGAATCAAACCAAACGTCGATGAGGTCGCTTTCACGTTTCATCGGTTTGCCTGTTTCAGAAACCAGCATTACATCATCCATATACGGGCGGTGCAGATCGATTTTATCATAGTTCGCAGCACTGAAGTCCCCGGGTATGAAGTCTCCCATCGGGTTCCCTGTCATAACACCGGCTTTCACTGCTTTTTCAATCTCATTGTAAAGTTCTTCTACCGAACCGATACAGATTTCTTCTTTACCGTCTTCCGTTCTCCAGATTGGCAGTGGTGTTCCCCAGAAGCGTGAACGGCTTAGGTTCCAGTCCTGAAGGTTCTCCAGCCAGTTGCCAAAACGACCTGTTCCGGTGGCTTCGGGCTTCCAGTTGATGGTTTTGTTAAAGGCAATCATCTTGTCTTTAACCGCTGTTGAGCGGATAAACCATGAATCGAGCGGATAGTAAAGCACCGGCTTGTCAGTTCTCCAGCAATGGGGGTAGTTGTGTGTATGTTTTTCTACCTTGAAGGCTTTATTTTCATATTTGAGCATCACTGCCAGATCCACATCCAGCGAGGTGTCTTTGTCGGTAAGCTCAGGATCATAATCATTTTTCACAAAACGACCGGCGTATTTACCGTAGAGTTCTGTGTCAACATATTTTTCAACAAAAGCTTCGTCAAGGTCTTCAATAGGGTAGAAGCGACCACGGAGATCCACCATTGGACGAAGGCTTTCTGCTTTGTCGATAAGTATCAGAGGCGCAATACCTGCTACCAGTGCCACACGCTTATCATCAGCACCAAAAGTAGGCGCAATATGCACGATACCGGTACCATCTTCTGTTGTTACATAGTCACCGCTGATCACGCGGAATGCGTCACCGTCTGGTTTGATGAATGGCATCAGCTGCTCGTAGCGGATGTCGATAAGATCTTTTCCGGTGAGCTCTTTCACTACCTGGAAAGGAACCTTTTTGTCGCCCTCTTTGTAATCCTCCAGTGCCAGATCAGCATTCTTAGGATTGAAATGGGCGTTCATAAGATCTTTCGCCAGAACCACGGTCATGGGTTTGCCGGTGTACTGGTTGAAAGTCTTAACAACTACATAGTTGATCTTGTCGCCAACAGCCAATGCAGTGTTTGAAGGAAGTGTCCATGGGGTGGTGGTCCATGCAAGGAACGCCACGGTGCCATGTGCATCTTCGAAGAGGAATTCCGACTTCTCATCGCGAACAACAGTAAACTGAGCGGTAACGGTGGTATCTTTCACATCGCGGTAACAACCGGGCTGGTTGAGCTCATGAGTGGAAAGACCGGTACCTGCTGCTGGTGAGTATGGCTGGATGGTATATCCTTTATAGAGAAGATCTTTCTTGTAAAGTTCTTTCAGGAGATACCACAGTGTTTCGATATATTTGTTTTCAAAAGTGATGTATGGATCGTCGAGATCTACCCAGTAACCCATTTGGGTGGTAAGCTTGTCCCATTCGTCTTTGTAGCGCATTACCTCGGTGCGACACTGTGCATTATATTCAGCAACAGTGATTGTTTTACCGATATCTTCTTTTGTGATACCGAGTTTTTTTTCCACGCCCATTTCCACAGGGAGGCCGTGGGTATCCCAACCGGCTTTACGCTTTACGTAGTGGCCTTTCAGGGTTTTATAACGGCAAAAAATATCCTTGATAGTACGGGCCATCATATGATGGATTCCGGGCATGCCATTTGCAGAGGGCGGGCCTTCGAAAAAGATAAATGGCTCTTTGCCTGTTGTTTTTTCTAATGATTTATGGAATGTGTCATTATCATTCCAGAATTTTTGAATATCAAGACCTGTTTGCGACAGGTTAAGTTGTTTATAATCAGGGTATTTACGCATCTTTAATCTTAACTTTATACACCAAATCCAAATTGAGGTGCAAAAGTATTAAAAAAGATTGAATTTACAAGGTGTCAGATGGTGTCGGTCAGGCAGATGTGGTGGAAGTTCCGGATCAGATTTTTATTGATATTTTGGGAAAATGATGATTTTTTGATTTTGAGTAAAACTTTCACGGATGTATAAGACAATATTGTAGTTTTGTATATAATTAATACTGTGATGGATTTTGTGAAAGACTAAAAACGTATGATTAAATCGATAACATTTATTTTCTCCCTCTTCTATGGATCTCTATTCGCTCCGGCAGAACTCCCGGAAGCAACAACCATAAGCTCTGAACCTATAGTAGAAAAAACCTATATAACTCCTGAATATGCTGATCTTATTTTCAGTTTATCACAGGAGCAGATTCCTGATACCCTTACCGACGATTTGGTATTAATGCGCGACAGCCGTGTTATGGCAATGCTCGACAGCCTGGCATACAGCAATATCTTTAGTCGTTTACCTTTGGAATATTCCGGTGATACAACAGCCCGTGAGCGCCTGTATCCTGCTACACCCATGCAATTTTCCGACTCCGTAATTGCTGCACGTATTGCCGCACTAAATGCTGAAACGCCCATCGACCTGGTTTATAACCGTGATGTGGCGCGTTATATAAAAGTATATGCAGAAAAAAAACCTGTACTTACATCGCGGCTGCTGGGGCTTGCGGATTTGTATTTTCCGTTGTTTGAAGAAATCCTCGACCGCTACAATATGCCTTTGGAGCTAAAATATCTGGCTGTTGTGGAGAGTGCGCTCAACCCTACAGCAGGTTCCTGGGCCGGAGCAAAAGGGCTTTGGCAGTTTATGTATGGCACCGGAAAAGTGTATGGCTTGAAAGTCACTTCGTATGTTGATGACCGTTTTGATCCTTATAAGGCAACTATTGCAGCCTGTGAACATCTCACTGATCTTTATGATATGTATGGCAGCTGGTCGCTGGCACTTGCAGCCTATAACAGCGGTGCCGGGAATGTGAACCGTGCCATTCGTAAGGCTGGCGGCGTGCGTAACTACTGGGTGGTGCAGCCCTTTCTGCCACGCGAAACCCGGGGGTATGTGCCTGCCTTTATTGCTGTTAACTATGTGATGACCCATGCAAAAGAGTATCAGATATACCCCGAAAAAGCCCTATGTTCTTTTGCACAGGTGGACTCGGTAAAGGTTCATGATGTACTTGCTTTTGACCAGCTGCAGGAGGTATTGGGAATCTCTGTTGAAGAGCTGAAATTTCTTAACCCTGCCTATAAGCTTAATATTATTCCTGCCACCGGAGGTAAAGAATATATCCTTCGACTGCCCGTGTCATATATGGATGATTATTTGAATAATGAACAGGCTATTTATGATTATAAAACACAGAAAGGGCTGGAGAGAGATAAGATGCTGGCGCAGATTAAAAAGGCTCAGGAACGTACCATTCACGTAGTTCGAAGCGGTGAAAACCTGGGTCTTATTGCAAGAAAGTACCGAACCAGTGTTTCCAGTATTAAACGATGGAATAACCTGAAAGGCACGATGATTCGTCCAGGGCAACGTCTTGTGGTGTATCCCCGTGGTGCCTATTATGCCGACGCCCCAAAGACTACCTCCTCCTCTTCTGCGAAAGCAACAAATGGCTCTTATACTGTTCGGCGTGGTGATAACCTTGGCGCCATTGCAAAAGCCAATGGTGTGTCTGTCTCACAACTAAAACAATGGAACAACCTGCGTGGAAATACGATTCATCCGGGGCAAAAGCTTGTGGTTACAGCTCCAGGTTCGGAGAGCGCTTCTTCAGATAATAATTACACCGGTGAATACGTTTATTATACAGTGCGTTCAGGAGATACTTTGTGGGAAATCGCTCAAAAGTACGATGTAACGGTTAGCCAGATACGCTCCTGGAACAATATCTCCAATGCCCATCGCCTTAAGCCGGGGCAGAAAATTAAAGTTGCCAAAAAAAGCTAATCACAGATTAAAACACCTGTTATGAAAAAAATTGTTTCCTTTCTGCTCTTCATCTCTTTCGCATTGTTATTTTCCTCTTGCGGTGAGGCCGGAAAAAATGCCGGTGATAAGATGCTGGAGAAACCGGGATCCTCGGGAGCTACCTATGAAATGTTGGTGGTTAGTGGCAACAAAGTATGGGAAAGTCGTATAGGAGTAGAAATACGCAACTATTTTAGTCAGTATGATTCCACCATTAATCAAACAGAGCCCCTCTATACAACTCCGCACATTACAGAAGCTACATTTGATAAAAATTCCATGTTTCAGAATCATCGAAATGTGTTAATGGTTCGAATCGATCCTTCAAACGAACCCAAAGTGGAGAAAATTATCAATAAACACTCTCAACCTCAACGTATATTTCGTTTTACAGTCCGTAATGAGGATGAATTCATCCGCCTTTTTGATCAGTATAAAGCAACGATTTATGAGACTTATGTTGAGGCAGAGCGCATCAGGATAAACCGGTTTTTTAATCAGCAAAGAGATAATAAAATGGCCGGATTTCTGGACAATAAATTCGGAGTAAAGTTATCCATGCCCACGGGGTTTCATGTGGCAAAAGATGCCACGGATTTTGTTTGGCTTTGGCGAAAAACACCTAAGGTGGATTACGGTATTCTGGTTTATACTGAGCAATACAGAGACACCTCCCAGCTGGATCCCCGCGCCATTATTCAGCTGCGGGATATCCTTACCTTTGAACATATCCCGGGAGACCTTCCCGAGAGTTATATGCAGGTTGTAACAGATAAATTTCCGGTTGCCTCACGCCCGGTAGTTTTTAATGGAACCTATGCCACTGAAATTCGTGGTTTATGGGAAACAATAAAGGATTTTATGGGCGGCCCGTTTGTCCATTATGCTATTGTTGATGAAGATAATAACCGTATTATCCACCTTGATGGCTTTCTTTATGCACCGGGGCAGGATAAACGCGATGAATTATTGCAACTTGAGGCTATTCTCTATACCCTGAAGATTTCACAACCTGAATAAACGTAGCATTTTTTCTTCTGCATTATCGTTTTTACTACTTTTACACCTAATATTTTACAGCGATGAACAATTGTTGTTTTCATCGCTTAAAGTATGTTCAGACATCTATTAGTTGTTTGTAGTGTCTGTTGAAATGAGAAATACAGGTTTTTTTAACACAACTACTATGAAATTTAAAAGTATTACGCTATTGCTTTTTGCTGCGATGCTGATTTCTGCAACCGGAATACAGGCACAAAGCAAAAAGAAAAAAATGTATCGTCCCGATCAGGAGGTACCGGCAAAGTATCAGGTCGACGATCGAATTGACAATATGAGTTACTGGCGTCGTTTGGCCTTTGAGGGTCTTGTGCCTGTAGCTCCTGACTATGCCCCACCACAAGCCATAAAACGTACCCCGCGGATTATGTCCAAAGGGACTTCTTTTGACGACTCTGTGGACGTCCCCGTAACAGAGGATAACAGTACGCAGACAGAAAACTCTATTTTTATTAATCCCAATAATAATGCACATATCCTGCAATCAAACAACTCTACCCAAAATCCGGTAGGGTCGTTGTATGGTGCAAATTATTTTTATTCCCTCGACAATGGTATCTCCTGGGGCGGTTCTGTCGAAGGTGCCGGTGGAGGTAATAGTGGAGACCCCACTACAGCTATAAACCTTGATGGCCGCATGTTTGTCGGGTTTATTCATTCCAACGGTGGCCAGGGTATTTCCTACAGCGATGATAATGGCCAGACATGGACGCCGGTACTGGTGGCTAACTCTGCCGGTGGATGGGGCGACCTTCTGGATAAAAACCATATGTGGATCGATAATAGCCCTTCAAGCCCTTACGAAGGGTATCTCTATAATGCATGGACTGACTTTGGCGGTTCCAATAATCTGGATATTGAAATTTCACGTTCCACAACTGATGGCGAAACATGGGATTCGCCAATAAATATTTCTGATGCCGTTAGTGCCGGCAGCCACAATCAGGGTGTCAACATTCAAACCGGTCCCAATGGTGAAGTTTATGCTATCTGGACTATCTACGATGACTGGCCAAGCGATGAAACTGCCATTGGTATGGCTCGCTCTTTAGATGGCGGTGCCACATGGGATACTCCCCGCAGAGTGATTACCAATATCCGTGGTATCCGAAATACAGGTACTTCAAAGAATATGCGTGTGAATTCCTTCCCCGTAATGGCAGTAGATATTTCCAACGGCCCTGCAAGTGGTAATATTTATATCTGCTGGACCAATGTGGGCGTTCCCGGTATTAATGAGGGCCCCGATAAAGACGTTTATGTGGCCACCTCAACCGATGGTGGTGAGACCTTTGGCACTCCTGTTCGTGTGAACCAGGATGAAGCAGGACTTGGGAAAGAACACTACCTCCCTTGGATTACCTGTGACCCTGTAACCGGTGACGTGGCTGTTGTTTTTTATGATGACAGAAATGTTAATTCCAATCAGGCAGAAGCTTTCTGTGCTGCTTCTGACGATGCCTGCCAGACCTGGGAAGACTTCCGCGTTAGTGATGTGGCTTTTACGCCTACTCCTATTCCGGGCCTCGCCGATCAGTATATGGGTGACTATCTCGGTATCGCTGCCCGTGACAGAATGGTTTACCCCGTTTGGGCTGATAACCGTCTGGGTTATATGATGACCTTTATCTCTCCCTTCGAACTCGGGCCTCCACCGGATCAACCATGGATCGTGTATCAGAATGTTGAAGTTAATGATGTGAATACCAATAATAACGGTCAGCTCGATTATGAAGAAGCTGCTACCCTCCATGTTACTATGGCAAATATTGGTGATACTCCGGGCTATAATGTTGATGTTACCCTTTCAACAGAAAATCCTTATGTTTCTATAACTGATGCTGAAGAGAATTTTGGCGATTTGAACCCCGAAGATATCAAAACTATCGATGATGCCTTTGCTGTTGCTGTTGCAGAAAATGCCCCAAACGGTGAAAAGGTGGATTTTATTCTCACTGCTGTGGATGCCAATGATACTACCATTGTAAGTGGTTTCTCCCTGAATATCCTGGCTCCTGAGCTGATGGCAGGGAGTATGTCGGTTAATGATGCTGCAGGAAATGGAAACGGTCGTATTGATGCCGGTGAAACAGTGGAAATAACTTTCGAAGTTTCTAACCCCGGAGCCTACGACCTGGATGGGGTGATGGCTTCTCTAATTTGCCCAACACAGTATATTACCCTCAATACCGATGAAGCGGAAATAGGTATGCTTGCTGTTAATGAGCCGGTTTCAGTTTCTTTCTCTGTTACTGCTGAGCAAGGAACCCCAATGGGTACTTCGGCAGAATTCATCCTCCATCTTGAAGGTGGTGCCTATGAGGCTGAAAAATCTTATATCCATGTTATTGGTCTGATTCTCGAAGACTGGGAGTCGGGTGATTTTGCCAATTTTGACTGGCAAATGAGTGGTAATGCAGGATGGTCACTGGTTGAGAATCAGGTTTATGAGGGCCTTTATGCTGCGAAATCAGATGAAATTGACCATAATCAAACTGCTGTAATATATCTTGACTATGAGGTTGCCCGTGATGATAAAATCTCATTCTACTATAAAGTGAGTAGTGAGGCCGGTTATGATTACCTTAAGTTTTATGTCGATGGTGATATGCTTGATCAGTGGGCTGGTGAAGTGGACTGGACCTATGCAGAATATCCTGTTACAGAAGGCTCTCATACCTTCAAATGGGAATACTATAAAGATGGTTATGTCTCTGAAGGTGATGATTGTGCATGGATTGATTATATTGTACTTCCTTCTATGATTACAACCACCGCTTATGCAGGTGCTGATCTTGCAACATGTGAGCTTTCTCCTGTTGTTCTGGATGCTGCCAATGCTACACTTATTGAAGAGATCCTGTGGGAAACAACCGGTACCGGGACGTTTGATGATGCTACTGCGGTGAATCCAACATATTCACCTTCTGAAGAGGATATGAATGCGGGTATGGTTACGCTTACAATGACGGTTACCGGCCCTTCTACAACGGCTTCTGATGAGGTTATTCTTTCAATAAGCAAGGCCCCGGTGGTTAATGTACCTGAAACAGGATCTGTCTGTTCCAACGACACTTACATGGTCGAAGGCGTTGAAGCTGAAAACTATGCTGAAGTTATGTGGAGCTCAGGGGGTGATGGTATGTTTGACGATGCCACACTGCTGATGCCTGTTTATACTCCGGGCGCAATGGATATTGAAAATGGTCAGGCGATGCTTTCTGCAACCTTCGTTGCCAATGAAGGTTGTGAAGATGTGATGTTTGAACAGGTCCTTACAGTATTTCCAGCTCCTGCAGCATTGATTTCCGGTAGTGGGGAAATATGTGCCGGTGACAGCCTGATGATTTCTGTTGAACTTACTGGTATGGCTCCATGGACTATCATAACCAGCGATGACCAGAATTTTGTTGCTGAAACATCTCCCTGGTCGTCCTATTTTACTCCTGCTGAAACGATGACATATTCTGTTGAATCTGTTTCTGATGCCAATGGATGTACCAATTCCGGTGAAGGTGTTGCTGAAGTTATTGTTAACCCGGTTCCTGTGGTGAATCTTGGCGATGACTTTACCATGTGTCATAATCATGTTATCACACTCGATGCCGGCAGCGACGGCGATACCTACAATTGGACAACAGGTGAAACCACACAAACTATTGAGGTGGATTCTACAGGTATCGGCTATCAGGGTGCCAAAACCATTTCTGTGGAGGTAACGAACTCCTTTGCTTGTGTTACATTAGATCAAATTGTTATTACGATTGAGGATTGTAGTGGTCTTGAAGACCTTGCAGAGGCTATTCAGCTTTCGCTGTATCCTAATCCGTCAAAAGGCATGGTGCTGATTTATTTCAATGCTCAAAAGCGTGATTTTTATACCCTCGAGGTTCGTGATAACAGAAATGCTTTGATAAAGGTTGTTGAACTTGGCAGTGTACAGGGTGAATTCAGCCAAAAACTCGACCTCTCATCACTTGTTGATGGTGTTTATTTTCTGAACATCAAAACTACTGATGACAGCCATCTTTCGAAGATTATTATTCAACATTAGCAATGTTGATTGAATAGACACCCCAAGATTCTAAAACAGACTTTCCAGGTCTGATACATAACCCCGGCACTACAGTATTGTAATGCCGGGGTTTTTATATTCATGGGAATTCATGGTAACTCCCTGTCAGGCGGTTTTACGATATCGCCAGGTGCTCACCGAGAGCATTGTAAGGGCATAAACGGCCATTACTCCCAGCTCGTATCGAATATCTGAAAAGCCGCTTCCCTTGAGCATTACCATACGTATTACGCGCATAAAATATGCAAACGGATTAATGATATTGACCTTCTGAGCCCAATAAGGCATATTCTCAACAGGAGTAAAAATGCCACTCATAAGAATAAATGTAAGCATAAAGAAAAAGGTTACAAACATTACCTGCTGTTGGGTTGTGCTGATTGTACTTACAAAAATGCCTATCCCCATTACTGCAAGCAGATAGACAGCTGTAAAAGAAAACAGGACTATCAGCGATCCCTGTACCTGCACGTTAAATATCAGACATCCTATCACCAAGCCCAGCGCAAGCTCTATCATGGCAATGATCCAAAAAGGTATTACCTTTCCAATGATAAACTGATACCTGCGTATTGGTGTTACGTTGATCTGTTCAATGGTGCCGATTTCTTTTTCTCTGACAATATTCAGTGCACTGAGAAACATCCCTATTACCGATACCAAAATTACCAGAATGCCCGGAAGCATATATATGGGATACCTTAACTCAGGGTTGTACCAATGACTATACGTAATGCGGATTTTTTTTAACCCTGACATCTGGGCGAGCTCCTGAGGTGTTGCCACCTGTGGAATGATGGTTTTGTTATAGGCCATAATAATGTTGTTGGTATAACTGTTTATTAAGCCCGCCGCAACGCCATTAATTGCGTTTATCTGCAGCTGTAATGTGGCCTTTTTACTTCTTAGCAAATCCTGTTCAAAGCCTTCAGGGATTACTATAACCAAATCACTGCCTCCAGTCATCAGCTGATCACATCCCACATCATCATCAAACGACGAACCCTGAAGATCGTAGAATGAGGCCGCTTCAAAATGAGCACACAGATCACGGCTGGTAGTGCTGAGGTCTTTGTCCACAATAAAATATTTAATCTCTTTCATTTCAAGCGTTGCAGCAGGAACCAAAATCAGCAGTTGTACCAATGGCATTACAATCAGTATGGGAAATAATACTGGATTGCGTCGTAGCTGGATAAACTCTTTTCGTATGATATAACCTATTGTTCGCATAGTGCTTATTGTAATCTGATTTTAAATTTTTTAATACTGATAGTAAATAATACAATGGTCATTATCAGTAAAATAAGCGTCTCTTTCCATACATATGCCAGCCCGGCGCCTTTGAGCATGATGTTTTTTATAATAAATAAGAACCATCTTGGAGGAATTATCAGGCTGAAATACTGCAAAACCGGGGGCATGTTTTCAATGGGGAATATAAAACCCGAAAGGATAAGTGTTGGCAGCAGTAATCCAAACATGGAGGCAAACATTGCGACCATCTGGTTGGGGGATATTATGGAAAAAAGGATTCCCAGTGCCAGTGCTAATGTTATGAAGAGGATGGTTTCAAATGCCAGCAACAAAATGCTGCCATGGATCGGGAGCCCAAATATAAAGTATCCAAGAAGTACAATGGTTATAGCATTTATAAGTGCCAGCAGCATATACGGCATTACTTTACCAAGGATTATCTGATACGGTTTTAAGGGAGATACCAGCAAAGCTTCCATTGTGCCCATCTCTTTCTCCCGGGTGATGCTTATGGATGTCATGATAGCACTGATAAGCATCAAAATAAGGGCAATTGTTCCGGGTACAAACAGATATACGCCCTTGAGCGATTCATTGAAAAACATTCTCGACTCTGCATTTATCACCACCGGTAGCGCATTGTTGCGATTTAATGTGTTGACATATTGCATGATAATGGCAGAAGTGTAATTCACCAGCTGGCTGGCGGTATTTGCATCCGAAGCATCGGTAATGATTTGAATGGATGCCTCCTGATTTTTGAGCAGGTTTTCCTGAAAATGATCTTCAAAAACCACCACCTGCCGGATATTTCCTTTTTTGAATGCCGCCTCTATCTGGTCTGTATTATCCAGAAAACCATCGTTAATAAAAAAACCTGATGCAATAATTTTATCCGTGATTTCATGCGTAACCTCGTCGTGGGAAAGATCAAGAAAAGCTATACGCATATCCTTCAGCTCATTGGTGACCACAAAGCCAAAGATCAGTATTTGAGCCACCGGGATACCAAAAAGTATCAGCATGGTGCGGGTATCTCTGAAGATGTGCAGAAATTCTTTTTTTACAAAGGCCCAAAAACTATTCATATCTTTATTATTGTATTTATTATCAATAAATTATCTCGCCAGTGTCAGAAATACTTCCTCCATATTCGCGGCTTTATATTTTTGTTTTAATTGGGAAGGCGTATCCAGAGCCACAATTTTACCATCAACCATAATGCTTACTCTGTCGCAGTATTCAGCTTCATCCATATAGTGTGTTGTAACAAAAACCGTATAACCATTTCCTGCCGCCTGATAGATCATCTCCCAAAACTGCCTTCGTGTTAGTGGATCCACTCCTCCGGTGGGTTCATCAAGAAAAATGATCGATGGCTCGTGCAACATCGCAAGGGAAAAGGCCAGTTTTTGTTTCCACCCCAGTGGCAGGTCGCGGATAATCTTTTTCCTTATATCCCAAATGCCCAGCCCTGAAAGCATTTTTTTTGCCCTTACGTGTATTTCACGGTGTGGAATGCCATATATTCCACCATAGAAAACAATATTTTCCAGAATCGACAGATCCTCATATAACGAAAACCGCTGACTCATATATCCAATACGTTTTTTAATCTTCTCTGTTTCCCGGTATACATCACAACCGGCAACCATTGCTTCACCCTCTGATGGAGATGAAAGCCCGCAGAGAATCTTCATTGTGGTGGTTTTTCCTGCTCCGTTTGCACCCAGAAAACCAAAGATCTCTCCCCGATAAACCTTAAAAGTCAGGTTATCATTGGCGGTAAAATTTCCAAAGCGTTTATAGAGTCCATTGACTTCAATGACCGGTGTTTTGTTCATGGTTATTTTTCATTAACTGGATAAAACAATCTTCGATGGTGGGTGTGGCTTTTTCGTAGTTTATAGTAAGGCTGCTTTGCTGCAATGCGAAATCCTTCAAAAATATTTCAATCGAATCGTCGCCAAAGAGGTGTAGCTCACTACCAAACCGATGTACATTACCGCTGCCCAGTTGTTGTGCCAGCAACATCACCAACTGCTGCGGATTTTGGGTCTTTATTTTAAAAACATTCCCGTAAAAATTATTGATAATTTGGTGTGGATTTCCGGAAGAAAAAATCTCACCCTGTTGGATAAACCCAACCCTGTCGCACATCATAGCTTCATCCATATAGGGAGTTGAAACAAGAATGGCTAGTCCTTCGCTTTTTAATCTGTGCAGCATTTCCCAGAATTCTTTTCTTGAAACAGCGTCAACACCGGTGGTAGGTTCATCGAGAAACAGCACCTCCGGTTTATGTACTAATGCGCATGATAGTGCCAGTTTTTGTTTCATCCCACCACTGAGTTTTCCGGCACGTCGTTTTTTAAATGGCTCTATCTGGCTGTAAATATCTTTAATAAGATGGTAGTTTTCCTTTACAGTGGTTTTAAAAACCGAAGCAAAGAAGTTGAGGTTTTCCTCAACGGTAAGATCCTGGTATAGAGAGAATCTTCCGGGCATATATCCTACTTTTTTACGCACTTCACGGTAGTCCTTTACGCAGTTGTATCCTGCTACCATTGCAGTGCCGCTGTCGGGCAGCAGCAATGTTGTAAGAATTCTGAAAAGCGTTGATTTTCCGGCTCCATCCGGACCAATGAGTCCGTAAATTTCACCTTTTCCAACATTAAGGGAGACCTTATTCAGCGCCTGCGTTGAGCCATACGCTCTGGAAATGCTGTCGACTACTATGCCGTTGTCGCTGATCATTTGAAATTCACCTCTCCCGGCATACCTATTTTAAGCGTACCGTCGTTTTTAACTTTTACTTCAACAGCATAAACAAGTTTTACCCTTTCTTCGCGTGTTTGAATAATTTTGGGCGTAAACTCTGCATTTTCTGCTATTTTAACCACTGTGCCTTCCATGGTCTTTAGTTTTCCTTTCGTTCCATCTATCAGTACTTCTGCCTTTTGGCCTGGTTTGATATTCTGCAGTTGCTCGCCACTTACAAATACTTTCAGGTTGAGGTTTTTCATATCGGCAATGGCATAGAGGGGTTTTCCGAACGTTGCAGTTTCTCCATTATACATCAGCTTGGTAAGCACTGTACCTTTAACAGGATTATAAACCATGCAGTTTTTTAGGGCTTCTTTCGCACGGTCGATTTGAATGTTAAGGTTATCAATTTCTGCCAATACAGTGTTTTTCCGGGTCTGTGTTGCCTGAATTTGTTTTTCTGTCAGTGCAATGGCACCCTGAAGGTCGTCAAGCTGTTTTTGTGTTGCAGCGCCGCCTTTTATCAGGTTTCTAACTCTTGCGAGATCAGTCAGCAGATTATCCTTTTGCTGCTGCTGTACTTGTTCCTGCGCGTCAATCTGATTTATACGTGTTGCTGTAGCTTTAACAGTTTGTTGCAGCTGAAGAACTTGTAGTTGGTAGTCGGTGGTGTCCACAATAGCCATTAAATGATCCTGATCCACTACAGCCCCTTCCTCGATGGCGTTATATATAAGTTGCCCGTTGGCCTGCGCGCTGACCATGACTTTATCAGCACGAAAGGTTCCGTAGGCATCTGAGCGGTCCTCGTTGTGCTGACATGCCGTGAGCATCACAATTACGGCGATTAAAATTCCGGTTTTTTTCATGGTTATAAAGGTTTAGTTTTTGTCGTTATTTTGAATTTCTCCTGTGGTTTGCAAATATTCGTAACATGTGGCAATGAGCTGAATACGATGAATGCGACGGTTAAGAACAGCCTGTTTTTCACGGTTCACCTCTGAGAGATAATCGGTAGAAGTAATCGTTCCTTCGGAGAGCTGTTTTTCAGCCGCTTTTTTTACTTTTTCCCGCAGGGCGATGATCTGGTCGTCTTTTTCAATTAACATTTTCAGGTTGTTGATTTCGGCTGATTTCTGTTCCACTGCCTGCTGAATACCCTGGAGGAAAATAGCTCTGTCGGCCTCCAGCATCTGTTTACTCCTATCGATGATTTGCCTCTGTCGCTGGTTTTTCTTCCAGTCCCAGGGTTTCCATGCCACAGTAATGCCTGCCAATGCCCAGGGTTGAAAATCGGTGTTGAACATATTTAGCCCCGGCAAGCCATAGCCCACCTGGGCAAATCCTGCAATTACAGGATTCCGCGCGCGGGCGGTGAGTTGTTTGTTTTTATCCAGCACATTGATACTGGCATTAAATCGTCGTAACTCCGGTCGTATAATTGTGCTTTTAATACTTGGAATTGAGTACTCCGGGATTTTTACAGGTGTGTCTGTTGAGAAATTATTGCCGGTAAGGATATTAATCAATTTAATAATACTTTTTTTTGCAATGGTATTTGATGCGATATTCTGCTCCAGCGCAAGTAACTCAGCTTCAAAGGCATCAGCATTGAATGCCGGCAAGGTTCCGTTGTCAATGGCTGTCAGCAGTGCTTTTTGTTGTGAAATCAGTTCTTCACGGGTAAGTAACAGCACCTGTTCTTTTTCTCGCAGCATAAGCAAACGAAAGAATAGTGTATTTGCTGTTTCTCCGATATGGTAAACATCGTTATCGAAAGTGGCTAACGCGGCCTCCAGAGATGCCTTTTTTAGGGCTTTGGCCTCTTTTGTAGCTCCACCATCCCAGATAACCTGGCTGATTTCTGCAGTAGCCCGGTAATTGTCGTTTCGAAGCTCCGGGAGGATAAACAGGTCGTCGGTGGAAAAAGGAAGTGCGGACGCCCCGGGACCCGGCTCCAGAGCAATGGTTGTTACATCCGATTGCCACGAGGCTCTTGCTCCCAGCGATAATTGCGGGTAGTAATTTGTTTGTAGATTCTCCAGCTCAAGGGAGGCCTGTGAATGATAGATCTCTCCTTTGCTGATGCCTGGATAATGCTCCCTGGCGGCTTTCCGCACCCCGGCAAGGGTGAGTGTGTCCTGCGCCTGTAACGAACCGGCAACCGCCAGTGCTATAAATATTAGTTTTGCCTTCATGATGCGTTATAATTTGGTATTGTAGCACGGTATACAAATGTTTTTATCTCTTCCAGCCGATTGGTGTAAAACTCCGAGGGATCCACTCCCTGTTTTTTTAATATTACTGTCTCCAGCAAGGGTTTTGCAAGAAAGGGAAAGACACATAATGAGACTACATTCACCATCATATGCGAAGGGTGCTGACGAATAAGATTGCCGGCATCCATCTCGTTGAGCAGCAGGTTTGTTATGGCAACGGGCTTTATTCCTCCCTTATCAAGAACTTCCATAAGAATCGCCGGATCTCGACGGGCTTCACTAAGTATAAACATCGGAAGATCCGGATACGGACTCAAAAGTTGGGTGTATGCCTCCACAAATAGCCCAAGCTTATCTTTTATGGGTATCTCCTGAGAAAAAATCTCTTCCATATTTGGGATTATTTGCCGGAAAGAATCTGTAAATACAGCAAGAAACAGTTTGTCTTTACTACGGAAATAATAGTGTAGCAACGCTTTGTTAATGCCTGCTTCATCGGCTATTTCCTGCATCCTGGCGCCATCCATTCCTTTTGCCCTGAACACTCTTTTTGCTGCTTCAAGTATTTGTTCTTCTGTAGTCATTTTTTGTAGTTTGTTTTATTGTAACGACAAAGTTAACCATTTGTTTTAACTAAACGGTTAAATTGTATGGTTAATTGTGTTTTTTTTAATAAAAGTTTATATGAGTAGAGGAAAATGTACAACTATCCCTAAAAAAAGGTTATCGGTTATCGGTTATCGGGTTGGCGATGACCTGACAGGTATCATTCTCCTGTCGGGTCTGGAAAGTGAATTGTTGTCGGTTATCAGTTATCGGGTTGGTGATGACCTGACAGGTATTTTTCTCCTGTCAGGTCTTGATGCATAAAGGGTTATCAGTTATCGATTATCGGTTGTCTGTAATATTAAGCGAGCATAAAGTCCATTTGTTTTTTCTGAAGGTCGATACGTTTAACAACGATCCGAACGTTGTCACCGAGGCGATACATTTTGCCGTCATGGTGACCAATAACACAATAGTTCTCTTCATCGAGGTAATAGAAGTCATTAGGGATATCTTCCATTCGCACGAGGCCTTCGCATTTATTTCCTTCAATTTCTACAAAGAGGCCCCATTTTGATACTCCGCTGATAAGTCCCGGAAACTCCTGCCCCACTTTATCGAGCATAAATTCCGCCTGTTTGTATTTCACACTGTCGCGTTCAGCTTCCACGGCCTTTTTTTCCTGTTCACTACAATGCTTGCACATCTCTTGATACTCTTGCTGTGGCACTGATTGGCCTTTGTTAAGGTAATGTTCGAGCAGTCTGTGAACCATCAGGTCCGGGTATCGGCGTATGGGAGAGGTAAAATGGGTATAATAGGTAAAAGCCAGTCCATAATGCCCGATATTTTCGGTGCTGTATACGGCTTTTGCCATTGTACGGATAGCAATGGTTTCAATCATGTTCTCTTCACCTTTACCGGCGACATTCCGGAAGAGTTCATTCATTGATTTTGCGATGTTTTTTCTGTTTCCGATATTAAGTTTATAACCAAATTTCCCTACAAACTCAGCAAAGTCGGCCAGTTTATCCGGGTTTGGCGTGTCATGGATACGGTATACAAATGTATCGGGTTCCTGATCGCGGCGCTTTTTCCCGATACGCTCGGCTACTTTCCGGTTTGCCAGCAGCATAAAATCTTCTACCAGTTGGTTGGAGTCTTTTTGTTCTTTGATAAATGCTTCCAAAGGTTTACCGTTATCATCGAGTTTAAATTTCACCTCCTGCGACTTAAAGTTAATGGATCCGGCCTTGAATCGTTTGTTTCTGAGTTTTTTTGCCAGCATATCAAGGGTCATAAGCTCTTCCTTTAGGTCACCGCTGGCTCCTTCAATCATAGCCTGCACTTCTTCATAGTTAAATCGTCTGTTGGAATTGATAACAGTTTTTCCAAACCAGTCTTTAATCACTTTCGCTTCGCTGTCGAGTTCAAATATTGCCGAAAAGCAGAGTTTATCTTCGTTGGGGCGCAGCGAGCAGAGGCCATTGGATAGTTTTTCCGGAAGCATTGGGATTGTACGGTCCACGAGGTATACAGAGGTAGCTCTTTCAAAGGCTTCTTTATCAATTTTCGACCCGGGTTTTACATAGTAAGAGACATCGGCGATATGAATACCAACCTCATAGTTTCCGTTTTGTAGTTGTTTCAGCGAGAGAGCATCGTCAAAGTCTTTTGCATCGTCGGGGTCGATGGTCAGGGTGGTAACACTTCTCATATCCCTGCGTTTTTTTATTTCTTCAGAGGGGATTTCGGCAGGTATTTTTTCAGCTTCTTTTTCGGCTGCTAAGGGAAAATGCAGGGGAAAATCGTTATTGGCAAGAATGGAGAGCATTTCAACCTCGTTATCGCCGGGTTTTCCGAGTATTTCAACAATTTCGCCAAAAGGATTTTTACTGCGTGCCGGCCAGTCGGTAATTTTCACCAACACTTTTTCTCCGTCTTTTGCGCCGCGCAGCTGTTCTTTAGTGATATAAATATCAATGGGTACATTGTTTTGGTCGGGGAGCACAAAAGCGTATTTTTCACTTGCCTGCAGTGTACCCACAAACTGCATTTTTGCTCTTTTGACAACCTTTTTAATTCTTCCTTCGGGTTTTCGTCCCTGGCGTCGGGGAAACAGTTGTACCTGAACTGTATCGCCATGAAGCGCATGCCCTGTATTACCTGCATTTATAAAAATGTCCTCGTCACATTTTTCTGTAATAACATAGGCTTTTCCGGTCTGTTTCATATCCACAGTACCTTCGATAAGCGTTTCCGATCGCATGGTTTCAGCAATCTCGGGGTTAAGTTTATATTTCCCCCTTTTAAGTTCAATAATGGCTCCTGAGGCTCTCAATTCCCGGATCATAGAGTGTACTAATTCTCTGGATTGTGGGTCGTTGACACCCAGTTTTCCGCTTATCTGGCGGAAGTTAAAACCCTGGGCAGGGTTGCCTGTAAAAACCTCCAGCACTTTACTCATAAAAGTGTTGCGGGCCAGTTTATTAATTTTATTTTTTGTGAATTTTTTCTTTCTGGGCATGATTTATAATTTTTAATAAAGATAAGGGAATAAAGCTCAGCATGATCACTGAGTAAGAAAATAAATATTTCCATCGGCGGCGCTGATTACAAGGGCGTTGTTAACCACTGCGGGGCTGCTGAAAACCGGTACACCAAGGTCGTATTGCATCATTACTGCGCCATTATTTTCATTTAGAAGATAAAGCTCTCCGCGCGTATTGATAAATACCACACCGTTATTTGCTATTACCGGGGAAGCATCGATTTTCATTCCTGTATTTACTTTCCAAATAACCTCACCGGATTTGCAATCAAAGCAATACGCATGTTTATCGCGTGAGCCATTGAATATAAGAGCACCATTAGTGGCAGGGCTGGCCACGAAAGCCTGCGTGTTTTTGTCATCACGATAGGTCCAGCTGATGATATTTTTGTTGAGGTCTGCACATGTCATCCCTCCATCGTAATCGCCGGTACAGGCAAAATGGTCGAAGATAACCGGTGATCCGGCGATATAGGTGGCAACATCGAAGCGTTGCAGAGCCTTTCCTGTTATCAGATCAACAACATGCATAAATCCGTCACAGCCACCAAAAACAGCACGCTGTCCGGAAACCGCCACTGTCCCGTTGAGGTAGTTGTCAAGTTCGTATTTCCATATACTGCTACCAGTGGCTGCATCCACGCAGTGAAGGTAGTAGTCGTAACTTCCGGCCAGCAGGCAGGTCTGCCCTTCTGCGCGATACCAGTTGGGTGCACCCATAATCTGGTTGTCGGCCTGATACACCCATTTTCTTTTGCCGGTAAACAGATCCAGGGCATAAAGATTTCCTGACAGATTTCCCACATAAACGGTATTGTCCAATATTAACACGGGGGCCTCAATGCTGTTGTCTGTAGAGTCTTTCCATAACAGTTTGCCGTACATATCCAGGCAAAAAACGGTTCCTGCAGTATTTCCGGCAACAATGTATTCACCGGCAACAACAGGCGCTGCCTTAAACTGATCCCCTGACTCGAAGATCCATGCTATTTCCGGCGACAGAAGACAGTCAACTCCTGACTGCCCGCGAAGCGACGGATCATAACGATGCATTCCTGTATTTGTTTGTTGTGAAAAAGTTGATATACAGCAGACCGTAAAAAGCAGGAAGAGGGAATACTTCATGATGATATAACGATTAAAAATTCAAAATGATATTCAACAACTCAAAATTACAATAAAAATGTGTGGATTGCTTTTTTGCGTACCATATACCAATGGAGTATAAAAATTTCTGAATAATAAAGTAAACAAATTGATGGGTGATACAAGTTAATAAACCTGCATGGGTTCGATGCAATTTATCAATAAACAGACTGCCTGGATTTATGAAAAGCGGACTATTGTATACTGCGCACTTTATCAGATTTGTAGAGTGCTTATTTTTTTACATAAAACCTGCCTGCCTGAAGATATTCGTTGGATGTTTCTGCAACCCAGTAATAGATGCCGTTATCTTCAGGGACATTAATTTCCAGTCTGTTCATCATGGTATGGATTTCCATTAGCTGGCTGTCGTTAGCGTCAAAAAGACGTATTGTCAGGATTAATGGAGCATTTGTATGCCATGAGAACAGCAGTTTATCGTTTTTTTTGACCTCCATATTTGGGTTTGGTAGTACCGAAAATGTGATCTCATTGCGAAAAGTACTCTCTATCATCGATTCCATGCGATGGTTCAGCGTGGTGTTATCAAAAGGATTGCTTTTATAAGTGTTGTTGCTTGCCAGCTCAGTAATTGCGTTCCTGTCAGCATGAAAATTATTATAAATCAGCATGGAAGAAATAATTACAGCGGCAGTTATTACGGCTGCTGCGCCAATACGAAAGGCGTTGGAGTGCCAAAGCGATTGCATTCTTAATCGTCGCGATGCTTCTTTTGCATAAATGTTCTCCAATGCAGCACGAACCTTTAACGATTCCTTACTTCCCATGCGAGTTACCAATAACCGGGTTTTTTCAAATTCCTGATACAAATCCTCATCCCATGACAAGCGTTCGAAAAATTCTTGTTCCTCTTCATGTGAAAACTCACCGGAGAAAAATCTGTCGACCAATTGAATTTGTTCTTTATTAACCATGTCTTCTGTTGCTTGATTTTATTGCTGCCATTATTTGCATTCCTGATGATCCTTCTGCACTGCTTCCTGCTTTTTAGGCTACAACCAAAATGTTTATTTTTGTTTCCTGGTGTTTAATACCAAAAAGGGCAAAACGTTACCCTCCAAAAATGGTTTTTTTTTCATTTATGCTGAATTTTTATCGCCATGAAGATAATATAAATTCCGGAAAGCCTTATATATGAATGTTTCACAGGGATTTTTTATTAGAAATATTTTTTTAAAAAAATGTAATTTTAACCCAAATTAAAGTGTATGGATACTGTTTTAATCATTGGGCTGGTATTATTAAGTGGATTTATATTTGGTGAGCTGGCAGTAAAATTGCATCTCCCCAAGGTTACAGGTTACCTTGTAGGTGGATTAATCTTAAACCCACAGGTTAGTGGAATCATTCCTGAGGGATTCACAGAAGGCACCACATTTATTATCGACTTATCCCTGGCGGTAATCACTTTTGCCATTGGCGGGCATCTGACCTTTAAGGAGTTCAGGACGCTGGGCAAGAGCATTTTTACCATGGCCATATTACAGGCTGAATTAACACTCATTGCTGTTGCGGCTGCGTTTTATGGGCTGTTTGTTGCTTTTCCGGGACTTGTGCCTTTTGATGCAATATATGTAGTTCCGTTTGTGCTTATTATGGGTGCACTTGCTCTGCCTACCGACCCTGCAGTGCTGTTGGCAATAAAAAACGAATACCACGCCCGTGGGCCGGTGACAAGCACGGTGTTTGGTATTGCTGCCATCGATGACGTACTTACTTTTGCTAATTGGGCAGTTATTATTGCTATCGTTAAAACATTACTTGAAGCCACGGCCCCCGGAGCTGGGTATGCTATACTTCATGTTGTTGTATCATTATCACTGACAGTGGTTATTGGTGTTGTCAGCGGGATGATTTTTAATTTTATCACCCGATTGCTGCCTCGTCAGGATAAGAGTTTTTTGGTAATAAGCTTGTTTGGTATGATGTTGTCCTGTTTTGGACTTTCAAAAATGGTTGGCGCTGATGAAATGCTTTCCACAATGGTAATGGGTTTTGTTGTTGTTAACTATAATTTATACAGGAACCATGTTTTTCAGCTGTTGGAACGGTATACCGAAGAGTTGATATTTGTTTTGTTCTTCACCCTTAGTAGTATGCAAATCAATTTATTATCTCTTGATAAAGCTGCCATGTTTATTGGTTTTTTTATTGTTATGCGTTTTGTGGGTAAATGGAGTGGCTCCACAGCAGGGGCTCTGATTTCAGGGGCTTCCACGAAAGTTCGTAAGAATACGGTATGGGGACTAATACCACAGGGTGGGATAATTATTGGCCTTGCTTTGTCGTTATCGGAGATTCCGTCGCTTCACACTCTCACAGAGCTTATCATAAGTATTGTAATAGGAGCGGTAATCATTCAGGAAATCATTTCTCCTTTAATTATCAAACGGTCACTGACGAAAGCAGGGGAGATAAAAAAAACGAAGTAAATCCATGAAAAAGCGGATTTACTTCGGATAACTGCAGTAATAGTTCGCTATTACTGTGGTATATATTGTTTCCCGGAATAGACTATTTTTTATCAGGTTTTGTGATTTGGAGGAAGAGTTCTTCGAGCTGAGCATCTGCAATTCCTGCAGGGCTGTCGATCATTACATCGCGGCCTGCATTATTTTTTGGGAATGCAATGAAGTCACGGATAGAATCCTGACCACCAAAGAGAGCACACCAGCGGTCGAAACCAAATGCCACACCACCATGAGGAGGAGCGCCATATTCAAAGGCGTTAAGCAGGAATCCAAACTGAGACTGTGCTTCTTCGTCGGTAAATCCGAGAGCTTTGAACATACGTTTTTGCAGTTCTTTATTGTGGATACGTATAGAGCCTCCGCCAATTTCCACACCATTAATAACCATATCGTAAGCATTGGCACGCACTTTTCCGGGATCTGAATCCAGGAGAGCTTCGTCTTCCGGTTTTGGAGAGGTAAAGGGATGGTGCATGGCGTGATACCGTTGTCCTTCTTCATCCCATTCCAGAAGAGGGAAGTCCACGACCCACAGAGGTGCAAATTTCTCCGGGTCCCGGAGTTCCAGGAGCGAGCCCATTTCCAGGCGTAATTCACAAAGGGCCTTACGCGTTTGGTCGGTATCACCGGCAAGGATAAGGATCAGGTCACCGGGTTTTGCTTCCATGCGTTCAGCCCAGGCATGCAGGTCTTCCTGACTGTAGAATTTATCAACGGACGATTTGAAGGTCCCATCGTCGTTACATTTCACATACACAAGTCCCTTAGCTCCGATTTGAGGTTTTTTAACGAAGTCGGTAAGTTTGTCCAGTTGTTTACGGGTATATGCTGCGCATCCGGGAGCATTGATACCTACAACCAGCTCAGCATTATCAAACACCACAAATCCTTTATTCTGTGTGAGGTCGTTTAATTCTGTGAAAGGCATTCCAAAACGCAGGTCGGGTTTATCGGAGCCATAATATTTCATGGCATCGGAATAAGGCATACGTTGAAAATCGCCAACCTCAACACCCTTGACAACTCTGAAAAGATGTTTTGCCAGACCCTCGAAGGTTTGCAGTACATCTTCCTGTTCCACAAACGACATTTCACAGTCAATTTGAGTGAATTCCGGCTGGCGGTCAGCGCGAAGGTCTTCATCGCGGAAGCATTTTACAATCTGGAAATAGCGGTCGTATCCGGCAACCATCAGAAGTTGCTTAAAGGTTTGTGGAGACTGTGGGAGGGCATAGAACTGATTGGGGCTCATGCGTGAAGGGACAACAAAATCGCGGGCTCCTTCAGGAGTACTTTTGATAAGCACAGGAGTTTCGATTTCCATAAAACCCTGGTCGTTCATGTATTTCCGTGTTTCGATGCTCATGGTGTGCCTTAGCGCAAGATTGTTTCTGTTTACCTCACGACGAAGGTCAAGATAACGGTACTTCATACGGATTTCCTCACCGCCATCAGTTTCATTTTCAATGGTAAAGGGAGGTAGTTTTGAAGTATTCAGTACAGTGAAATCTTCTACCAGAATTTCTATTTCACCTGTGGGGATGTTTTTATTCTTGTTACTGCGCTCTGCCACCACACCTTTCACCTGAATAACATATTCACGGCCCAGTGAGCGGGCTTTTTGACACAGGTGTGCATTGGTTTCCATATTAAAAACCAGCTGTGTAATGCCATAACGGTCGCGCAGGTCAATAAAGGTCATTCCACCAAGGTCGCGGGATTTTCTTACCCATCCCGAAAGGGTAACAGTGTTGTTGATGTGCTCAAGACGGAGTTCTCCGCAGGTATGTGTACGTAACATATTATTCAGCTTTTATTTACAGTCTGCGAAGGTAAAAAAAAGCCGTTAAAGTTTATTTCCCTGCAGAAGGAATTGTAAAACAAAAAACAGAACCCTTCCCGGGAGTACTTTCTACGGATATATCTCCTCCCATTGCCTTGACATATTCTTTGCACATTGCCAGTCCCAGGCCGGTACCTTTTTCTTCTTCAGTACCATCGGTATGGTAGTTGCTGTCGATATCAAAAATGTCATCAAGATGTTCCGGTTCAATTCCCACACCATTATCAATGACGCAAATTTTATAATGGTCATTATTTGTTTTGGCCTGAACAGTAATTTCACCTTCTTTTGGAGTAAATTTAACAGCATTGTTAAGCAGGTTAAGCAGTGCATTTCTGTACAGTTGGGTATCGCACCATGCAATACTGTTTTCCGGAAAATCAAAGTTGACAGCAAGTTTTTTTTCTCTGATTCGCATGCTGATTGTTTTTTCAATCCGTTTTGCTTCATCCAGAAGATCTGTTTGTTGTGGTTTGCTGCTAATTCCGTTGCGTTGATTTTGTGCCCACTCCAGGAGATTTGCCATCAAGTGGGTTGTGTTTTCAACATTGAGTTTCAGATCACGAACCAGGTCTTTGAATTGTTCACCGGAGAAATCAAAACTATCATCTTCAAGAATAGTAAGGTAAGAATGAATGGTGCTTAAAGGACTTTTTAAGTCATGGGCGATTATGGAGAGGAGTTTATCCTTTGTGTTAATTGTTTGGCGGAGTTTTTTATTTCTCATCTCAACCAGCGATTTTTGATGATCAATCTCTGCTCTTGATTCACGAAGCTGTTGGGTTAGCTTTTGTTGTTTTTTATATAAATTAAAAATCAAAGCCAGCAAAACAATGAGCACTACCAGGCTAATGATGACTTGTATGAGTGCGATACGTTGCTTCTTGATAATGGCTTTATTAAGTTGATTTTGCTCTTTCAGGCTTTCATTTTCCTGAGCTGCTTTTTCAGTTTCATACTGAACTTTAAGTTCACTGATTTGATTCGACTGGATTTGGCTATAAAGTGAATCTACGATTTTTTGATAGTGATTAAAATTTTCTTCAAGGATATCGGCGGAAGAGAATCGGGCATCCAGAAAGAGTTTGTATTTCATTGCGTTAACCTCGAATTCCAGAAAACCGCCTTCTTTTGCCATTTTTATTCCTTCATTGATGTAAAAGGAAGCGGATTGATAATTGCCAAGCTGATATTCAACAACACCAAGATTTATAGATACAGCAACCTTTGCCTTGAAAAAGTCGGAAATATTATCATTACGAAGTACCTGAAAATAGATATCCCGGGCTTCCTGTGGTTTTTTTTCTGCTTCATAAACATTTCCGGTATTAAGCATTGCTACCAGCCAGGAGAAAGGCATTTTTTGTTGCAGGGCTAATTCGGCTGATTTTTGATAATAATAAATTGCGCTATCCGGGTTATTCAATAACTCAAGGTACAGGCGGCCAAGGTTATTGTAAAAACGTTGATTTGAGGGCTGCCCGGGTTCATCTTCAATGGCTAAGCCTTGTAGCATGGTACTTCTTGCAGCTTCAACATATTGAATTTTAAAATATGCTATGCCAAGCAGGTTCAGTATGTTTTTTAATTCAATATTATTATTATTGGAAGAATAATACTGTTTAAGGTTTTTGAAATTTTCAATTGCCGAAGGATAATTGCCCTGTGCCATATACTGCCTTGCCTTTTCCCGAAGGGCAATTGCTATATAAGCACTATCACCGGATAATTCTGCCAGGGCATATCCTTTATCAAAAAAATAATCCATCGAATCCTTCTTTCCAAGGTTATCCATTAGCGAGCAAAATTCAATGTTTATCTTTGATTCAAATGCTGGGTTTTCTTTTTCATCGGTATATTCCAAAGCGCGGTAGAAAAAGTATTTTGCCGAATCAATACTGTTGTGATCACGATATCGCAGTGCAAGACGAAAAGACAAATCTCCGGATAGCGAGTCCAAACCATACTTTATGCTGGTATCGTAAGCCGATTTGAAGATATTAATTCTTTCATCTAAACCCATTTCCGGATTTTTCTCTGTTTTTGCTACTGTTTCAGCTACAGTTTTCTTTATGGTTTGAATATCCTGAGCATTGCATGGGAAAGGTGCTGTGCCAATTAGAAATAAAAAGATTAAAAGGATCAATTCTTTCATGTTGTATCGTGATTAGTATGGTTATCTACAAATATATGGAAAAAATTGTTTTTTTTCTTTTGAATCTTTTCTTTTGACAAAATTAATATTGGATGAAAAATTTTATCTTGGCCCCAATTAATCGGTTATGAGAAAATCAGAATTTAGTTTGGAGAAGATTAATGAGCTGAATAAGGCGAGTATGGTCAGCCATTTAGGGATTCGTATTACCCATTGTTCAGAAGGCATTGTAGAGGCAACAATGCCTGTTGATGAGCGTACACAGCAGCCATTGGGTTTCCTGCATGGTGGTGCTTCCCTGGCATTGGCCGAAACCGTTGCCAGTATCGGTTCATTGGTAATGGCAGATACCAATGAGTACCATATTTTTGGTGTTCAGGTTTCTGCAAACCATACGAATACTGCCCGTACCGGCGATGTTTATGCGAAAGCGACCTTAATTAATAAAAGTAAAAGCACGCATGTGTGGAATTGCGATATTTCTTCTGTTACAGGAAAACTTATTTCTACAGCCCGCGTTACTATTGCAATAGTGAAGAAGAAATAACATGAATTTTACTGAAGCTATCGGATATTGTGCTGAGAGAAATATTCCTTTTGCGGTCTGGAGAAATCCTGCTGAGGATGAAGCATTTTTACTGGTTCAAAAAGGTAATATCAATCAAATATCATTAACGTCAATATTATTAGATAAGACTAAGGGTTTTCTTTTTCATCCTTTTTCCTCGGGGAATGAGAAAGCTGTTTTTATTGTTGCAGATCATGTTTTTTCGGATCGGGATCATGATTTTTCCATTTTAGAGAGATATAAAAACCCCTTGACTCCTTCTCCTGATACTGAATTTTATATTGCTACAGAAACAGAATTCCGCCAACAGGTACAACAGATTGTATATGATATTGATGCCGGAAAAATAGACAAGGCTGTTTTATCACGGATTTTGGTTACAGAAAAACCTGCTGGTTTTACATTGGGAGGTTTGTTTGGAAAAATGGCAAAAGCATATCCCGATGCCTTTGTGTATGTTGTTAATACCGGGGAACAATTATGGGCCGGAGCAACGCCGGAGCCAATACTTTTGTCGCAGGAAGGCAGTTATATGACTGCTGCAGTTGCCGGAACACATGCCCTGACCGCTGCAAATATGAACTATGCCAACTGGGACAGAAAGGAGCGCAAGGAACAGGCTTTTGTAAGCGATCATGTGTTTTCATGTCTGGAACATTATGGGATTACGGATTTTAAAGTTTTCGGTCCGGAGCCATATGCTGCCGGGAATGTATGTCATTTGAAAACAACATTTATCATTCCCGATAGCTCACTAAACGGAAGCCTTCATGATTTTCTTCTGGATCTGCATCCAACGCCTGCGGTGTGTGGTTTGCCCCAGAAATCCTCTTTTCATTACCTTCAGACACTTGAAAAGCACGACCGTGGTTATTATTCCGGTTTTTTGGGACCGGTAAATGTTAGTTCTCCTTTATCATTGTATGTAAATCTTCGTTGTATGCGTATTGCTGAAAGGAACGTAGCCTTATATGTTGGTGCAGGAATAACTGCAGATTCTGATCCTTTGAAAGAATGGCAGGAGACAGCTATGAAAAGTGAGACATTGCTTACTGTTTTGAATGCGCTGTAAGCCGAAAATCGCTAACTTGCGCTTTATGGAGCACCACCTTCAACATATATCTGATTTGGCACTTTGCTGTAAGCAATTTGGTGTTGTACATGTGGTAATTGCACCGGGATCCAGGAATGCTCCGCTGATACAGGCATTCACATCGATGGAATCTATAGCGTGCCACAGCATCCCTGATGAAAGGGTTGCAGGATATTTTGCCCTCGGCCTGGCCCTGGAGACTCAAAATCCTGTTGCGCTGATTTGCACCTCCGGAACGGCAACGTTAAACCTGGCACCTGCAGTAGCAGAAGCATTTTATCAGCATGTACCTCTAATAATACTTACAGCCGACCGCCCCGGCGATGTGGTGGAGACACAGCAAAATCAAACAATTCCTCAGCAGGAAATTTTCAGTGGATTTATAAAAGGCAGTATGAGCCTGCCAAATTGTAGCTTGATTTCTGCTCTTCCCGGGCTACTGACTTTATCGACGAACCCGCATCCCGGGCCGGTGCATATAAATATTCCCACAAGAGAACCTCTTTACGAATCACTACCGTCTCCGATATATTGTGATGCTGTTTTTACCGGGCCTTCCGGGTACTCATCAGCAGTGCCTGAGGAGCTTGAAATGTTAGTAAAGAAATCGCAACGCATTGTGGTTCTTTGTGGTCAACATGCACCCAATCAGTGGATTAGGAATGTATTACAGGCTATTGCAGACAGTGAAAAGGCCGTTGTTGTTGCAGAGGCCATTGCCAATGTTTCGGGAGAAAGCACCTTTACCTGTACTGATACCCTGGCAGCATGGATTGATGGTGCCCGGGAAGAAGATTTTTTGCCGGATCTGCTGATTTCCACGGGAGGACATATTGTTTCAAAACGGTGGTTACTGTGGTTGCAAAAGCATCCCGAAATGCAGCACTGGCGCATTGCTGAGGCTCCTGATCAGATCGACACCTATGGCAATCTGAAGGGAATTGTAGCAGGAAATCCCGAACTTTTATTATCAAATTTGTTTATCCATAAGGAAAAGGCAAATCAACATTTTCTCCAGACATGGAAAAGCCTTAATGCAAATCTTTCTTCCATAACTGAGGCAACAATCGCCATGTCGGATTTTTCGGACTTTACTGTTTTTTATACACTCTTGCATCACCTCCCTGCGAACTGCAATCTGCATCTGGGAAATGGATCAGTGGTAAGGTATGCACAGCTTTTCGACATTCATGAAAGCATTACCGTTTACAGTAACCGGGGTGTTTCCGGCATTGATGGCAGCATCTCTACAGCAGCAGGTATTAGTAAGGCCAATCCCGGGACAAAGAACATTCTCCTTATTGGTGATATGAGTTTTGTGTACGACTCCAATGCCCTATGGAACAGGAGTTTTCCTCAAAACCTTATAATTATTGTTATCAATAACAGCGGCGGGGGAATCTTCAGGCTTATGGAGGGGCCATCAAAACACCCATGGTTTGAAGGCTATCAGGTGGCGCATCATCCGGCGAAAATTGAGAAGATTGCTGCTGCATTTGAAGTGGAATACCGTCAATGGGATTCAATAACTCAGATAAGCCATGAAATGGATGAACTTTTTTTATTCGAAAAATCTTTAATAATTGAGATTAAAACACCTGTGGGGCAGAGTGAACGAATATTTAAATCTTATTATGAAAAAATAAAAAATTAAATATGAGCACAAAAAGAGAATGGACAACCATAAAGGAATACGAAGAGATAAAATTCGACTTTTTTGAAGGAATAGGAAGGATAACGATTAACAGACCCCGTTACCGGAATGCATTTACCCCTGATACAACCAAAGAGATGTGTGAGGCTATGGTTATATGCCGGGAGCGTACTGATATAAATGTGGTTGTTATTACCGGAGAGGGTGACAAGGCATTTTGCTCGGGTGGCGATCAGAATGTGAAAAGCCATGCCGGTTATATTGGAAAAGACGGCGTTCCGAGGTTAAACATACTGGATATGCAGAAACTTATCCGCAGCATTCCCAAGCCGGTAATTGCTATGGTTAACGGCTATGCCATTGGTGGTGGCCATGTGCTGCATGTTGTCTGTGATCTCTCCATTGCCAGTGAGAATGCCATTTTTGGTCAGACTGGCCCTAAGGTGGGCAGTTTTGATGCCGGTTTTGGTTCCAGTTATCTGGCACGTGTGGTAGGACAAAAGAAGGCCAGGGAGATATGGTTCCTGTGTCGTCAGTATTCAGCCCGGGAAGCACTTGAGATGGGATTGGTAAATACCGTTGTGCCTTTTGATGAGCTTGAAGATACGGTTGTGGAGTGGGCGCACAGGATGATGGAGCACAGTCCGTTGGCATTGCGTATGATAAAAGCGGGTCTCAATGCCGAGCTCGACGGGCAGGCAGGTATCCAGGAGCTGGCAGGGAATGCCACCATGTTATATTATATGACTGATGAGGCCCAGGAGGGTAAAAAGGCATTTTTGGAAAAGCGAAAACCTGACTTCCAGCAATACCCAAAAATGCCGTGATGAGAAAGGCTGCACTCTGGTTGAAAGCATTCCGGCTGCGTACCCTGCCACTGGCATTTTCATGTGCTATTACAGGTACATTTCTTGCTGCCTCCAATGGTGCTTTTAGGATGTCGGTATTGGCTCTGACCTTATTGACAACGCTGTTGCTGCAAGTCCTTTCCAACCTTGCCAACGACTATGGTGATGCCCTTAGTGGTGCCGATAACAGCCGGCGTGTGGGACCGCAGCGTGTGACGCACACCGGGATGGTATCACATAAAGAGATGAAAAATATGATTATTGCTTTTGCCATAGCATCGTTCCTGTCAGGTGTGGCTTTGGTAATTGTTGGCCTTTACGGTGCATTACCACGTCAAAAAGTATTGTTTCTTGTTTTTGGTGTTCTTGCAATTGTTGCAGCACTGCGATACACGCTGGGGCCTAAACCCTATGGATACCGTGGATTAGGTGATATCTATGTGTTTCTGTTTTTTGGCCTGCTGGGTGTTTTGGGTTCCTGTTTTATGCAGATGCAATCTGTAAACATTACGTTACTATTACCTGCAGCAAGTATAGGTTTTTTTAGTACCGGAGTATTGAATCTCAATAACCTGCGTGATGAAAACAGCGACCGTGAAACAGGAAAACGAACAATTGTGGTGATGAAAGGATCTGCTTTTGGAAAGAAGTATCATATTTTTTTGATTTTTGCAGGCATTGTTACAGCCCTTATCTATTCCCTGTTGTATTTCGAATCATATTTAACTCTTCTTTGGTTGCTGATAGTTCCGTTTTTCATTGCAGGTGTTATTCGGGTGCGTCGGGCATCAGAACCCAAAGATTTGATCTCAGAGTTACAAAAGCTTGCCATGGCAACCTTTCTTTTTTCACTGACATTCGGAATAGCATTATTATTATGAAATTCAAGGCATCATATAAAAAGTATATCCTGCATTTCATACAACCTGCCGGGACTTCGCGGGGAGTGTACCGCGAAAAGGTGAGTTATTTTCTTTTCCTTGGCGGGAAGGATACACCGTATAGAGGAGTGGGAGAGTGCAATATACTCTCAGGGCTTAGTATCGATGATGTTCCCGGATATGAGGCAAAGCTGAATGAACTTTGTCGTGCCATAAATGAGGGCAGCGAGCCCCGGTCATTTGATCTCTCTTTTTTCCCTTCTATCTCCTTTGCACTGGAAACAGCCTTGAAAGATTTTGAGGTAAAAGGCTCAAAAATTCTTTTCCCGTCTCCATTTACTTCCGGCGGGAAGGGGATTGTTACGAATGGACTTATATGGATGGGTGATGAGAAGCAAATGCAGCAGCGCATTGATGAAAAACTTGCCGCCGGATTCCATACATTGAAACTGAAGATAGGTGCAATTAATACAGAGAAAGAGATAGAATTGTTAAGGGCAATACGAAAGTATTACGACCATACAACCATTACTCTGCGGGTTGATGCCAATGGAGCATTCACAGAGGATAATATTTTTCCCCTGATGGATGAACTTGCCTCCTTGCAGGTGCATTCCATTGAGCAGCCTGTGGCAGCAAATAACCATCGGCTTATGCAAAAGGTGATACGTACCTGTTGTGTTCCGGTGGCGTTGGATGAAGAGCTTATTGGAGTTGTTGGCAATACTGAGCAAAAAGCACTGATACACGAACTTCATCCTGCCTACCTGATATTAAAACCTGCTTTACTGGGAGGCATTGGAGCCTGTGAAAAATGGATCCAACTGGCAGAGGAATACAATATAGGCTGGTGGGCAACTTCTGCCCTGGAGTCGAATATTGGTCTTAACGCTATTGCCCAGTGGATCGCCATAAAAGATAATCAGCTGCCACAAGGGCTTGGTTTGGGGAACCTGTATCGTAATAATATTGATTCACCTTTGGAACTTCGTGGTGAAAAAATGTTTTATAATAATAACAAGCATTGGAATACCCGGGAAATAGAGACGAACGCATGAGGAACCCTGTTGTTATAGAAGGAAAAAAGTATAGCCCTGAAATGGTTTTTGATTTTGATCGAAAAGAATCAACGCCAATATCTGCTGTAATGGCATTTCTTCGTGTGTGGTATGACAAAAGGGATTATATTGAACAACAAACTTCCGGGAGTACCGGTACACCCAAGGTTATCAGGCTGCAAAAAAAGCATATGTGGAATTCTGCGCGGGCGACAAACACTTTTTTTTCGCTTGGGCAGGGCGATGATATTCTACTGTCATTATCTCCCGGTTATATTGCAGGTAAGATGATGATTGTCAGGGCTATGGCCGGGAGGATGAACCTTAAGTTGACAGCTGTAACCTCCATGCCCATCCTTCCTGAAGGTAAGATAAAGTTTGCTGCATTTGTACCCATGCAACTGGAATATCTTTTGGATAGCCAGGTTGATATTAGTAGTATAGAAGTAATTATTCTTGGTGGAGCCTCTGTTTCACCAAAGCTTCAGGAACTGGTTGCCGGTGTCCGACCTCGTATTTATGCAACCTATGGAATGTCAGAGACTTGTTCACATGTTGCCGTGAAGCGTCTCAATGGCATGAATGTGGATGATAGTTTTCGTACCCTGCCGGGAGTAACCGCCACAGTGACAGAGGATGGTTGTATCAGCATTGATGCTCCTCATCTGGCAGAAGGAGACATTATAACTACTGATATTGGTCGCGTGCCACAGCCCGGGAGGCTTATTATCGAAGGTCGTAAAGATTTTATTATAAATAGTGGTGGTAAAAAGATAAACCCTTTCCCTTTGGAGCAGTTGATTAGCAACGCTATTGGTCATGACGTTCTGCTGATCCCTCTGAACGACATTAAAACCGGGTTTAAGGCGGTCGTTGTTGTTGAAGGAGAAGCATCAAACGAATTAAATGCTAAAATTAGTGCCATTATAGTTAAAATCCGTGAAAACTATCCGATTTGCAGAAATCCTGAATTTATGGAGAAGTTTCCACGTAATCGATTCTATAAAATTGACAGAAACGCAGTAATAAAGCATTTTCATTGAGCCTGGAAGAGTTCCTCACAGGGGATAAATAAAAAGTTGCAAACCATAGGGTAACGAAATGGCCTTTTTCGTATTAAACAGCAGGATCCTTCGGGTTAAAGGTGTGAGCTTTGGCCCTGAAATATTGTTGCCAGTCGTGTGGCATTGGGGTTTTTGAACCGGTGCCAGATGGGGAGAGGTATGCACTGAGGTCGGAAATGCTGACCCTTTGAAACCCTTTGAAACCCTTTTAAATGGTTTAAAACCCTTTGAAAGGGTCAGACGCATGTTAGGCAACCTGCGACCGGCTCCGTCTCTCAGACATTTTTTTTCAGGAACCAATATCGATTAATTCAATTTCCAATAAACCAATTATACCGGACAACTCCCCATTGGAAATTCTTAAATGGTTTAATCCTTAATGGTTCCTGAA
>CAZQNY010000004.1:0-64914 GCA_964594665.1 uncultured Bacteroidales bacterium
CGATTGTATTCGTATTTATTCTACTCTTTGTTGTCGCCAGAGGGATAAAATATTTAAAAGAAAAATAACCCCTACCAGTCATTCAGGTTTGTGCTGATGGTAATGTAATTGGGGGAGCCTGCAACATGAAATGCCGATCGCGCATAAGAGAATCTGAATTTACTGATATTCAGACCAACACCCCACGACCATCCTACCATTCCCCTGGCATCATAAATTTTCATCTCCTGCCGGCGCTGATAATTGTAGCTTACACGAATAGCAAGAAATTTCGCAGGTGTCAATTCACCACCAACCACAACATGGCGTAACATCTCGTCGCCGACTTTCGCCATTGTTGTTTTCTCATTGGCCTCGCCGGTAATGGGGTCAACACGGTTTGAAGGGTCATAAGGATCGTAATACCGCATACTCCAGTTCTCGAGGTGGGTTAAAACGATAGAGTACCGAAAAGGCAGATGATCAAGCTTTTTACTAACACCAGCCTGTATTTCAAAGGGCAATGGAGATCGGTCACCTTCGTAGTTTTTGGCAACTTCCAGTCCGGCATTTTTCATGATCACGGAAGCAGTAAGATTCTTCGCTTCATTGTAATAGGTTCCTGCTACATCAACTGCAACACCGTAAGAGGAATAACTCTCCATACCGGAATAGATTAGCTTAAGGTTTGCACCTATATTAAACAGGGGTGTCAAACGGCGCCCCCACCCTAAAGTAGCAGCAAGCTCTGAACCGGTGAATTCGCCCTCCCGTACACCTGAGACATTTGCATATTCAAAACGACCGTAATCAATATACTGCATGGTTGCAGCCCAGCTTCCAAGGTTATCAAAATCACGTGAATAACTGGCAAAACCATAGTTAATATCCGTAAAATAATCCACAAAACTCAGGGCAAGCTCACCGCTGTAATCGGAAGTCAGCAATGATGGATTGGCAACTGCAAGGGATAGATCCTGGTCCTGAATTGCCACAAAATTTGACCCTAAAGCCGCAATTCGCGATGAATTCACAAGATTTAAAAAACTATAGGTACTATTTCCCCCTACCTGCGCACTGGCAGTAATTATAGATAAAAGTATAACTGAAAGTATAAATATTTTTCTCACGTATCGAATTTTAATTGCCCGTAAAATTACGTCTTTTTCCTTTTCTATGAAATCAAACGTCAACAACACTGAATTATTATATTTTTTAAATTAAAAGCCACCATCCCTGTTAGCATTATAACTATATTCGCAAAAAAAATACATAAAGATGAAACGTTTCTGTTTGATTGTATTAATTCCGATATTTCTTATACCTTTTTCTGCTATAGCACAGGAAATTACTATCAGGGATATAAATACAAAGCTACCCATATCAAATGCAGCAGTTTTTCATAAAGACAAATCTTTCTCAACACTAACTGGTATGGACGGGCACCTCTCTCTTAAAAATATTAGCGAGGGAAAAGTTACGATCCAACATACGGCATATTACAGGGAAAGTGTCTTTATCGAATCACTCAAGGAAGGAAATAATAACATCTATCTGACACCAAAGGTCATTCAGCTGGATCAATTCGTGATCTCAGCCAATAAATGGGAGCAACCCAAAGAAGAGGTGCCTTCAAAAATAACAACCATCAGCAGAGAGCAGATACAACTTTTCAACCCACAGACAGCAGGAGATATTCTGGCAAACAGCAATGAAGTTTTCGTTCAGAAAAGCCAGATGGCAGGAGGAAGCCCGATGATCAGAGGCTTTAGCACAAATGCCGTACTGCTGATGGTCGATGGAATTCGCCTCAATAATGCCATTTACAGATCCGGGAATGTACAAAACGTCATAAACATCGATCCCAATATTCTTGAAGGAACAGAAGTAATCTTTGGCCCGGGATCAGTGATGTACGGTTCTGATGCGCTGGGTGGTGTTATGGATTTTCACATTTTTAATCCGGAGTACAGTGATAATGATTCGGTTCTTTTTAAGGCAAATGCCAGTGCAGGCTACTCTTCAGCAAATGTAGGAAAATCCCTTCATGGTGATTTTTCCGTTGCCACAACACATTTTAAAAGTTTCACAAGCTTTTCGTGGTCCGACTTTCAGGATCTGGAAATGGGCAGTAAGGGAAACGACAATGAACAGTATCTTCGCTCCTGGTATGTGGACCGCATAAACGGAATAGACAGTATTTTTTCAAACCCTGATCCAAACATTCAAAAACAATCCGCATATTCACAATACCATATAACGCAAAAAATGAGCTGGCAAGCCTCAAAAAACCTTGAACTGGCCTATTTATTCTATTATTCGTCCACATCAGATCTGCCACGCTATGACCAACTAAGGGTTCTGTCGGATGGAGAACCAAAATATGCAGAATGGTATTATGGACCTCAGAACCTTGCAATCAACTCATTATCAGCTACATTAAAAAAGAAAACAGCATTATTCGACAAAGCAAAAACAGCATTCACATGGCAGGAATACCGCGAAAGCCGTCACACAAGAAAATTCCAAAATGACAACCTGCTTTCTCAAAATGAAGCTGTTTCCATTGCCTCTCTTAACATCGATTTTGAAAAAGATTTCACCAATGGGCTATCGTTAATTTATGGTACTGAAATTATATATAACGGCCTTGACAGTGATGCTTCTGAATATGATATCACTAACGACACATACACAAATGATTTTGTACTCACACGCTACCCTGATGGAGACAATGTTTACAATGCTCAATCATTATATAGCGGGCTCAGGTATAAAAAGAACAAGCTTATCTACAATGCAGGAGCAAGGTTAACAAATACAACACTACGTTCATCGTTTGAAAATGCCTTTTATTCAGAAACATTCGGATACAATCAGATTAAAAACAATAATCAGGCAATTACCGGAAGTGCAGGCATTACATGGCTACCCGGCAATAACACCGCGTGTTATATAAATGTATCAAGTGGCTTTCATGCACCCAACTGGGACGGCCTGGCCAAAGTATTTACGCCAAAAAAAGGCGTAGTAATCGTACCCAACGAAAATCTACTGCCGGAATACGCGTATAATGGCGAGGCAGGGATAACACAACACTTGTTTAACAAAAGGATCACGCTGGAAGGAAATATTTTCTATACCTTCCTGGATAATGCGGTTGTTCAGCGTTCATACGAAATCAATAATCAGTCGCAACTGATAATTGATGGTGACACCAATGCCGTTGAGGCATATGTCAATGCAAGCTATGCACATCTGTATGGCTTCAACCTGGCATTACACAGCAATATCACAACCCATTTGGGCATCCGCTCTCATTTATCATATACACACAGTCGCGACGCAGAAGGCTACTCACTACGCCATGCAGCGCCTTTATTTGGAGCAACGCATGTCATCTACAAACAACATATGTTCACTGCCGACGTAAATGTTGTTTATAATGCTGCGATATTAGCAGAAAACCTTGCTCCCAGCGAACAGGGAAAAGATAATATGTATGCCATTAATGAAAACGGAGAACTATGGTCCCCTTCCTGGTACACAGTTAATTTGAGTGTCTCCTGGCAAACAGGGCCGCATCTGATGCTAAACGGAGGAGTAGAAAACATCTTTGATGCGCGCTACAGACCCTACTCCAGTGGAATATGTGCCCCGGGAAGATCGTTATCAATATCCCTTAAAGCAACCTTTTAGCGGGTCTTTTCACCCCGAAACTGGTCGTCCTTTTCAGCAAACAACACATTAAAGGTTGTCAGGCTACCATAGATTCTGGTAATGTACTGTTGCAGGTTAATCTTCTCATCCTCACTAAGTTTACTGGCATTTATGCGCTGTTCCATAACCCGCAGCCTATCTCTGACCATAACGATTTTATGAAAAAAGGTCTCAATAGGTATTTCCTTGCTTTGCAGAGAGTCATCACCAGGTTTTAACACCACAACACCATCAATCCACTTGGGGGCTATATCGACCAGGGGATGAAAGTCAGAATATGCTATAACAATATCCTTAATAAGTTTTTCAATATCAGAGTAACTCACAAGGTCCCCGGCAGGAGCTACAAAATCGATCACCTCCAGATCAGGGTCATTTTTCATGATCTGCTCTGTACCATATTCAATAAAAGTTATGTCATAGCAATCACTCCATACCTGAACAATAACACCCAGTTTATAGTCAGCGTGTTTTACCCTGCTCCCAATTCCTAAAGATATATTTTCCATATTTTTATAATTAAAATGCTGATACGAAAATAATGATTATCTGTAAAACAAATGTAGCTTTGCAAAAATGTTTGATCGTCATGGAAAAAGATATCGTTTTTTTCAATGATTCACTGAAGCAAAGAAATCTATGCACATTTCAGCCTCAGTCAGTTCATGGAGTTATATATGAAGTTGTTCGAATAATTGACGGAGTTCCTCTGTTTCTGGAAGATCACTTAAACCGGCTTTTTCAAAGTGCACAGATTGCAGGTATTATGAAAATATTACCTTCAGAGCAACAAATTGCAGATGTTTTCAATCAACTGATTAACGCCAACAAAAAGACAACCGGTAATATTCAGTTAAATATTTTCAAAAACAAATCAGAGGCAGGTATTTTTGGGGGATTTATCAAACATAAGTATCCTTCTGCTGAACAATATGAAAAAGGAGTTTTAGTGGATTTTTTATTTGCTGAACGGAAAAATCCGGAAGCAAAAATCATACAACAAAATCTAAGAGAACGCTCCAACAATATGATGCAGGAAAAAGGACTTTATGAAGTTTTACTCGTTGACCGACATCATCTGGTGACAGAAGGCTCACGGTCGAACCTCTTCATTATTGCTGATAACAAACTCTACACAGCTCCTCTTCAGATGGTTCTGGAAGGCATCACACGTAAAAAAATCGTCTCTGTTGCACTTGATAATTCCATTCCCTTTATTGAAAAACCATGGAAATATTCCGAAATATTAACAAAGGCAGAAGCACTATTTATAACGGGAACCTCGCCGAAAGTACTACCTGTAAGTACCTGCGGTGATAAAAAATTCGCTCCGCGGCATCCTGTCATAAAAACAATGATTTCGGAGTACGATAAAATGATATCCGACTATATTAATGCTTATCATCGATAAACTGTCGACTATCATGGAGAAAGCGCTCATGGAGAGATAGAATTTCCGCAAGGATCATTTTCTTATCTTTATTATGAATACAATAATCTGAGCTTTGGACAATTTTCTCAGCAGGCCATTGGTTATTCATTCGTGCTTCAAGCTGAGACCGGGATATATCATCACGTTGCAAAACCCTTTCGGTACGCTGTTTTCTGGAGGCATACACGCAAACTGTCCTATCAACCATATGTTGCAGGTTAGCTTCAAAAAGTATTGCTGCTTCCAAAACAACATACTGATTACCTGACAGCTCCATTTGGCTTTTCCATCTTTTAAACCGATCATTAAGGGCCGGATGAATAATACTATTCAGCAGGGTTAACTGCAATGGATTGGAAAAAACACAGGAAGCGATATATTTCCTGTTAATTGTGCGCTCGTTGATATAAAATTCCGGGCCAAATGCATCAATAATTTTATCGCAAACATGTGGTTCAAAATAACACTGTTTTGCCTGATAATCGGCATAAAAAACAGGAACCCCAAAAGCTGCAAACACTTTTGCAACCGTACTTTTCCCGCTACCTATATTCCCGGTTAACCCTATTGACAGCATTATTTAATTACGATATATTCAACATATTCCGGATTAATACTGGTAATGATACACTTTTCGGGAAAATAGGCAATATGCACCGGCAATTTTGATGTTGCCTCATTTTTACATACCGCTTCCAACCGAAAATCATTCTTTTGAACAGTGCTATAATCCTTTAATGCAACAAGATAACGAATTTCTGCCACATCAGGAAAAATTTTTATGGCTTTATCGCTCGCATTATTTATTTCATAAACCGGTACAGTAATAACCGCTTCAGTATATTGTTCAACAGGAATTGTAACCCTTATGCTGTCGTACTCAAGTTCAATTGCAGATAAGTCGGTTGGGGTTGTTACAGCGAGACTAAAATGCTGTGGTCCGCGAACAGCATTGGAATGCCAAGGTTCTGTAAAGATTGTATCAATCTTTTGAAGTGCAGAGTAAACTCCCTTAATAGTCATGAAACGCGGAAAAATCGTCACTGAATCATACAGATAAAACTGATCATCAGGGGTAAAATCAATATCAGCAACAACAGGAACGCGCCTTTGCGTAATTTTCTCTAGTGTAAGATACAAGGTGTCAGGCGTAAGGGAGAGCATATTATTATAAACCTCCAGCTCATGAGCAATACGTTCCTCTATTCCACGGGTTGGGATAGAGGCATAATAATTACTATCGTATTTATTCAGGCGCAGATTCATAAGGCTTATTGATACATCAGGATCTTTGCGAAAATTTTTCAGACGAATCATATTCCAGCCTCGTGAGTCCACACGGATGGTAAAAGCAGTATCGGATTGATTGGTTAAGGCCAGCCCTTTAGGAATATCCTCAATAACAACAGGGTATTCAATTGAAGAGCTTACATTTTCCGACAGCCGAATCAAAAGCCATAAAAAGAAAGATATGGCCAAACAGGTAAGAAAAACAGACAGCTGCTTCCGGCGAACCGGATTAAACCATTTTTTCAGGCGCTGATAGCCGATACGAAAAGCAGCTGACATGGATTATTTTTTCTCTTTCGGTGTGGTATTGTCCATTGAAATAGCCGTTTTCTCCACCTCTAATTTATTTCCGTTCCCGGCATCAATAGTTACACTTGTTTCATGTAGCTCCACAATTTTGCCATGGATACCACCAACAGTTATAACTTTATCGCCTTTGGAGAGACCCTCCTGGAAATTTTTCTGATCTTTTGTTTTCTTCACCTGAGGGCGAATAAAGAAAAGGTAGAAAATCACGATCAAAACGAGTAAAAAGATTAAAGAACTGTAACCGCCACCGGTTTGTTCTCCATTTGGCGCTCCCTGTTGTGGGGCCATCAGTAAAAGTCCTAAGTAGTTCATATGCATTTTCTTATTATTCCATTACCACATTAGCCTTAACCCATAAAATAGTATTTGAGGGCTGTGTATTGGCCATTACGGTAACTTTTTTATTTTGATATCCTTTTTTTGCTGTACTGTTAAAAGTTACATGAAGAACACCACCTTCACCGGGAGGTATCGGATCATCAGGATAATCAACAACAGTACACCCACAAGAGGCATTAACCTTAACAATCAGAAGATCTTTGGTTCCTTCATTTCTGAATTTATAACCATATGTCACCCTTTCTCCCTGTACAACGCGACCAAAATCGTGCGTCGTAGCCTCAAATACGATTAGTGGAACGGCATTTTTATCCACATTTGATGAAGCAGACCGTGGGATATTTACCACATCTGCAGGAAGTTCGCTTCCTCCCCGGGAACGATTACAACCTGTCCATGACAATATGGTTAAAACGCTTATTATTATTGTAAAATATCTCATAAATCCTATTTATCAAGTAATCCTCGTCCGGTTTTAATAATTTTCTTCTCAGCTTTTAATTGATCGATCATTTTATCCAGTACCCCATTGATAAAAATCCTGCTCTTGGGAGTACTAAAAATTTTAGACAGCTCAATATACTCATTTAATGAGACTTTTATGGGAATTGAAGGAAAAAGTAATATTTCAGATACTGCCATGCGAAGCAGTAGTTTATCCATAACGGCAATCCGGTCAAATTCCCAATTCCGTGTTCTTTCTGCAATCAACAGAGTATGAGCCTCCCGGTTAATTATTGTTTTACGAAACAGATCCTTAACAAACTGTCTGTCCTCACTATTTCCATCAAGTGTATCCACTGGAAACAGCTCAGGTAAAGTTGCAGAATTTGTACTCCCCTCTTTAATATTCTTTAAATAGCGTAAGATAAGATTATTAACAATATCATAATCTGTCGACCAATGTATTTTACGTTCTTCATAAAAACCCTGAAGATCATCATTAAACGCAATAAAGCCAAGGTACAAGGACTCCAAGAATTGCTTATCAGTCTGGAAGCCATCTTTTTCAGCATATAAATACTCCTTAAACATATCAGAACTTTTTACATCCTGATAAAGCTTTCGTATCAGGTTCTGCTCTTCTGTCCAGCTGATTTTAAAAACACTGATTTTTCTTAAAAGGCCGGGGTTTTCGTTGAGCATAGCAACAACCCGATTATCAACAAACCTTGTACTGGGGTTACGCTCCTCATCGGTCGGCAAAAATTTCTTTTTTGCCTCCTCCATTCTCAGTTGAGAGAAGTTCACCAATTCCAATAAAAGGGATAACTGACTTACAAAAAGCACATCAATTTCATTGAGGCTCTTAAACAACTCCTTTTCACCAATATCCATCCTGTCATTGCCTGACTGTTCAAACGCATAGATTGCCTGAACAACCTTCAACCTCAACTGCCTTCTGTTTAGCATAAAAATAACGATTATAATTTTTAAGGCTACAAAATTAGGAAAATTATTATGAACAGCACGATAATCAGGTACTAAACCATATAATATTAAGGTTTTTTAAATTTATTAAAATAACCTGCCTTCAGAGCTTGAATAATTCAGTATTTATTCCGTATTTTTGCCTAAACAGTTCGGTAAAACCTAAAGCAATAACGATATGGCAGCGTATGATAATGAAAGTAATGAACGGAAGAATGAAGTTTACTCCATACCGATCAGAGCAGGAAAGAGAACCTATTTTTTTGATGTAAAAGCAACCCGGTCGAACGAATTATATTTAACGGTTACAGAAAGTAAGCGTCGTTTTAATAATGAAAATGGAAAATTCTTTTACGAAAAACATAAACTCTTCTTGTACAAAGAAGATTTTGAAAAATTTGCCAACGGGCTCCAGGAGGCCATACATTTTATCAAAACCGGGGAAAAACCTGTAATTACTGAAGTTACTGAGGCACAAGACAAAACAGTATCTGACATGGAAAGCTCCCTTACTTCATCAGAAAATAAAATTCATCTTGATGTATCCTTTGAAGATCTCAGTTCTGATTCAGAATAACCCTTTATCAATACTGTTTTTACGCTTTTGATACAAGGACAAAAACATCGCAACAGGTTTCACACCACAATTCAATTATTGATATCATTTGAAAATACGCAGTTTATGAGCAATTGAAAACTGAGTATTAGCTGCAATAATAATGTATAGGGAGCAGTTAATAACTATTGTTTATACGGGTATTTTCAATCCCACATTTTTAATGTAATTTTGTACACATTCAACACCTGTTTAATACGCAAATAATAATCATAAGGAATGGGAAAAATTATCACTATTGCCAATCAAAAAGGAGGAGTAGGTAAAACGACAACAGCCATAAATCTGGGTGCAAGCCTTGCTGTTTTAGAATACAAAACACTTCTCGTGGATGCTGATCCACAGGCAAATGCAACCTCCGGCATTGGCTTTGATCCTAAAAATATTAAAACAAGTATCTATGAGTGCATTATTGATAATGTAGACCCGCGACATATCATTCTGAATTCAGATACACCCAATCTGGATCTTCTGCCTGCACATATTGATCTGGTCGGTGCAGAAATAGAAATGATAAACCTCCCCAACAGGGAAAATATGATGCGCAATGTAATGAATTATGTAAAAGATGATTATGATTTCATTATCATCGACTGCAGCCCCTCATTAGGCCTTGTAACCGTAAATAGCCTTGTGGCTGCAGACGCCGTTATCATCCCTGTACAGTGCGAGTATTTCGCACTGGAAGGCCTTGGAAAGCTATTAAACACAATAAAAATCGTGCAATCAAGGTTAAACCCGGGATTAGACATTGAAGGTATTTTACTAACGATGTATGACAGCCGTTTAAGATTATCCAAACAAGTACTTGATGAAGTAAAAACACATTTTCAATCAATGGTATTTGATACAATCATCAACAGGAACACGCGCCTTGGAGAGGCTCCCAGCTTTGGCGAGTCAATTATTATGCACGATGCTTCAAGCACCGGAGCAATCAACTATCTGAACCTGGCAAGAGAAATATTACAAAAAAACAATCTTACCCGGGTTAACAATTCTGATAACATCTCTATACATGACAACTAAAGGAAAAAAACAAGCATTGGGCAGAGGATTAAATGCCATATTACAAAGCCCTGACACAGATATTACATCCAAAGACATTTCCGGCAACTATGTTGTTGGTGCAGTTGCTGAATTACCCATAGGAACCATCGAGGCCAACCCTTTTCAGCCACGTGATCATTTCGAAGAAGAAGCATTGCAGGAATTAGCTGAAAGTATACGCCAACAGGGAATTATTCAACCTGTGACAGTTCGAAAAATGGGATATGATAAATATCAGCTTATTTCCGGAGAAAGAAGACTTAAAGCATCAAAAATTGCCGGGCTAAAATCTATTCCGGCTTTTATCCGTGTCGCCAACGATCAGCAAATGCTCGAAATGGCACTGGTGGAAAATATTCAGAGAGAAAATCTTAACCCCATCGAGGTTGCCATATCCTATCAACGCCTTATTGAGGAATGCAATATCACACAGGAAAAACTGGGTGAAAGGGTCGGAAAAAACAGATCTACAGTTACAAATTACCTCCGTTTACTGAAACTACAGCCACAGATTCAACTTGCCTTGCAGGATGAACGTATATCCATGGGCCATGCCAGAGCATTACTTGCCATGGAGGATGACCAGGCCCGAATTACACTGCTTGCAAAAATACTGGACGAAAACCTTTCTGTCAGAGACATAGAAAAAATTATCAGGGAGGAGAAACAACAAAAAACACCTGTAGCAAGAAAAGCTACAACTCCCCTTCCGCTGCGTTTTAAAGAGGCTTCAAATCAGCTAGCAGAAAATCTACAGTCTAAAATCCAGATTAAAAGAAGCCTAAAGGGAAAAGGCTCAATAACAATACATTTTAATAATGATGATGACTTCGAGCGATTGCTGAAAATCATGGACAAACAATAACATGAGAATTTCCGTTTTTGCTTTTCTTATCCTAGCAGGTCTTTGCCTGTTTCCATTCAACCCGTCATGGGGACAGAATAATAAACAGACAAACACTGAAAACGAAACTCCGGATGAAGTTTCGCCGGATATAAAAGTACACTCGCCAAAAAAAGCAACGCTCTACTCCGCAATCCTTCCCGGGCTCGGGCAGGCATACAATAAAAAGTACTGGAAAATCCCGGTTGTATATGCCGGCTTCGCTGGTTGCACTTACCTTATTACGACAAATAACACGGAATACAGAAAATTTATTGCTGCATACCAATGGCTTGATGAGGGCAGCCAGGGAGATCCGCCAAATGACTATGCACTGCGATACAGCACCCCCGAACAGCTTATAAACGGGCAAACAACCTACCGCAGAGCACTGGAACAATCGGTAATTCTTACCGTTCTGTGGTATGGATTAAATATTATCGACGCCACTGTTGATGCCCATTTTTTTAACTTCGACATTAACGAAGATTTATCGGTATCTGTTTATCCTGAAATTATTACTACTGCAACAAAATCCAACTTTACGGGTGTTGCTTTATCATTTAAATTTTAACTATGAAAATTGCACTTATCGGATATGGAAAAATGGGGAAAGCAGTTCATGCTATCGCAAAACAAAAAGGATACCCCGTTCCCTGCATAATCGACAATGAGGAAGACTGGACCAGAAACTGCAAACCATTATCGGAAGTTGCAGATGTTGCCATTGAGTTTTCGCAACCGTCTGTAGCAACGAATAATATCCTGAGGTGTTTCGACCAGGGAATACCTGTAATTTCAGGCACTACCGGCTGGCAGAACTGCCTTCAGGAAATTACCGCTGAAGCAAAAAGCAAAAGCGGAACACTTATATGGGCGCCAAATTTTTCTCCGGGGGTAAACCTGTTTTTTCATCTCAACGAATGGATGTCTTCGATGATGAATAGCTTCCCGGATTATGATACCTCCATAGAGGAAATTCATCATACTGAAAAACTTGATACTCCCTCAGGAACAGCAATACACCTTGCCAATCAATTGATAAGTAACATGGACCGCCTGAAAAGCTGGGTCAAGGCAGAAGAAGCATCAGATGATTTAAGTGAAATACCCATATTCAGTGAAAGAATAGAAAATGTTACCGGGATTCACACTGTTACCTGGCAATCACAAATTGATCAGATCGAAATACGCCACACTGCAAAAAACAGGTCCGGATTTGCTTATGGCGCTATGCTGGCAGCAGAGTGGGCAGTAAAGAACAATAAATCGGGAGTATTTACATTTAAAGATCTACTTTTTAAGGGTTTTTAACATTTGTGACTACTTTTGTAAGAAACATATGCGCATTTTTGGCGTCTAAAAACGAAATTAACAATCATGGACGGAGTTATTCTCTCTTTTTTACTGGTAAAAATATTTTTCCCTGTCTTCACATGGAAAACATTTGAAGAAGCTGGTTATGAAGGCTTTAAAACATTAATTCCAGGATATAATTATTATCTCTGGCTAAAAATTGTAAAAAAACCATTTTGGTGGCTGTTATTGATCTATACACCTTTTATAGCATACTTCATGCTATTTCTTCTTATTGTGGAAACCGCAAAGTGTTACCGCAAGAATGATCTTGGCAATCAGGCGCTGGCTGTATTATTTAGTATTATATATCTGCCATATCTGGGCTTTAGTGCAAAGGAAAGCTATACTGATCCGGATAAACTTCCTCCCTACAAAAAATCCTCTGTCAGGGAATGGGTTGATGCAATCATTTTTGCTGTCGTTGCAGCAAGCATAATACGGATGTTCATCTTTGAAGCCTATACAATACCCACCTCTTCGATGGAAAAATCATTGCTGGTAGGCGATTTTCTTTTTGTTAGTAAAGTAGCTTATGGGCCACGGGCACCGGAAACACCGTTATCCTTTCCCTTTGTACACCATACGATGCCATTGACCAAAAGCACCAAATCATACCTGGAATGGATAAAAATGCCTTACTATCGCTATCCGGGCTTTAGTCAAGTAAAAAATAACGATGTCGTTGTATTCAACTATCCGGAAGGCGACACGGTTTCCACAACTTTCCAGAGCAACGCAAGTTACTACTCCCTTGTAAGGCAATTTGGCAGAAAACGTGTCAATACAGATAAAAGAAACTTTGGAGATATCATTTACCGCCCGGTGGATAAAAGAGAAAACTATATTAAAAGATGTATTGGTATCCCGGGAGATGAGATTCTTGTTAAAAACGGTATTGTCTTTGTTAATGGCAAAGAGAATATGGATCCGGGAATAAAACAACTCTCCTACCGTGTTTCGACTAACGGGCAGTCAATAAACAACAGGGTATTTGATAAACTTGATATCACTGAAAAACCGCAATACAGCAACCTTACACACGAATACATACTTACATTAACAGAGGAGTCAGCACGGGAAATTGAAAAACTCCCAAATGTTACGGATGTTCAGCCCTACCTTACTCCTGCAAGTGAGTACTTTGCAGCTGGAGCACAGCAATATCTCTTCCCTTATGATACAAATTATCAGTGGACAGTAGACAACTACGGTCCAATAATTCTCCCGCAAGCAGGAGTACCCATTGAACTCAACATGAAAAACCTCCCGTTGTTTGAACGAATGATCACCGTATATGAAGGAAATACCCTTCGTACTGAAGGCGAAAAAATCTTTATTAATGATCAAGAAGCAAGCAGCTATACCCCAAAACAGGGTTACTACTGGATGATGGGTGACAACAGACACAACAGTGCTGACAGCCGCTTCTGGGGATATGTTCCGGAAGACCACATTGTAGGAAAGGCCTCATTTGTTTGGCTCTCACTTGATAAAAACAAGAGTCTCTTCAGCGGAAAAATAAGATGGAATAAATTAATGAGAAAAATATCATAACAAAAAAAATGAATCGAATGAAAAACAAAATCACATTTGTTATTGCAGTGTTAACTCTCGTAATCGCGATAACTTCAGCAAGCTTTGCTCAAAAACCCTTCAAAGGTGTTGTTACCTATGAAATAACATACCCGGGAATGGAACTAGACCCGATGATGCAAAACCAATTACCCTCTATAATGACATTCTCGATGAAAGATAATATGGGGAAAATGGAAATGCCCACCGGAATGTACACACAGGGTGAAATAATTGATGCTGATGCAAAAACGCTTATCACATTCATTGAAGCAATGGGGCAAAAATTCCAGATTATCATGGATGCTGAAGCTGTAGAAGCAAAAAAAGGTGACGCACCAAAACCTGCTATCGAGAAAACCGGCGACCAGAAAGAAATTGCCGGCTACAATTGTAAAATGGCTTCCGTTACAATGACTTTGGAAAATGGACAGGAAATCGAAACTGATGTTTACTATTCCAAAGATATTTACAGCCCTGCAATGGCATTTCATAATGACTTTGAAGGTATCGACGGATTCCCTTTTGAATATATGATGGACATGGGCCAGATGAAAATGAAATTCACTGTTACTTCCGTAAAAAAAGGTGGTGTCAAGGATAAAGACTTTGTTCTTCCTGAAGATTACAAGGTAGTTACAGAAGAAGAACTAAAAAATATGTTTGGTGGAATGTAAAAACCATTAATAAATACAACAAAAAACCGGGTCTCAATACGTCCCGGTTTTTTTATACGCTTCTATCTTAAAATACAGGTCGCCAAATATGACAATAGGGAGAAGATCCGTTCTTTTCATAATAATCCTGATGATAATTCTCTGCAGGATAAAAAGGCGCTTCCGGCAATACCCTGGTTGCAACCTTATAGTTTTTTTTCTCTTCAAGATAACGAATAGTCTTCTCTGCCGTTTCTTTTTGCGTAGTATCAAAATAGAATACGCGTGACAGATACTGACTTCCAATGTCCGGACCTTGTCCATTAACCTGAGTAAAATCGTGGGTTTCAAAAAACAGGACCAATAGATCACGATAACTTACCACTGAAGGATCATAAATCACCTTTACGGCTTCCACATGCCCTGTTTTACCGGTACAGACTTCATCATACGATGGATTTTCGGTTTTCCCGCCGGTATACCCTACCGTCGTTTCGATGACACCTTTCTTTTTCGCAAGATGGTATTCGGTACCCCAAAAGCACCCGGAAGCAAAAACAGCTGTCGCATACTCTTTTTTTTCAGCAACAAAATCCAACGAAGCACTATTTACACAATGTCGGATATTTTTGTCTGTAAACCCCTCTCCAGCAAACACATGACCAAGGTGGGCATCGCAATTGGCACACAGTATCTCAGTTCTGTATCCATCAGCATCTACCTCACGCTTTATTGCACCCTTTACTTCATCATCAAAACTGGGCCACCCGCAATGTCCGTCAAATTTATCCGAAGACCTGTATAACAAAGCACCACAACGTTTGCAATGATATGAACCATCCTCAAAATGATCCCAGTATTCACCGGTAAATGGGCGTTCCGTCCCTTTATCTTCAATAATAAACTTCTCAAAAGGTGTTAGCTTTACATTTTCCATATTTTCCTGTGCATTTGCGGTTCCTGTTAAAAACAACAATACAACAACCGCAACCATTAATTTTCCTATATTCATACTACCAACCTCATTACATACCTAACTGTAAAGCAATCATACAGAGGCTTTACAGCATATTGTCACAATCCAACAACGAAAGAGAGAAAATAGTTCATCCTGTTCTGCTCTGATTTTTTATCTTTGTAAATTAAAGAAGTTTCAGGATGCCACAATCAAAGTCCTTAAAAAAGAATATTTTAAAGAAAGCTGATACTACAAAAGGTAAAAAAAACAGCTCAGGGAAAAAGAAGCCTGTGAAAAAGGCTTCAGGCAGCAAAAAGCAAAAAAACAGCTTTCTGCATGATGAACGCTATCATCTCATAGGTGGGATATTCCTGCTTATCCTTTCGCTATATCTGCTGGTATCATTGGGTTCATATATTTATAACTATACGGGAACAGGAACAAACTTATCCAATGCAGGCGGGTACTTCGGTCGCTCATTGGGAAACCTGTTAATGCATACAACCTTTGGGTCCGGAGCACTTGTAATTCCTGTATGGGCATTCATTGCCGGGGTTCTCATTATCTGGCCAGGGAAGATTTCACGACCGACAACAATCATTTTTCATACACTTTTCTGGATTATCTGGTTACCATCGCTAATGGCATTTATTTTTTATACTGAACCATTCGTCATGTTCGCAGGCTCTCTAGGAACTATGATAAGAGATTTACTTATTTCCGGTGTCGGAAAAGTGTTTTCCATCATTATTGTGGCCTTTTTACTAATCACATACCTTATTTTCGGGTTTAATTTTCACCTTTTATTCCGAAAAAAAGAAAACCCACAAAAGAAAAAAAGTAAAAAGACCAACACCAATAATATTCCTGAAGAGGGAGTAGATATTTTTAATACCAATGAATATGCCGTTGATGATTCAGAATTGGAAACGGATTTCATTAACAGTACTACCGTAGGCCCTGACAAGGAAAACAAAAATAATGAAACCACAGCAACAGCAGAAACGCCTGTGGATACAAAAAACATAGAGCTGGAAGCACCCGCAAAAGAAGATCAGAAGAAAGATAAACCAGAGGCCAAAGACGACATCAATTTAACCGTTGAAGAAGTAAAAGAGGAAGAAAAAGTAACCACTCCCAGGGTTCAGGAGCATTATGGGCTGGATACAAAATATGACCCACGGTTGGATTTACCTGATTTTATATTCCCTGAAACAGAATTCCTAAAGGCTTATGGCAGTGATACTGTTAGCATTAACAAACAGGAGCTTGAAGAAAACAAGAATAAGATTGTTAAGACCCTGAATAATTATTCCATAAAAATTGATCAGATAAAAGCCACTATCGGCCCTACCATTACACTATACGAAATTGTTCCGGCGCCGGGTATTCGCATCAGTAAGATCAAAAACCTGGAAGATGACATTGCTCTCAGTTTATCGGCTTTAGGCATCAGAATTATTGCGCCTATTCCCGGGAAAGGAACCATCGGTATTGAAGTTCCGAATCGTAAGCCTCAGACAGTATCCATGAAATCGATTATTGAGAGCACCCGGTTTCAGGATAACAAATTTGAACTTCCCATAGGATTAGGAAAAACCATTGCCAACGAATCGTTTGTTGCTGACCTGACCAAAATGCCGCACTTGCTTATTGCCGGTGCTACGGGACAGGGTAAATCAGTAGGATTGAATGCAATACTCACGTCATTATTATATAAAAAACACCCCAGTGAGTTAAAGCTGATCCTTGTGGATCCAAAAAAGGTTGAGTTAACCCTGTTCAATCGCATTGAAAGGCACTATTTAGCAAAACTACCTAATTCAGAAGAAGCTATCATCACTGACACCAAGAAGGTTGTGCAAACGCTAAATTCGCTGATCATTGAGATGGAAAACAGGTACAACCTGCTCAAAGATGCCCAGGTACGAAATATCAAGGAATATAATGCGCGATTCATCCAGCGAAAGCTAAACCCTGAAGAAGGGCACAGTTATTTGCCGTATATTGTCCTTGTGGTGGATGAATTTGCCGACTTAATTATGACTGCCGGCAAAGAGATAGAACAGCCCATAACCCGCCTGGCTCAGCTGGCCCGTGCCATTGGTATACATTTAATAATTGCAACACAGAGGCCGTCGGTGAACATTATCACCGGAACCATAAAAGCAAACTTCCCGGCACGAATAGCATTCAGGGTTGTTTCAAAGATGGATAGCCGTACAATTCTCGACAGCGGTGGTGCAGATCAATTGGTTGGACGTGGTGATATGTTGTTAAGTACCGGCAGCGATATCACCAGGCTGCAGTGTGCCTTTGTCGATACCCCGGAGGTAGAGACCATCACTGATTTCATCGGCAGCCAACGCGGATACCCTGAAGCCTTTGCATTACCTGAGGTGCCCGATGAAGAAGCTGATGAAATCCCTGAATTCAGCAGCGAAGACCGCGACCCGCTGTTTGAAGATGCGGCCCGCATGATTGTCATCAACCAGCATGGTTCCACTTCATTGTTACAACGAAAACTAAAGCTGGGCTATAATCGCGCAGGAAGACTTATCGATCAATTGGAAGCTGTGGGAATAGTGGGGCCCTTTGAGGGGTCTAAAGCAAGAGAAGTGAAAATTGGCTCCGAAATGGCTTTGGAACAATTTTTGAAAGATTTATACGCCAAAGAAAATAGCAATAAAGATTCAAACAGCGATTACATGTTTTAATTCTGAATGCTTATCTTTGCCAGCTTTTTAACATAAAAATGATTACAATGAAAAAAATATCATCCTTACTCATCCTGCTTATTGTTTTTATCAGTGCCTTATTTGCACAAAATGACGCCAATAAAATTCTCAGCGATTTTGCCGCAAAAGCACAAAGCTACAGCAGCATATCAGCTGATTTTCAATATATCATGGAAAATACAAATGAAAATATTAGCGATAGCTACAACGGGAAACTGCTGTTAAAAGGCGATAAATTCAGGCTTGAAATTGCAGGACAGGTCATAATAAGCGATGGTATATCCATATGGACTTATATTCCTGATGCAGAGGAGGTACAGGTAAACTCTGCCGAAGAGTCAGAAGACCTGTTTACTCCGGCAAAGCTATTCTCTTCCTACTCTGAAGATTTTGAAGCATCCTACAAAAAACAATATTCGGTCGGGCCCAGGAAAATACATGTTTTGAAACTTATCCCTTTGGATGAATCACAGGGTTTCAATAAAGCTGAAATGGAACTTGATGCCGAATCATTACAACTTATACGGTTTTCACTGTTTGATAATCATCATAATAAATTCGGATATATTGTAGATAAATTCTTCACTGACAAAGACCTTAATGACAATCTGTTTACGTTTAACAGCGCCGAATACCCTGATGTTGAGGTCATAGACATGAGATAGATGGACCGTGGATCCGAATATATATTTCCTGATATTAATGAAGCCAATAAAGACGGACTTTTAGCCATAGGGGGTGATTTAGCACCTTCAACACTGCTGGAAGCCTATTCACACGGGATCTTCCCATGGTTTGACAACGAATCACCAATAATGTGGTGGTCTCCGGATCCAAGAATGATACTCCCTACGGATAAAATTCATATTTCAAAATCATTATCCCGGGTTATTAAATCCAACAAATATTCAGTATCTTTCGACAAGGTTTTTAACGAGGTTATAAACCTTTGTGCTCAGGTGCCACGTGAAGATGGTTATGGCACATGGATAACAGATCAAATGATGAAGGCTTATATGCGGCTTTTTAAACTTGGATATGCACATTCAGTTGAGATATGGCATGATAAATCACTTGCCGGGGGCTTATATGGCGTTCAACTGGGGCGCATGTTTTTCGGTGAATCCATGTTTCATATTATGCCTGATGCTTCAAAAATGGCATTATATTATTTAACTGAAAAGCTAAAAACATTAAATATCCCGGTTATAGACTGCCAGCAGGAGACTGAGCATTTAAAAAGAATGGGTGCAGTGGCAGTAAGCAGAATGGAATTTAAAAAAATGATTGCCATAGCTATGGAAAAACCGATTTGTGACTTAAAATGGCATTAAAATAATATCATGGAAAACTTTAATAAAAATTTCTTAATAAAAGCCATCGAGCTTGCAAAAAACAATATTGAAAAGGAATGTGGTGGTCCTTTTGGAGCTGTAATTGTAAAAAATGGTGAAATAATTGCGACAGGAGCCAACCACGTTACCACAGAAAATGATCCTACAGCACATGCTGAGATTGTTGCTATCCGAAATGCCTGTAAAAAGCTGGGCACATTCCAACTGGAAGGGTGTGAATTATACACCAGCTGCGAGCCTTGCCCTATGTGCCTGGGAGCCATTTACTGGGCCCGCCCCGAGAGGTTTTATTATGCTGCATCAAAAAGCGATGCTGCGAAAGCTGGTTTTGACGACTCCTTTATTTATGATGAAATAGTATTAAAACCGGAAGAAAGAAGCATACCCGGAATACAGGCACTGCAACAAGAGGCTGTTAAAGTATTCAGTGTTTGGACAGAATTGGAAAATAAAACAGATTATTAATAAAATATCCTTGACATGAATTTTGAACTTGAAGGCAGACTAATTGAAAAGTATAATACCCAGGAAGTTACTGCAACATTTAAAAAAAGAGAGTTTGTTATCGAACACCGCGAAGATGCCGGGGGAAGGGAATTTATAAATACTATAAAATTCCAAACAGTACAGGACAGATGTGCCATGCTCGATAACTTCAACCTCAACGACCTTGTGAAAGTTTCCTTTTCCATAAAGGGACGCAAATGGGAAAAAAACGGCCAGATAAATTACTTTAATAACCTGGAGGCATGGAGAATAGAATCTTCAGCACCGGCAACACCACAACAGACACCGCCGCAGGATATTTCTGTCGACGACCTGCCGCCTCTGCCGGAAGATTACAATGACCTTCCTTTCTGATGGCTCAAGACACATCAGTAATTTGGGACTGGAACGGGACCTTATTGAACGACACGGATCTGTGTATTGATATTATGAATGGGATGCTGACTCATAAAGGGTTGCATCCCATTACCAGAGAAATATATCGCAAGCAATTCACCTTTCCGGTGCAAAAATATTATGAAGGTATTGGCTGGGACTTCAGGAAATACAGTTTCAAGGAAGTAGGATTTGAATTCATTATACACTATAAACAACGCTTAAATGAATGTGGTTTATTTCCGGAGGCACCAGAAGTTTTACAGTGGATCAGCGATAGGGGAATAAAACAACATATGCTCTCGGCTATGGAGTCAGGGTTATTAAAGGAAACAACACAAAAACTCGGCGTTTCAAAATGGCTTACCTCAATTCATGGCATTCGTGATAACTATGCCCACGGCAAACTGGATGCGGGCAGGGAGATGATCTCCACAGAGGGTATTGATATTAAAAATTGCATCATTATTGGCGACACTCTTCATGATGCAGAAATTGCAAGGGCATTGGGAACACAATGCATATTGATATCAAAGGGACATCAATCCTTTGAACGATTGCTGGAGTCCGGGTTTCCGGTTGTCCATCATCTGAAAGAGGTCATTGAATTTGTAAAACCTCTTGCTAAAGTTTAACGGGATTCTTCTTTTGTTTTCCCTTGTAATATTTCATAGCTTCCGGCAGATTATCCTTCATAGCCTGTATGCGTTTCGCATCAGAAGGGTGAGTAGATAATAATTCCGGAACATTGGCACCCCCAAGGGCTGTCATTTTTTCCCAAAAAGCAACCGCATGTGAAGGATCATAACCAGCCTTTGCCATCATGATCATCCCCAGCTTATCAGCTTCATATTCGTGCTTTCGCGAGTAGGCCAGTGTACCCAATGTGGAGCCTAAACCATAGGATGCCAGAAATATCTGCTGTGTCATTTCCGGTTTCTCCTGAAGAGCCACTCCCAGAGTCATACCCCCAAGCTGTACTGCCAGCTGTTGACTCATACGTTCATTTCCATGACGAGCCAATGCATGACCAATCTCGTGACCCATAACAACAGCGATTCCATTTTCATCCTCGCATACAGGCATAATGCCCGAATAAAACACGATCTTTCCACCGGGCATGCACCATGCATTTATGGTTTCTTCTGATACTACATTAAACTCCCAGTCAAACTCATCAAGGCGCTTTTCAAGGCCATTTTCACTAAGAAAACCCATTACAGCAGAGGAAATGTCATTTCCTACTTTCCGAACCTTTTGTACATCTTTATTATTATCCGGCAGAGGTGTATTTTCCTGTAAAAATGCATCATAGGATGTAAGACTCATCTCCATCATTACTGACGAAGGTAAAAAATTCATCTGCTTCCGATTTATTAATGGAACTGTACTACATGCAGTTATTAAAGTTGTGATTATCAATAAAACTGCAACTAAGAATAGTGGTCGTTTCATAATTTTATGTTAATTAATTTCAACAGTTATTTGAAGACTGGTTAATGCTTTTGCCATTTTTTGCAATTCATAAGCAGGGCCCTCTTTAATTACACATTTCCCTTTATAATGGGCTATTAATGTGCATTGTGAAGCTTGTTCCTCAGAATGTTCACAGATCTCAACCAATGCATCTATGATATAATCAAAAGTATTCACTTCATCATTAAACAGTATCAGTTTCTTTTTCTTACCTATGATGGTCTCATCCTTGATTTCAGACTCAGGAAGCTCAATGTTTCCAAAATAAAAACTATTCTTCTGCATAATAGTTCAAAAATACAACATTTTTTTCAGCATGCTGTTTATGCTATACGGGGAAAAGAAAGAAATTTGCGCAAGCAACATTATTTAAAAACTATGCAGGATCCAGTCAGAAATATCAGAAACCATATAAATCGTGAATTACCTGGTAAAAAAGCGCATGAAGAGATGTTGTCAGAAATCCGGATAAATCAAATGAACACCATACACCACAGTACTCCTCCCCTTGAAGCAGCTGTTCTGGTATTACTATATAAAAAAAACAACACATGGCATATTCCATTAATTCAACGGACTATTGACAATCATGCACACAGCGGTCAGATTTCACTTCCCGGCGGAAGATATGAGGAAACAGACAGAAACCTGATGCACACAGCATTACGCGAAACAGAAGAAGAAATCGGAGTAGCTCAGGATGATATTGAAATTTTAGGACAGCTTACACCGATATATATTCCTCCCAGTAATTTTAATGTAGCTCCATTTGTTGGAGTTTTCAAAAATGGATTACCGGTTTTCACTCCTGATAAGAAGGAAGTTGATCACATCATAAATATATCATACAACAGCCTTTGCAATCCGCAACATATAGCTACAGATAGCTTCCATGTCAGGGATATGAGATTCACCACACCCTGTTTCAAAATCAATGGCTACACCATTTGGGGCGCAACAGCAATGATGCTAAACGAATTCATTGCTGTATCGAAATAATTCTTCATTTATGAAGAGTCCTTTCATTTTCGAAGACAACAATAATAACGCACTAATCAACAGCTATTTACATCCAAATAACTCATAACAGGCAGCAATTCCAGGTCACTCAGATATTCAAAAACGAAGATAGCCCAAAACCTAATAAAAACACAAAACCCTAAATATCAACACATTAAAAACAATGGCACACTCATTGATATTTAGTTTTTAACATATATTAATTTAATTCATAAAAACATGACACTGATAATTACCATATTGATAGTATTCGCAGCTGTTGCTGGAAGCACATTAAGAATAAAATAAAAAATATCATTACAGAAGACTGATATATAAAGAACTTAAAGAAACTGCAATTATCGTAGTGTTTTTCGAACTAGTGTTATAGCCCGGGGTAGTGTCCGGGCTTTTTTTTGTTTATATTTGTAAGAAAGAAAATCGATGCTCACACTATTAAAATCGGGTGAAGTATATACACCCAGACCCTTAGGTTTGTGTGACATACTCATGGCAGGCAATCGCATCATTGCGATGGAAAAAGAATTGCGCGCGCCAAAGGAATTCCCGGTCAACCTGGTAAATTGTAGTGGATATAAGGTTTTTCCCGGTCTTGTGGATCCTGTATTTTATCCATGTGATAATAGTGATACAGATAACCCGGATACCCTCTTACCGGCGAAGATTTCCGGAAGTGCATTTCGTGCAGGAATAACCAGCGCCATTGGTTCACTGGGATGGAATGATATTACCCGGGAACCCGGCACACTACTGCGAAGGGTACAGATCCTGCGCACTAATGGCCTGCAATGCCATGCCTACACAGGTGGTTTTAGCGGGCAATCGTCCGTATTGCTAAAAAACAGTGCCGCTGACCTGGCATATGTTTCCGATTATGTTGCTACCGGCATTATCGGAGTTACGGACCATCGCGCAGGAAGACTGTCGGCTGAAATGCTATCCTCCTTTCATGCTAATGCTGAATCAGGAGCCACCCTGGGAAATAAATCTCCTGTTGTGGTTTATATGCCAGGCGAAGAATCGCAGCAGTACGATGATTTTTTCCTTCGCATAAAAAGGGTGATCCCCATGTCAAAACATCTCATGATTGCCGGGGTGAACAGAAATAAAAAGCTAATGGAGTCAGCCCGAAAGTTTGGTATGACAGGTTTGATAAACATCGCTGCCTATACCGGAGGTTTTTTTGAAGGAGAAGCCATTGAAGCCACCAAAGCACTGAAATACTTCCTGCGCGCCGGGGTTCCCATAAAAAACATTTCCATATCGTCGTTTGCAGGTATTGAGCAGCACAAAACACGGAACCACAATATTGAGCAACAATACACGGCCTTCTACGATGCTTTTTATCAAAGTATTTGCGATCAAAATATTCCAACAGATATTGTGACAAAAATATTTTCCACTAATGCCGCCCGGTCGCTCAGGCTTCGAAATAAAGGGGAATTATATACCGGAGGACCTGCAGACATTCTTGTTGCAACAAAAGACAACCTGCCGGTTCATCTTTGGGGAAATGGAGATATCCTGCTTTACGACAAAAAAGTATTAAATGTATCGCTCAACAATAGTTGATCACAATTTTAATATTTTTGCATTATCATGAGTCACTATATAAAAAACCTCATTGAGGAAGGCGAACATCAGCAGCTGGATTTCAAATATGAAATTTCAGATTCAAAAAAAATCGCACGGAGTCTGGTAGCATTTGCCAACACCGATGGAGGCAGATTACTTGTTGGAGTAAAAGACAATGGCGCTGTTTCAGGGGTCAAAAGTGATGAAGAGTATTATATGGTTGAAACAGCTGCAACGCTTTACACTATACCTGAAGTTCCGTTTACAACCCGCAACTGGACTGTTGACGGGAAAACTGTGGTTGAGGTAATTGTACATCCCAGGGCGGGAAAACCCCATAAAGCGCCTGATAAGGATGGAAATTACAAGGTTTTCGTTAGAGTAAAAGACCAAAACCTGATGGCAAACACCGTTTTAATAAAATTCTGGCAACGTAAAGATAAGGCAACACCTGATGGCGTTTTTATTCACTACACAGAAAAAGAAGATCAGCTTTTAAAGTACCTTGAAGAAAACGGTTCCATAACATTATCAAAACTTATAAAACTTACCGGCCTGAATAAAAGAAAGGCAGAAATGCTTTTGGTTGACTTTTTACTTCTCAATATTATAGAAATGGTAATTACAGAGACGACCACATTTTACCGGATTAAAGACATGTGATTTCATTTCACCTGCGGAAAGCGACCATCGACTCCTGGATAAGTAAAAGATCAGCAAGAGCGAGAGCCACCATAGCTTCTGCAACAGGCACAGCCCGGGGCACTACACAAACATCATGGCGTCCCTTCACTGACAGTTCTACAGGATTCCCGTTATCATCAACAGTATGCTGCATTTTTGCAATTGAAGATACCGGTTTCACAGCACCCCTCAGGAGAATATCTTCTCCTGAGGAGATACCTCCCAGGATTCCTCCGGCATGATTCGTACGGGGCTTAATTTTCCCGTCATCGTACGAATACGTATCATTGTGCCGGCTTCCTTTACTTCGGGCCGCTTTAAAGCCCTCTCCAATCTCCACAGCCTTAAACGCAGGAATACTCATAACAGCATGAGAGAGCATACTTTCAAGCTTATCAAAGACAGGCTCACCAATTCCTGCCGGGCAATTTTTTATCACACAGGTAACAACACCTCCAATGGAGTCATTCTCCTTTATTACCTCATCAATAGCCTGTTCCATTTGCCTGCTGATAACAGGATCAGGACACCGGACCACAGATTTTTCAATATCGGAAACCTTATAGTCATAGTTATTTCCAGGCAATTCAACGGTTCCTATTGCATTCACAAAACCATAAACAAGGATACCCTTTTCACGCAATATCATTTTTGCAAAGGCGCCTGCAGCAACACGCGCAACGGTTTCCCTTGCGGAAGACCTGCCACCGCCACGGAAATCGCGGAAACCATATTTTTGCTGCCAGGTAAAATCGCCATGCCCGGGACGGTAAACATGCCTTAAAGCATGATAATCGCCGGGATTATACTTTTTATTCCGGATCATGAAACCAACAGGCGTTCCAAGGGTTATGCCATCCAACACACCACTCAGTATTTCTATTCGGTCATCTTCGCGCCGTGTAGTTTCAAAAGTGCTATCTGTTGGTTTGCGACGTCCAAGTTCAGCATGTAAAAATTCAAAATCCACCGGAATACCTGCGGGGATACCATCAATTACACCTCCTACAGCAGGTCCGTGAGACTCACCAAAAGTCATAAGCTGCAATTGTCGTCCAAATAAGGATCCACCCATAATATAAAAAATTAATACCGAAGATACGATAATTTTCTGAAGCACAAAGATCAAAAGCGACGAGGAAAAATCAATCCATGGAATCGATATTGGAAGGTAGGAAAATAGGCTTAAAAAGCCTACATTTGCACAAACCCATAAACATCAAATGTTATGATCTCGAATCTGGAAAATATTTTCTCTGCTCACGCAGGGCGGATGAAACGTTCGGCAATTCGTGAATGTCTGAAATTAACTCAGCAGCCGGATATTATCTCTTTTGCCGGAGGTTTACCATCCAAAACATCTTTCCCTTACGATGATGTTAAAAATTTAGCCATGCAGGTAATTGAAGAGGATGGCCCTGCCGCACTTCAATACAGCACTACTGAAGGAGATTCATCGCTGAGAGAACAGCTGCTAAAACGCTATCAGGCGGAAGGCCTTGACCATATCACAACCGACAACATTGTCATCACCACTGCATCACAGCAGAGTCTTGACTTGCTGGGCAAAATATTTGTTAACCCGGGAGACAAAATCATATGCGGGTTACCCAGTTACCTGGGTGGGTTAAGTGCATTTAATGTTTACGGCCCGGAGCTGGTAGGAATTGATTTTGATGAGCATGGTATGCGAAGCGATATCCTGGAGCAAAAGCTAAAAAAGCTCAGTGATGCCGGTGAAAAACCCAAGTTCATTTATGTTATCCCTGATTTTCAGAACCCTGCAGGATTAACCATGCCGGAATTCCGCAGAAAAGAAATTATTGACCTGGCGCACAGATACGATGTTCTCATTGTGGAAGACAGCCCCTACCGCGAAGTACGGTTTGAAGGTCAGGCTCCTCCCATGATGCATGCATTGGACAAAACAGGGCATGTTATCACACTGGGAACTTTCTCTAAAATATTCTGCCCCGGTTTCCGTATAGGATGGATTATTGCACATACCGACATTCTGGACAAATTTGTGCAGGCAAAGCAAACCGCTGATCTGTGTACTTCCTCTTTTTTACAAAAAATTGCTGCCAGGTATATCGAAACAGGAATGTTTGAAAAAAATCTTGTTGGTATCATTGAGGAATATAAAGACAAAAAAAACCATATGATCGCCAACTTCGAAAAATATATGCCGGAGGGCGTACGTTGGACGAATCCTGAAGGGGGACTATTCCTGTTCTTATATCTCCCGGAGCATCTTGACGCAGGGAAGCTCTTTTTCAATGCCGTTGAGAAAAAAGTTGCCTTTGTTCAGGGCGATGTATTCCACTGCGATGGGTCAGGAAAGAACACCCTACGTATAAATTTCTCCTTCGTTGATAAAGAAACTAACACCGAAGGTGTTAAGCGTTTGGCTGAAGTTATCAGGGAAGCATTATAAACCTGTTAATTCCAGTTTAAAATCCATTTCTCTTTTTCATTTTTCATTTTATGAAATCGGGAAATGGTTTTTTTTATTTTTTTTAAAGGATAATAAAGAATATTGAAACATAATCCCGGAACTTACGTTTAACATCAATAACCTGAATACCATTGAAATATGCATATATATATAATTTTTGGGATATTACTTATAGGTTTCATTATACTGGCGCTGATTTATAATAAACAGCGACAACAACTTAAGGCTATCGGGCAGGATTTTTCTTCATTAAAAGATGCTGACGAGATAAACCAACGCACTTTGGAGAAGTATCAAAAAAGAGAGAAGTCATTGGATCAGTTTTTTGCCATTGTAACACATGACCTCCGGGGTCCGGTTGGCAACACCTACTCCATATTGCAAACCATGCTCGACAATCCTGATATCTACGACGAAGAAACCAAACAGGAAATTCTGGTTGCGTTAAAAGACTCGGCATATGTCTCCCAAAATCTTCTTAACACGCTTAGTCAATGGTCGAGGATTCAGCGAAACAAAACACAATTTCATCCTGAGCCATTTGAAATACCGGATCTTTTACGAAGCACTCTGTCGAGAGTAAAAACAGCAGCATCGGGAAAGGAAATATCAATTAAAACTACCACAAGCTCACCAACGCTTACCCTCAACTCCGACATATCACTTAATGTCGTAATTCTTCAACATCTTCTCGATAACGCAATAAAATTCTCAATGCCCGGTAAATCGGTTCTTCTAAATGCATGTAAAAAAGACAAGGGTATTGAATTCCATATAGAAGATTCAGGCGTTGGTATCCATGAAGAAGATTTTGAGAAAATCCTTGACAAAGAAACATTCTATTTTACCTATGGAACCGAAAATGAGAAAGGCCCGGGGCTGGGATTGATTATTGTTCAGGAATACTGTAAACTTGCAGGAGGAAAATTTTGGTTTGAAAGTGTGAAAGATCAGGGATCTGATTTTTACGTTTTCATCCCAAATCATAAACCTTAATTGCTTGTTTATATGAATATTACACATAGGGTAAATCTTATCACAGCACTAATCATACTGTTTTTTAGCAGTTTTTCACTGGCCCAGGAGAAAGGGTATAATATATCCATTCATATTGATGATATACCGGATACTACCGCATATCTTGCCTTTTACATGGGTGACAAAATATACATTCAGGATACGGCTGTTGTAGAGAATGGTTTTATGTTTTTTGAAAACGACACCGCGTTATTAAAAGGCGGGATGTATATCATTGCCGGGCAAGCAAGCAACAAATACCTGGAATTCCTTATTAATGAAAATACAAAATTTAGCCTGCACACAAAAAAGGACAATATAACAGGTGCAATGAAGATAAAAAAGTCACCTGAAAACAAGCTCTTCTATACCTATATTGATTTTCTATCCAAACAACAGTATATTACAGCACCCTTTCGTAAATTACTATCTCAGGAAAACGCTCCTAATGATTCTGTCTCATGGGCAAAAACACAATTAGAACTCGCAAACAAAAAAGTCGATGAGTTCCGTAATAAAATGATAACAGAAAATGAGGGAACCTTCTTCAGTACTTTTATCCGATCAACGATTCCTGCAGAGATTCCTCCGCTACCACTATTACCTGACGGCACTCCGGATTCAACACAATTATGGTATCAATATAAAAAATCATTCTGGGATAATTATGACCTTACTGATGAGAAACTCTTACGAACCCCGGAGTTTGCAAAAAAAGTAAACTCCTATTTTGATCAGGTAATATTTCAGCATCCCGATTCTATTAATCAGGATATTGATGACCTGATAAAACGTACTGAGCCCGCATTCGACACCTATAAGTATTTGATATGGTATTTAACACTCAAGTACGAACGATCGAATATTATGGGTTTTGATGCTGTTTTTGTTCATATGGCGAAAACATATTATGAAAGCGGCATTGACACATGGACAAACAAAACCGTTGTGGATAACATCATTGAGCGCGGCGCTATTCTGGAGCCATTACTTCTTGGGAAAAAGGCACCGGAATTAGCACTTATGGACACCAGTGGCCGTATTGTTTCATTATTACAAATACCGGCAAAATACATGATTGTATTTTTCTGGGATACCGATTGTGGCCATTGCAAAAAAGAGGTCCCTGTATTGAAAGAATTCTATACACGATACCATAGTGAATATGATCTGGAAGTCTTTGGGGTTTGTTGTGATACCTCGCTGACAGATATGAAATCCTATATTCGGGAGAAACAACTGCCATGGGTTAATGTAAATGGATATTATAGTGCAAGTGGTGATTTTCATGATCTATACGATATCTATTCAACTCCTGTTATGTATTTATTAAATGAGAAGAAAGAAATAATAGCCAAAAGACTATTAACCAAAGAGATAGAAAAATTCATCCATCGGCTGGAACAACAGCAGAAGTAAGATAACCAATATTATACTATATTAGTAGGCTAAATAGCAACAAACCAGGCATTATGAAAACAATTGCAGAAAAAGATATTCAGGCTATTGAAGCCCACGGACTCACCGTAAAACAAATTGAAGGTCAACTAAAGGATTTCGAAAAAGGGTTTCCCTATGCAAATCTTATTGAACCTGCGACATTGGAGAAAGGAATTGTAAAGCTCGGGAAAGGTCAAATTTCAGATTTGCTGAATGAATATGAGTCATTAATACACAAAGAAAAAATCGTGAAATTCGTGCCTGCCTCAGGAGCAGCAACAAGGATGTTCAAGAAGCTGTTTGCCTTGGCAGAGACCTTTACCGGATCACCGGAAGATTATGTATCGCTTGCAGAAGATAACGGCCCTATGTCGTTGCAGTTTTTATTTGACAACCTGGACAAGCTTAGCTTTTATGATGAGCTCAAAAAAACTTTATTAAAAGATGGTCTTGAGCTTGAAGAGCTTATTGCAGGAAAGCAATATGGCACGATTGCAGAGTATATTCTTGAAGAAAAAGGACTGGGATACGGGGCATTACCCAAAGGGCTTATATTATTTCATAAATATGAAGATGAAACGAGGTTAGCCCTTGAAGAGCATTTCCCAGAGGCGTATAATTATTGTTTAAATGAAAAAGGTACGTCAATACATTTCACCGTATCGCCGGAACATCTTGAGCTGTTCCGTAAAGAGGCAGAGTATTTAACAAACAAATATCACAACTTATATGGTATACGTCCGGAAGTATCATTTTCAACACAAAAATCATCTACAGATACTATTGCCGTAACAACTGATAATGCAATATTCCGTGATAAGCAGGGCCAGCCTGTATTTCGTCCTGCAGGCCATGGTGCATTAATCGAAAACCTCAATGATCTTGATGCTGGAATTATTTTTATTAAAAATATCGATAATGTGGTACCGGATGAGCAAAAAGAGGATACGTATACATTTAAAAAAGCCTGTGGGGCTTTATTGCTTCAGCTAAGGAATAAAACCTTCGAATACCTTCAACAACTTGATGAAGCTGACGTAACAGATGACGAGCTTCAGGACATGTATGATTTCGCAGTTAACAAGCTCTTTGTTTCTCCGTTTTCGGATTTTGCATTGATGAACAGAATTGAAAAAGTTGACTATCTGTATAGCCTTTTTAACAGACCTATGCGAATATGCGGAATGGTAAAAAATGAAGGCGAACCCGGAGGAGGCCCTTTTTGGGTAAAAGATTCAAATGGACGTATATCGTTACAAATTGTTGAGAGCGCCCAGATAGATAAAAACAATTCCAAACAACAGGAACTTTTTAAGTCCTCAACCCATTTTAATCCGGTAGATTTGGTTTGCAGTAAATTAAATTACCAGGGAGAGCCCTTTGATCTGTTAAAATTCACTGACCCGCAAACAGGCTTCATATCTGAGAAATCAAAAGACGGCATGTCCCTTAAAGCACTGGAAATGCCCGGATTATGGAATGGGGCCATGGCTGACTGGATCTCGGTTTTTGTGGAAGTACCCTTATCAACCTTTAACCCTGTAAAAGAGGTCAATGATCTTTTGCGACCACAGCATCTGTAGCGATGTAACGGCATAATACGGAACAATCATTATCACAATAAGTTATCAACAATAAGGCCTTAATAACCTTTTCGTAAAAAAATGTGTAATTTTCGTTACTGGCTCTTGTTTTAAACAAAATTAATAACGTATATTTGCACTCCTTTTTTGGAACAAAAACAAATATCCTGAAAGTGATGAGCAAGAACGAGAATTTACAGTACGTAGAGAACCTGACAGAGATAAAAGAATATCCACAGTTCCAGGCCGGAGATACCGTAACGGTAACTTACAAAATTGTTGAAGGCGGGAAAGAACGTTTACAAAAATTTCAGGGTGTAGTACTGCAGCGCCGCGGTAGCGGAAACACAGAAACATTTACAGTAAGAAAGATATCAGGTAACACAGGCGTAGAACGCATCTTCCCTGTTGCCAGTCCTTTTATCGATAACATTGTTGTAAACAAACATGGTAAGGTACGTCGTGCACGTATATTCTACCTCCGTGGCCTGAAAGGTAAAAAAGCACGTATTAAAGAACGTAGAGTATAACAGCCCTGTCTATCAAGACACTAAAAGCCTCCATCCGCTATTTTCTTTTGGATTGAGGCTTTTTTGTATGCCCTGTAGTGTCGTAATTATTTTGTTTTTAAAATTGATTTTCATATGTTTGTGCAAAACAGAGCAATTATGAAAATCTTTACATTCATTGGGGTACTCCTTCTGGTACCTATGGCAATTTTTGCGCAACTTCCTGAAACATATGACTTGCGCGATGTGGAAGGCCAGAATTATGTAACATCCGTAAAAAGCCAGAGTGGAGGCACTTGCTGGACCCACGGAACAGTTGCCTCTATTGAGGGCAACCTATACATGACCGGTGTATGGGCTAATGCCGGCGAAAGCGGAGAACCAGCGCTGGCGGAATATCACCTGGACTGGTGGAATGGTTTTAACCAGCACAATAATGACGACCTTGACCCTCCGTCAGGCACCGGCCTGGAGGTTCATATGGGTGGTGACTACCGGGTTTCTACCGCCTATCTCTCGCGCGGCGAAGGAGCCGTAAGGGATATCGACGGGCAGTCGTATGATAATCCTCCGGTACGACACCAGGAATCGTATCACTATTACTACCCGCGCACTGTACAATGGTACACCCTGGGCGATGGAATTGAAAATATTGATAACATAAAACAGGCGATCATCGATTATGGCGTCATGGCAACATGTATGTGCTACAGCAATGCCTTTATCAATAGCAACTACACCCATTACCAACCTATGAGCAATAACACCGACCCGAACCACTCGGTAGCAATTATTGGCTGGGACGATAACAAACAAACGCAGGCCGAACAGCCGGGAGCATGGTTGTGCAAAAACTCCTGGGGCTCCTGGTGGGGAGAGAATGGTTACTTCTGGATCTCATATTACGATAAGCATGCCTGCCGTAACCCGGAAATGGGCGCTGTTTCTTTTCAGGACGTCGAACCCATGCAATATGAGAAGGTGTTCTACCACGACTATCATGGATGGCGTGATCAGTTAGAAAATGTTTCCGTTGCAGCAAACCGCTTTGATATTGAGGGTGATTATTTCCTTAATGGCGTGAATTTCTTCGTAAATGCTGATTTTACAAACTATACAGCAACCATCTTCGAAACCATGGGTGATAACGGTCCGGAAAACGAGATTGCCTCAGTATCCGGAACTACCGATCATATTGGCTTTTATACAGCTGATTTTGATGCTCCTGTTTCACTGGTTGGAATGAGCGAATTTGTTATTCAGCTGGAACTTTCCGAAGGAGGAATGCCTTACGACAGAACCTCTGATATCCCCGTTTTACTTGGTGGCAGCCAGCGTACCATTGTTGAGTCGGTAGCCCATGAAAATGAAAGCTTCTACTACAACCCTGAATCTGCTTCATGGACTGATTTCTATAATTATGATGACCCGTCAGGCTTTAGCCAGACCGGTAACTTCTGCATTAAAGGCCTTGCCACTTCAACTACTGTTGGCATTAATGACTATCAGTTTAAAAATATAAATATATATCCTAACCCGGCAGATAGTTATACAAACATCGTTTTCAACAACAATAGTAATGAAAAGGCTACTATTGTCGTACGCAATATTACAGGCAGTATTGTTTACACCCAATCCATTGCTTTATCAGCAGGTGAAAACAATCTTAAAATCAATACCAATAATATTAAGGCTGGTGTTTATAGTCTGGAGATAACAGATGATGAAAATATTCTGGGAAAAGAAAAAATCATCATTCGTTAACCAATAAAACGAAGAATAATTGAAGAATATAAAACGGGATGTATTACGACGTAATACATCCCGTTGTTATATTCGAAAACCAGGGTTATTCGGATTCCAGAAGAACCCCGGCCTTGTAATGCTGAGGATCCAATGAGGTTCCGTCTTTATCAAACAGCTCCCACAATCCTTCACGTTTATTACGAAAATATTTCCCGCGCGCCATTATCTTTCCATCCGGATGATAGTAAATCACTTCACCCTCCAGAAGGCCATTCACATAATTACCTGAAGTCTTTAATGTTTGATCGGTAAAATACTGTTTCCAGGGTCCTTCTTTTTCGCCATTCTCATAATCACACACCTCACTGACAGTTTCACCATCGGGAAAATAAATGCTTGCCGTGCCATGCCGTTTTCCGTTTTTGTAATATTCCTCACTTACCAGCACTTCCTCTTCATTATAAAAGCGCCATAATCCTGTACGTTGTTTTCTCTGATAGGTACCTTCAGCCATTTTCTTACCATTAGTATGAAAAGTAATTGCATCTGCCGTTACAGGGGCATCCTCATGATAGGAAAGGATGGCTTTTTTCATACCATTGGAATAATAATAAGTAAATGTTCCAATGGGTTGATCATCAAGAAATGAACCTTCATAGATCAAAGCACCATTATCGTCAAATTTCTTCCACAATCCCTGGCGCCGGCCGTTTTCATCTGTTTGGTTTATGTTATCCTGAGCAACTGTTGAAAAAGGCACAAATAAAATCAATAGGATAAAAAACCGAATAATAAACTGCTGTGTTGTCTGCATAGTTTTCTGTACTTTTGCTTCAAAAGTAAGCAACCTTAGGAAAAGAAAAAAGAGGTGAATCAGATACCATCAAAAAAAGTTGAGAATGCGGTGGAAGCTTTGTCGCGATTACCGGGGATCGGAAGAAAAACTGCATTGCGTCTGGCACTACACATATTAAAATCCGACGAGCCGGAAGCCGACTTTTTAGGGGAGGCAATTATCAAACTTCGCCGGGAGACTACCTATTGTTCGGTATGTCATAATATTTCAGATCATCAGATATGCGATATATGTGCTTCACCAACAAGGGATAAAAATACCATCTGCGTTGTTGAAGACGTCAGGGATTTCCTTGCCATTGAAAACACCGGGCAATACACCGGCAGATATCATATTTTAGGCGGTGTTATATCTCCGTTGGATGGTATTAGTCCGCAGGATCTCAATATTGAATCCCTGATAAAAAGAATTGCTTCTGAAGAGGTTCATGAGGTGATTCTTGCACTTCCTACAACAGTGGAAGGAGATACCACGGGATATTATATATATAAGCGGCTAAAGTCAAACAAGGTAGAAATCACAACAATTGCAAAAGGTGTTGCCATAGGCGATGAGCTGGAATACACCGATGAGATTACACTAGGGCGGAGTATCTTGCAGCGAATGCCTTATGAAGGATCTTCAAACAGATCCAGCTGATTCGGCAATGGAGTTTCCTCAGGCATGCTGTCGGCATATAGCTCTATATAGGGTTTTATGGACTTTTTTATAAGCTTTATGGGCGTTGTATGCCTGGCTTTGCAGTAATTCATTAAAGACTTCTTCTGACGGGAGGAAAGTTTAAATGTTATGGCCCGATAAACAGTTTTGTGGTTTCTGCGTTTGATTCTCATAACGGAAAATTTATCTGGTATAAATATATAAAAACCTAACGTATTATCATAATGGAGCGTCATAAATTATCTAAATCAGCCTATATCCGCGGTTTACAATGCACAAAGTCCTTGTATCTCAACAAAAAACGCCCCTTTCTGCGGGATAAACTCAGCGCTGAGCAGCGAGCAAAATTCAAACGGGGGCATGCCATTGGCGACAAAGCTCATCAGCTATTCCCGGGAGGAATAAACCTTGCGCCCAAAACGCCGTTTCAATACCCGCAGGCCGTAAAAAAAACTGCTGAAGCACTTGAAAACAATACTCCTGTTATTTATGAAGCTTCATTTCAACACCATAAAACACTGGTAGCACTTGATATACTTACCTTTAACAACGGGAAATACTATGCCTGGGAGGTAAAGAGCAGCCTGGGAATTTCTGACACCTATATAAATGATGCCGCTCTACAATACTGGGTCATCACCCACAGCGGAATCCAGCTCAAAGACTTCTCTTTAATCACGGTGAATCCTGATTATACGCTTCAGGAGCCATTTGTTGCTGACGATTACTTCATAAAAACAAGTGTTCTCGACAGGATACTCCCGTTACAGGATGCTATTGAAGCGCGTATTGATAATTTCCTTGATTTACTTGAAGAGAAACATTCGCCAAGGAAAAAAATCGGACCACAGTGCAATTCACCTTATCCCTGCGACTTTCAGAGATTATGCTGGAAAAAAGTTCCTGAGCATTCTGTTTTTGATCTGTTACATCTTGATGAGATATCAAAATTCAGGCTCTATCATAAAGGCATTGAGGCACCGGGTGACATACCTTTTGAAACCCTGGAAAACGATCTGCTTAAAAAGGAAATTACTTTTCATTTAAAAGATATTCCCTATGCCGATAAGGAAATTGCAGACCTTTTAAAAAACGCCCCCGACATACTGTTTTTCACAGCTATAAAACCTGCATTTCCTCTTTTCCGGGGAATGAAACCCTATACGCAGTTTCCTGTTTTGGCGGCATTCAAAAACAAAACAGGCATATCAACAGAAATCTTCAGCACACCTGATGAAGGTCATCAGTATTTGAAGGAGAAACTTCAAGGGGAATATCCGTTGCTGGTTATGGGAGATCTGCAGGAATGCAAGTCGAAGAATATCTTTTCTGTTTCGGAATTGCTGCAGGAGCAAAAAGTATTTTTACCTGAATTAAAAGGGACAACAGATATTGACGTCATCGTCAACACATTGATAAATAAAAATGTTCAGGACGGATACACCAATCGTTTTTCTGCAGGCAATGCCTGGGAAGAGTTACATAAAAACAATGGAGCCCTGCCCATGGAGGATATCACCAATGGGCTTCGTGATTATGCACTTCGTGGCATCGAAGCCTGTGAGCTTTTTATAACCCGTATTACAGGGATTAATTCTGATCAGTAAGTAACTCTTTGAGTTTATATTTCAGTTCATTACCCCGTAGTTTAACGGCCACAATTTTACCTTCAGGATCGATAAGTACAGTGTGAGGAATGGCTCTTACAGCGTATATTTTTGCTGCATCGGAGTCCCATTTTTTCAAATCGCTGACCTGTGGCCACAACAGGCCATCATCCTGAATTGCTTTTAACCATTTTTCGCGATTATTATCAAGCGATACGCCCAGAATCTCAAAACCTTTATCCTTATATTCCTTATAAAGGTTCACCACATTAGGGTTCTCCCTTCGGCAAGGGCCACACCAGGAAGCCCAGAAATCGATTAACAGATACTTACCACGGAAATCGGATACTTTAACGGGTTTACCATCAGGAGAAAGCAATTCGAATTCAGGTGCCGGCATTCCGGGTTTTGTTTTTGCTTCTGCAGTAACAGTATAATTTAATTCCCGTACATATGCATTCTCAGGAAAACGGGCAGAGAGTTCTGCGTTAACTTTTTCATAAAGAGGTAGTTCTGAGGATACCTCCAGCTGATTTAAGAAGAAAAGACATGCCAGGGAAGAAGGATTTTTGGAAACAAATTCACGAATCACATTTTTTTGCCCTGAAAGAATCTGTTCTGAGGCCACGCGGAATTCTTCTTTTCGCATATTTTTCTCTTCATTACTGCCAAGTGCATCAAAAGCCTTTTTCAATGAATCAAGCTGAATTTCGAAGGGCCGTAATTTATCGCCTATATCCAGCAAATGAGAAGTAAAATCAGATCCTTTAACAACGATCGACTCTCTCATAGGCGATGAGGCTACTGTAACAGATATTTTCTCGCCGGGCTGGACAATAAGATATTGAAAATCGCTATTAGGCAGTTCCAACTGATAGAAATCCGCCACAGGGGCATCAAAAACAAACGAAAATTTATTATCAATAACCTGTACTTCTGCAACAGGAGTTCTGTTTCGATCCAGCTTTTTTAATGATACCGTCTTAAAATCAACAGGATAAGAAAATTCGCCATCAATTTTTACAGTTGAGTTATTTTTCTCCCCGCTACAGGCAAAAGCAGCAAAAACAGTTATCAGAAATAAAAAATTACGGATATGCTTCATATGTTCATTTTTAAATATTAAACCTCAAAAGTACAAAAATCATTCATCCTGAAGGCGATTAAATTTTATGATAAAAAACCTATGAAGATCGGGGGCAGTGTTGTATTTTTGGAATATGGAACAACGTGCAGAATCGAGGAAGCCCCAAACGAATGCAAACCGCTCAGGGGCAGTATTTTCCAAAGAATTGATTGATCATGGCAGGGTACCGCCTCAAGCGGTTGATCTGGAAGAAGTGGTATTGGGATCCATGCTTCTGGAACGCGATGCATTAACTGAGGTAATCGATATTGTAAGACCTGCAATATTTTATAAGGAGTCGCATCAGAAAATTTGCGAGGCCATTCATCATTTGTTTCGCAATTCAGAGCCTATCGATATTATGACGGTGACCAACGAGCTCAAAAAGACCAAAGAGCTGGAAGCCGTCGGTGGTGCTTATTACATAGCCCAACTGACAAACAGGGTTGCCTCTGCAGCAAATATTGAATACCATGCACGTATTTTAGTTCAGAAACACATCGAGCGTGAATTAATAAGCAGTAGTTCAGAGATTATAAAACTGGCCTATGATGAATCGATAGATGTTTTCGACTTGTTGGATAAAGCACAGGGCAATTTATTTGAGCTCAGTGAGAACAATTTCCGCAGGAGTTATGTCAGTATGGACAACATTGTAAGGGAGGCCGTTGAAGAGATCCAGAATGCAAGGATGCATAAAGACGAATTGCGCGGAGTACCCACCGGATTCACTGAGCTTGATGCACTTACAGGGGGACTGCAGCGCTCCGACCTATTGATTCTCGCTGCCCGTCCGGGGATGGGTAAAACAGCCCTCGCGCTTACCATGGCCCGAAACATGGCCGTTGACTATAACCGCCCTGTTGCGGTTTTTAGCCTTGAGATGGCAGCCGTTCAGCTTACCACCCGTCTGATTTCCAGTGAATCGCAAATTACTGCCGACAAACTTAGAAAAGGCGAATTAAATGACCAGGAATGGCAACAGTTGCAAGCCAAAATCGGCCCGCTGGCCGATGCCCCTTTGTTTCTTGATGACACTCCCGCGCTATCCATATTTGAACTTCGGGCCAAATGCCGTCGCTTGAAAGAACAATACGATATTCAGTTTGTGGTGATAGATTACCTCCAGCTGATGACGGCCAACGCTGAAAAAGGAAACAGGGAACAGGAGATCAGTACGATTTCACGTTCATTAAAAGCATTGGCTAAAGAGCTAAATATTCCTGTACTCGCACTATCGCAGTTAAGTCGTGATGTAGAAAAGCGTGGAGGATCCAAAAAACCGGTCCTCTCCGACCTTCGTGAATCCGGTGCCATTGAGCAGGATGCCGATATTGTATTTTTTGTCTATCGCCCGGAGTATTACAATATTGATGAAAATGAAGACGGCCAGTCGAGTGCAAATATGGCACAGCTTATTGTTGCCAAGCACCGTAATGGCGCTTTAAAGGATATTGACCTGAAGTTCACTGCTAAGTTCGCACATTTCTCAGATCCCGATCCGGAATATGGTTTTGCAAACGATGCCATTGCTCCCAACCAAAACTTCGACAATCAGCAGCAAGTTGTTACCATGCAGTCGAAAATGAATAATGACACACCCCAACATCCTGCTGAAGGGGGTAACGGGAATTTTGATGTTCCTTTTTAATAAAAGCCTATGAAAAAAACGCTTTATACTCTTATATTTCTATTATCAGCCCTTTTTTCACAAGCTGCGTATATCCTGATTCCTATGGACGACAGCCAGTCAAACCATTTAAAAGCTTATGGATTTGCGTACTGGACACTTGAGCAGAAGGTAGAAGTATACTGGTTATTAAATTATAAAGGCGGCAGCTTTATGATGAAATATCACGAAACCATTGAAAAGGAATGCCTTATCAGAGATGTTACCTACAGCGTAATTGCCGATGCCAGAAGTACTGCAATATTAGCAGAAATAGCCGACCCGGGAGTAAATATGGATGCTGTTAAACTACATAAAGCACCAAAAATTGCCGTTTACTCACCAAAAAACAAACAACCCTGGGATGATGCTGTAACCCTGGCACTTACCTATGCTGAGATTCCATATGATGTTATTTATGACCAGGAAGTACTGGATGGAACACTGCCTCTTTACGACTGGCTACACCTGCATCACGAGGATTTCACCGGGCAGTATGGGAAATTCTGGCGCGCATATAAAGATGTTGCCTGGTATCGTGAAAATCAGCGTTCTGCAGAAGAAACAGCAAAAGCGCTGGGCTTCAACAAGGTCAGTCAATGCAAATTGGCCGTTGCAAAAGCAATCCGCGACTTTGTTGTAGGCGGCGGTTATCTCTTTGCCATGTGCTCTGCTCCCGACAGCTTCGACGTTGCGCTCTCGGCAGAAGGTGTGGATATTTGTGATGTAATGTTTGATGGCGACCCCATGGATCCCAACGCCCAGGAAAAACTCAACTATGATAACTGCATTGCGTTCACTGATTTTAAAATCAGCACCAATCCCTATGAATATGAAATCTCAAGTATCGATATGACGGAAAAAAGAGCCGTTCCCAAAAACCTGGATATGTTTACACTTTTTGAATTCAGTGCCAAATGGGATCCGGTTCCAACCATGTTATGCCAGGACCATGAGCAAATCATCAAAGGGTTTATGGGACAGACCACTTCCTTTAACAAGGACAATCTTAAGCCTGACGTTTTGGTAATGGGAGAAACAAAAGCCAGCAATGAAGTTCGGTATATCCATGGAGATTACGGTAAAGGGACCTGGACATTCCTCGGCGGCCATGACCCGGAAGATTACCAGCACCGTGTCGGGGATCCGCCCACCGACCTGAACTTACACCCTAACTCAGCAGGATACCGGCTCATTCTGAACAATGTTCTGTTTCCGGCAGCAAAGAAAAAGAAGCAAAAGACGTGATTTTAACACACTAATCACCAACAGACAACAAAGGGAGCTATCGTCGGCCCAATTCCTTTATTGTAAAGGCTTTGGCATGTTTCTCGTCTGCAGCATGTGGTATTTCATTTAATACAATCCACTCCCCGGTTTTAATCTCAGGAAACCAGGTATCCGCTTCAGGAGAATCCTCTACTGCAGTATAGTATATCTTTTGCACCAAAGGGAAAAACTGCTCATATATTGATGCACCACCCATAATGAAATTTTCATTTTCAGGATCAGCGTGTTCAATGGCCTCCTCAATACTATTAACCATAATACAATTTGGAAAGGACTCTTGTTTGTCCATGGTAATAACAATATTCCGGCGGTTTGGTAAAGCACCTTTTGGTAACGACAGATAGGTATTCCTGCCCATAATCACGGTATGCCCTGTTGTTTTCTGTTTAAAAAACTTCATATCATCGGGCAATGTCCAGAGCAGACGATTATTACATCCTATAGCCCGGTTTTTACCAACAGCAACAATTATGGAAAGTGGTTTATTGATCATAATTCAGAAATTAAACAGATATTTCACCTTTAATATGTGGATGCGCCTGATAATTCACCAGTTCGAAATCCCCAATTGTAAAGTCAGACAGATTCCGGATATCAGGATTAATCTTCATCTGAGGCAATGCAAAAGGTTCACGCGTAAGCTGCAGTTTACATTGCTCGATATGGTTATTATAGATATGGGCATCACCGAGGGTATGGATAAATTCACCCGGTTTCAGGCCTGTAACCCGAGCTATCATAAGTGTTAGCAATGCATATGATGCGATATTAAAAGGCACACCCAGGAAGATATCGCAGGAGCGTTGATAAAGCTGACAGGAAAGCTTCCCATCGGCGACATAAAACTGAAACAGCACATGGCAGGGAGGCAGCGCCATTTCCTCTACCTGCCCGACATTCCAGGCACATACCAGATGGCGACGCGATTCGGGGTTATTCTTTATGGAATCCACTACCCGCGCAATCTGATCTATATGGCCGCCATGATAGTCAGGCCAGCTGCGCCATTGATAGCCGTAGATGGGTCCAAGGTCACCCTTTTCATCTGCCCAGTCATTCCAGATACGGACATTGTTTTCTTTCAGATAGGCAATATTGGTAGAACCTTTTAAAAACCACAGCAGCTCATGGATAATCGATCGCAGGTGCAACTTTTTGGTCGTTAATACAGGAAAACCATCCTGTAGATTAAAGCGCATCTGGTAACCAAATACAGACCTTGTGCCTGTACCGGTACGATCGCCTTTAGCAACACCCGTATTGATTACATGGTCTAAAAGATCCAGGTATTGTTTCATGATATTGTATTTTATCTGTTAACGAATAATAGTCCTTTTCAGTTCAAGGAAAAAAAGATTATCCCAGAAGCATACCAATCAGAGTAGCAGAGATCAACGCTGAGACAGCCCCCGCCAGAAGGGCACGCATTCCAAATTTTGAGAGGTTCAGTTTTTGGTTTGGAGCCAGAGCACCAATACCGCCAATCTGAATCCCCACAGAGCTGAAATTCGCAAAACCACACAGCAGATAAACAGCCATAATAATGGATTTAGGCTGCAAAAGGCCATTGTTAATCATTGCGGAAAGGCTTCCATACCCGACAAATTCGTTGAGGATGGTTTTTTCACCCAGGAGCTGACCAAGATATGCAATATCAGAGCCGGGCACACCCAGCAGCCACATCAATGGCGAGAGCGCATAGCCAAGGAGAAACTGCAATGAAAAAGTCTCATATCCGGTATTCCCGGCAACCCAGTCGTTAAGGTTTGTCCAGGCGCCAATTTTTCCAAGAACAATATTCACAAAGGCAATGGCAGCAATGTATGTAAGAAGCATAGCTGCAATATTTACTGCCAGTTTCATACCGTCGGTAGTACCATTTGAAAAGGCATCCAGCGCATTGGAGCCGATTTTCTCCATATTAATATTAGCACTTTTATCAATAGATTCTGTTTGCGGGACGATAATCTTTGCCGCAACCACAGCGCCGGGAGCTGCCATTACAGAGGCTGCCAGCAGGTGTTTTGCGAAAATCATCTGGGCTACGGGATCATTACCACCCAGAAAACCAATATATGCCGCCAGAACACCACCTGCCATAGTTGACATACCGCCTACCATTACAACAAAAAGCTCAGATTTATTCAGGTTTTCCAGGTAGGCTTTAATTAATAGCGGTGATTCCGTCTGACCAAGAAAGATATTCCCTGCCAGGGAAAGGCTTTCTGTACCGGAAAGCTTCATCGCACGGGTCATAACCCAGGCAAGGCCACGAACAACAACCTGAATCACACCCCAGTAAAACAACAGACTGGATATTGCAGAAAAGAATATTACGGTAGGTAAAATTTTAAATGCAAAGATATATCCAAGCGAGTCATTATTAATAAGGTTACCAAGTAAAAAGACAGCGCCTGTTTCAGCAGCCTGAAGCACATAAACAAAAAGCTTTCCTACAATTTCAAAAAATGTCTGAATAAAGGGCACATAGAGTACTCCCAGTGCGAGAAGAATCTGAAAAATCAGGCCTCTGGCAACAACGCCCCAGTTAATGGCTTTGCGGTCGGTACTAAAAAGAAAGCATATAAACAGAATAACCGCAAGGCCCAATAAACCACGGACGATATTGATAAACTTAATGCCACCGGAATGCTCAAAGGATTGAATTACTTCTGCCAGAGTAGCACCTGAAGACATCTCTTCCACAATAATTTCCTCTTCTACAAGAGGATTCTGGATATTGGGAGATTCAGAGGATTCTTTTAACAGGGAATTCCCCAACAGGGTATCTTCAACAAAGTTTTCAGTTTTAAGGCTTGTATCCTTATCGCCGACAATCATGCCGGTACCAATAATAACGACACTGAAGAGGAACAGAGCCCCCAGGATTTTACGAATTTTCATTAAGCGGTTATTTACGTTTGTTGATTTCATCCCGAAGACGGGACGCCAATTCATAGTCTTCATTATCAATAGCACTTTTCAACATATCCTTTAATTCCTCAATAGAATTTTCTGTAAAAGGATCATTAGAAAGTGTTTCCTGATCAAAAGAAGCCTCCTCCATGGCATCATCAACATCTGCATCGTCCATTTCTATACCTGCTTCTTCCATAATTTCGGAATACGTATAAAAAGGACAACCCACACGCAAAGCTATAGAAATAGCATCAGAGGTACGCGAGTCAATTATCTGGTGTTTTCCCTGATTATCATGGCAATATATTTTTGCATGGAAAACACCCTCAACAAATTTGTCTATGATCACCTGATCGACAAAAATGGAGAATGACTGCATAAACGAAGTGAAAAGATCGTGTGTTAAAGGCCGGGCCGGTTGCATTTTTTCAAGTTCGAGAGCAATAGACTGCGCCTCAAAACCACCAATAATGATAGGTAAGCGCCGCGTACCGTCCTCTTCGCCAAGAATTAATGCATATGCTCCATGCTGGGAATGGCTGTATGACATTCCGATTATTCTCAATTGTATTTTTCTTTTCTCTCCCATCTGACTGACTAAACCCTAAGGATGGCTATTTGTTCAGCTTGCTAAAGTAAAAATTATATTTGGGAACTATGATGAAAAAGGGGCATTTTTTCCAAACAACACATTAACATCGTTAATATATGTACGCTTTGAAATATAAAATATCAACTTTTTGTCAAATTTTATGCAAACGTTTGCATAAAGTCCCGATTAATGTTTATAAATTTGCAGGGATGTATTACAAACCAACAAGACAGGAATGAGAAGAAAATTATCAATGCTGGCATTGCTACTTCTGCCGGCGGCAACATTTGCAAGTGAAGCGGACCTGGTAATACCAAGCTTAAAAGACAGTATTTTTCCAAAACTGGGTTTAAGTGGCTGGGAACTTCTGCTCTATGGAAGTATCATAGTAATTTTAGGTTTATTATTTGGAATCTGGCAGGCAGAACGCATAAAAAAGCTACCTGCACATAAGTCGATGCTTAATGTAGCTCAAACTATCTATGAAACCTGTAAGACATATCTTCTGCAACAGGGAAAGTTCCTGATCATTTTATTTGGTATACTTGCGTTAGCCATAATATACTACTTTGGCTACTTAAGCAGCTTTACTGTTGGAAGAACGATGGTTATTTTACTATGGACGGTATTAGGTATTCTGGGATCATACGGTGTAGCGTGGTTTGGCATTCGTATTAACACTTTTGCCAATGCCCGGACCTCTTTTGCCTCCTTAAAAACCAAACCCTGGGATGTAGTTAAAATCCCGTTGCAGGCAGGTATGAGTGTAGGCGTATTGCTAATTGCGGTAGAGCTTATTATGATGCTCTTTATTCTGCTGTTTGTCCCCGGTGATGCTGCCGGAGCCTGTTTTATTGGCTTTGCCATTGGAGAATCGCTGGGCGCCAGTGCATTGCGTATCGCAGGTGGTATTTTCACCAAAATTGCTGATATTGGTTCCGACCTCATGAAAATTGTTTTTAACATCGGGGAAGATGACCCACGAAACCCGGGTGTTATTGCTGACTGTACCGGAGATAACGCAGGTGACTCAGTAGGACCTACAGCCGACGGTTTTGAAACCTACGGTGTTACAGGTGTTGCACTTATATCCTTTATTGTACTTGCATTTAAAGAAATCCCTTTTCAGGGAACCATTATCGCCTGGATCTTTGTTATGCGTATCATGATGGTGTTCACCTCTTTATTCAGTTACTGGCTCAATAATGTTATTTCTACCAAGCGGTTTGAAGATAAAGAAAAGTTTAATTTTGAAACCCCTTTAACCACCCTGGTATGGATTACATCTATTGTTTCTATCATTGTAACCTATCTTGTAAGTTATCTTTTAATAGGTGATATCACCACAGAAAGCGGGCTGCATATCACTGATATCTGGTGGAAGCTTGCAACTATCATCAGTTGTGGTACGCTGGCAGCAGCACTTATCCCGGAGCTCACCAAAGCATTTACATCCTCCAAATCGCGTCATGTGCAGGAAGTTGTTACGGCAAGTCGTGAAGGTGGTGCCTCTCTGAATATTCTTTCCGGTATGGTTGCCGGTAATTTCAGTGCTTTCTGGAAAGGTCTTGTTATCGCAGGGCTTATGGCGATAGCCTACGCTGTCAGCAACCAGGGCCTTGGAGAGCTAATGACCAACCCGAGTATCTTTGCATTCGGTCTGGTAGCATTTGGGTTCCTCGGTATGGGGCCTGTCACCATTGCCGTCGACAGTTACGGTCCGGTAACCGATAATGCACAATCGGTGTTTGAACTGTCACGTATTGAAAGTATTGACTATATCCATGACGAAATTGAGCGTGACTTTGGTTTCCGCCCCAATTTTGAAACCGGAAAACATTACCTCGAAGACAATGATTCGGCAGGAAATACCTTTAAAGCCACAGCCAAACCGGTACTTATTGGTACTGCTGTTATCGGTGCGACAACCATGATTTTCAGTATTATTCTTATTTTGGAGCATGCAGGGTTACTGGATATTGAGCTCACTTCTGCTCCTGTATTATTAGGTTTTATTTGTGGCGGAGCTGTTATTTACTGGTTCTCCGGCGCTTCTATGCAAGCTGTAACTACCGGAGCCTACAGGGCTGTAGAGTTCATTAAGAAAAACATAAAACTTGATAAAGATGAAGCAGATATTGAAGATAGTAAAGCGGTGGTGAAAATCTGTACACAATATGCCCAGCAGGGTATGTGGAACATCTTTGGTGTAATTTTCAGCATTACGCTGGCCTTTGCATTCATCGACCCGAATTTCTTTGTTTCTTACCTGATCTCCATTGCAGTTTTTGGGCTTTTCCAGGCCATGTATATGGCCAATGCCGGTGGTGCATGGGACAATGCCAAGAAAGTTGTGGAAGTCGACCTTCAGGAAAAAAACACACCTTTGCATGAAGCAACTATTGTAGGTGATACGGTTGGTGATCCTTATAAAGATACATCTTCGGTAGCTCTTAACCCCATCATTAAATTTTCAACACTTTTTGGGCTTCTGGCTGCTGAAATCTCAATTGGCCTGATCGAAAACGGCCAAACACGTACCTCCATATGGATTGGGGTTTTATTTCTGCTGGTAGCACTGGCATTTGTATACCGTTCATTCTATGGTATGAGGATTAAAAAATAATACACACTCACAATACAAATAAAAAAAGCTCCGGCAGTTATGTCGGAGTTTTTTTGTTATTACAAAAGATAAATCCTGTCAAAAAATCAAAATATTTACTTATTTTTGATATTTACATATTAACCGGATACCAAACCGACAATATTATTATGAAAAAGTATTTTTTTATCCCCATAATGCTGTTATTATGCAGTATTTCATATTCACAGGAATTCATTCAAACGGAGTGCAATAATTTTTTCGAGGCTTTTTGGGCTTCATGTGATTGGGGAGATATGGATAATGACGGCGACTTGGATGTTCTGGTTTCAGGTGCCCGGGGTGAATTAATCCCTACTACTGAAGTATATCGTAATGAAGGGAATGACAATTTTGCCCGAATGGATTCGTGTGAATTTACCGGGCTATACCATTCACAGTCAGGCGCTAAATGGTGCGACTACAACATGGATGGTTTCGCTGACTTTATTATTGCCGGGGAAGATTCAAATAGCACGTCCAGGACAATACTATACAAAAACATCAACGGAAAAACTTTTGAAGCCCAGCCGGAAATTTTCGCGGCATCCAGCAAAGGGGTAATCAGCTGGCCGGACATAGATCAGGACGGGGACCCCGATCTATGCATCAGCGGGATGGATACGAACTACCTTCATGTGACAAATTTATATGAAAACAATGGCGACGGGACCTTTACAATAATTGAAAACCATGGCCTTCCGGGGGTTGTGGAAAGCGCCTTTGCATGGGGCGATTACAACAACGACGGATATGTAGATGTTTTTATTGTTGGCATAGAATACAGCAACGAATATTTGGGTGAGCTTTATGCCAACAACTGGAACAACACCTTTTCGCCGGTTTTAATTCACCCCACACCATTTTCCGGGTTTCGCGACGGGCGCGCCGCATGGGCCGACTACGACAAAGACGGAGATCTGGATCTGGCATATGGAGGTTCTCCGGGATCAGGATATGGTGGTAACTACCTCTACCGAAATGAAGACAACAACTACTTCATCCTGCAAAACACCGATTTTCCTGCCATTAACCGTGGCAGTATGATCTGGAGTGATCTCAACAACGATACTTATCCGGATCTGATTATATCCGGTTCCACAGGATGGAAAATAAATGAAACTTTTATCTGTATCAACAACGGTGATGGATCCTTTTCAGAGCCTCTGGAACATAATATGCCCGGATTTTCCATTGGAGAAATTCGCGCCGGAGATTATGATAATGATGGCGATACTGATCTGCTGGGAAGCGGCCTTACCTATCAGGATCCGGAACATATGACTGCAGTGTTCAAAAACGTGTTAATTGACACAATTACAAATCGTCCGTATACAGTACATCAAAATATGCTTAAACTGATACCCAACTTTACAGCAACAGGGTATCAGTGGCTTAAAGGCACTGACTATGAAATTATTGAGGGCGCAAATGATATGACATATATGCCCGTGGCACCGGGTTATTATTCCGTTGAGCTCTCTTTTGGCAGCTGCCGTGATACTTCAGAATTCTACTATTTTGTATGGCCTAATGGAGTAAAAAAATACAATACAAATAATATTAACCTCTACCCAAACCCTTGTAATGATATTCTTACCATCGATGCGCATAACATGGAGGGAAATATCACTATCTATATTTTTAATAATTTTGGAGAAAATGTTATTCAATTTGAAGAAACAGGTGGAAACGATATTTTTATTGATTTAAAATCACTTCCCAATGGGTTGTATCAGATAAACTCAACTGATGGAATGAATTTATGGTCAGGCAAGATTATAAAAACCAACTAAACTAATTGCATTTTTCAACAATTAACTATATTATGGAACATCAATTTTTGCATACATTGAATTTCAGTATAAATTTCCGTAAATTTGTTAAATTGTAAACGATAAGGAATTATCATAATAACCATAAAAATCATATCAAAATGGGTAAAGAAGCGATAAATGTATCAACTGTTGATACTGAAAAATTACTGGAAATGTTAAACGCCGCACTGGCAGAGGAGTGGCTGGCATATTATCAATACTGGATTGGAGCCCGCCTGATGGAAGGCCCGATGAGAAGTGAAGTGGAACCGGAATTATTGCTTCATGCAACGGAAGAGCTGGGGCATGCAGAACTTGTTGCTGACAGAATCATTCAGCTTGGTGGTACACCGGTTATTAATCCCAACCAATGGACAAAACTTGCACGTTGTTCGTACGATGAACCCGCAGATCCTTACATTGAGGTTATTCTGGAGCAAAACCTGAAAGGTGAAAGATGCGCCATAAAACGTTATCAGGAAATTGCCGACTTTACTGCTGGTAAAGATCACTCCACCCATCAAATGGCAATCCAGATTCTAAATGATGAGCTCGAGCATGAAGATGATATTGAAGCCTGGATGACCGACCTGGAGCGGATGAAAGAAGAATTCAGGAAAATAAGACTGTAAAATATATTCTTCCCAATGCAAACCCGACAAGTATCCTTGCCGGGTTTTTTTGTGGCTTTATATTACCATCTGATAAACTCAAAGCACTGTACGCTGCCCGGTTTCTTTATATAATCAGTAACAATATTATTCTCCGTAAAGCATTGAAATTGCAATCGTTTGCGTAATTATTCCTGCCAAAACGTTGCTATTCAACGGTTTTGATTTGCTATTTTTGAACTACTGAACTGTTTTAAGGTTTAATAATAAAACACGCAACACATGGACAGGAATACATTATACAGCAGATTATCAGAGTTCTGGAATATTCTATATGGAAATAAAGAGGAAAACCTACTGGATAATTTCACTGAAGAACTGGTTCAGTTTAAGAACTTCAATACTACTAATTCTCTTTCAGCTGGTTGGTATAAAGATGCTATTGTATACTCGCTATATGTTGATTTATTCAATGAAACATTCAACGGGTTAGTACAAAAACTTGATTACCTTGAGAACCTGGGAGTCAATTGTATCTGGCTTTTACCTGTACTGGAATCTCCCATGCGTGATGCGGGTTTTGATATTTCGGATTACAGAGCCATCAGAAAATCACTACTGGGGCTTCCTGAGACCGCCCCGGGTGAAGAAGCAGAACGATTATTCAAACAGTTTCTTGAGGAGGCACATAAACGTAATATCAAGGTAATCTTCGATATTGCCATGAATCATGTTTCTGAGGATCATGCATGGTTTCAACAGGCCAAAAGCAGTACAGACAGTCCATATCGTGATTATTTCATCTGGAATGATGATGAAAATAAATACACCGACGCACGGTTACTTTTCAAAGGTATGTGCCCGAGCAATTGGGAAAAATCAGGAGATCAGTATTTCTTCCATCGCTTTTTTGAATTCCAGCCCGACCTGAACTATCGCAATCCAAAGGTTTTGATAGAAATGTGTCAGAATATACTCTACTGGGTTTCGCAGGATGTTGATGGATTCCGTGCTGATGCAATACCCTACCTTTGGAAAGAGGAGGGCACTGATTGTGAAAATCTTCCACAGACCCATACAATCGTAAAATTCTTTAAAACGGTTCTTGATTTTGTACGGTCCAATACCCTGCTACTTGCAGAGGCCTGTCAAAAACCCGTTGAAGTGGTGAAATATATTGGCAAAGGAGATGAATGCAACGCTGGATATCATTTCCCTCTGATGCCAATGATCTACAAATCAATTGCTACCGGCTCCAGGGAACCGATAAAAAACACGCTGAGCACAGATGTTACACCTGCGATATCGACAGATAGTCAATGGTTTACATTCCTTAGATGCCACGATGAACTGAGTCTGGAACTTGTATATGTTACGGAAGAAGACCGCAGACTGATACATGAAAGTTATTGCCATGATAAGATGTGGGATTTCCGTATTGGTGAAGGCATATCAGCACGTCTCGCAGAGCTCATGCAACGTAACCCGGATAAGATAGCTCTTGCCTTTTCTGTAATGCTAACCCTCCCCGGCACACCGATCATCTATTATGGTGATGAGTTTGCAAAACTTAATGATGTGGATTACTATAAAGAACAGATCCGTTTTACCGGAAAAGATGATACCCGTTTTCTGGTGAGGGGAGAAATAGACTGGGAAAGCACTGAAAAAGACCTGCAAAACCCGGATACCCTTGGTTATAAAGTATTCAACAGGCTATCAAAGATGATCGAAGTGCGTAAATCATTTAAAGCCTTTGGTCGTGGTGAAATGGAATGGATCGACATAAAAGATTCATCAGGAAATATTATTCCGGAGATCATGGCCTGGGCCCGCATATATGATCATGACCATATCGTTATTATTCATAACCTTTCAGACAAGCAGGTTTTCATCCCGGAGAATACAAATAAAATATGCGCAGGAAGGGAAGATCGATTGGGTCAGCTTTGCCCTGAGAGCAATGAAAAGGGGATCACATTAGAACCCTGTTCATTTTTCTGGATATAATTTTAAAAGATAAAAACAGCATTAGAACAGTACATATGAACAAGCATTCATTTAAAGCCGTTATTTTCGACCTTGACGGAGTGATTACACAAACAGCAAAAGTACACTCGCGGGCATGGAAAGAGATGTTTGATGAGTTTCTGAAAGCCTATTCCGAACAGGAAGGTGTTCCTTTCCGGGAATTTACTCATGAAGATGACTACTTACCGTTTGTCGATGGGAAACCCCGTTACAAAGGTGTTGCATCATTCCTGGAATCCAGGGCAATAAACCTCCCCTACGGGTCTCCGGAAGACTCTTCCGAAATGTTCACGGCATGTGGGCTGGGAAACAGAAAAAATGAAAAATTCAATGAAATAATTGCAAAAGACGGTGTAGAGGTATTTCCCACATCTGTAGCATTCATTAATGAACTTCGCGAAGAAGGAATTCATATTGCTGTTGCCACATCATCGAAAAATTGTGATGCCGTATTAAAAGCCACCGGACTTGATGGTATTTTTGAGGCGCAGGTTGATGGCGTATACAGTGCTGCCAATAACCTGAGCGGGAAACCTGACCCGGATATTTTTACTACAGCTGCCGATATCATAGGCATCCCTTATGATCAGGCTGTTGTTGTTGAAGATGCTGTTTCCGGTGTTATGGCAGGCAGCAGAGGAAATTTTGGTCTTGTACTCGGTGTTGCCAGAGAGGACAACCTTGATGAGCTGGAGAAAAATGGTGCTGACATTGTCGTTGAGGATCTGGGGGATATTACACTGGAAGAAATCGACACCTGGTTTGACGAAGGACTGGAAGAAGACGGATGGCAGATAACCTACAAAAACTACGACAGGGAAAAGGAAAAGACCCGTGAAGCACTGCTTACTGTTGGAAACGGTTTTTTTGGTACCCGTGGCGCCATGGAAGAATGTCTTGCCGGTGAGAATCATTATCCGGGAACTTATATTGCCGGTTTATATAACCGTCTGACTTCGAAAGTTGGTGACCGGGATATTGAAAATGAAGATTTTGTTAACATCCCCGACTGGACCTCAACATCATTTAAAATTAATGATGGTGAATGGTTTAATCCCGACACATGGAATATTGAATTCTTCCGCAGAAACCTGGATATGGGTTCGGGTGAAATGACCAGAGATATTCTCGCAACCGATTCCGAAGGACATACGGTTCTTATTGAGTCTGCACGATTTGCAAGCATGAAGAACATGCACCTCGGTGGATTAATGTATAGTATTACTCCCCTGAATTTCAGTGGAAAGATCACGGTAAAATCCGGCATTAACGGAGACATCATTAACGAAGGGGTTAAAAGATACAGTGATTTAAACCAAAAGCAAATTGAAGCTGACCTGGAGCAGGCACTGGATGATTCACTATTGGTTCAGGTGCGCACAACCCAGTCGGATGTAAACATTGCTGTTGCTGTTCGCTTTCCTGAAGCCAGGCCGCAGCGAACGGAAACAGGCAACGGAAAAGCCTATGCATATTGGGATATCGATCTTCAACAGGAAGAGACTTTCGATCTGGAAAAAATCGCAGCCATATACACTTCTGTTCGAAATAAAAACGACTTTGCAGCTCAGGCAATGAGCGATGTTAAAGAAGCAGAAAGTTACTTCATGTGCGCTACCGAAAGCATGGCTGCATGGAGTGAATTATGGGATGTTGCAGATATTCAGATCGAAGGCGACAGAGAGGCACAGAAACTTATACGTTTACATATCTACCACTTGCTCAGCAGTTTTTCACCGCATAACGAAAAGCTGGATGCAAGTATTACAGCCCGGGGATTGCATGGTGAAGCATACCGCGGTCACATCTTCTGGGATGAACTTTTTGTTATGCCATGGTACAGCAGAACATTTCCCAATGCGGCAAAAGCAATGCTGATGTACCGCTATCGCCGACTCGACAAAGCACGGGAGTATGCCAATATTCATGGTCATAAAGGCGCCATGTATCCCTGGCAAAGTGGTTCTGACGGCAGAGAAGAAACCCAGGTTGTGCACCTGAACCCCGTTTCAGGTGAGTGGGGCGATGATTACAGCTCGATGCAGCGTCATGTCTCTCTGGCTGTGGCTTATAATGTATCTACATATTATCATACCACACAAGATGTGGAGTTCATGAATAGCTACGGACTGGAAATGTTGCTTGAGATCACCCGTTTCTGGGTATCTAAAATGAAAGAAAACACCAATGGCAGATACAGCATTGATGGAGTAATGGGACCCGATGAATTCCATGAAAAGCTTCCCGGTCAGGATAAAGGCGGACTGGCAGATAATGCTTACACAAACATTATGACCACCTGGCTACTGGAAGAAGTAATCGCATTAAAGAATAACGATAAAATAAACTTTGATGCGATTTCAGATAAAATCAAAGTATCGGATAAAGAAACAGAGCAATGGGAAAAGATTGCAGGAAAGGTAAATCTTGTCATCTCGGAAGATGGAATCCTTTCTCAATTTGACGGTTACTTAGATTTAAAAGAGCTTGACTGGGATGACTACCGCAAGCGTTATGGTAACATACACCGCATGGACAGGATTCTTAAATCGGAAGGATTAAGTCCTGACAGTTTCAAAGTTGCCAAACAAGCTGATACGCTGATGACATTTTATAATCTTAATAACGAAACAGTAACACGTATTTTGAATGACCTTGGATACGCAGTTCCGGAAGATTACATCAGTAAAAACCTCGACTACTACCTTGGCCGTACCAGCCATGGAAGCACATTAAGTCGTGTGGTACATGCATATCTGGCACGGATGATTGGCCGCAACAAGCTAAGCTGGGAGCTGTATCTTGATGCATTGCGAAGCGACTTTGTTGACATTCAGGGAGGCACAACAGCAGAAGGAATCCATGCAGGTGTTATGGCCGGAACCATTGAAATTGCGCAAAAAGCATTCGCGGGGCTGGATCTCAGAGGTGATAACATCGTTTTTGAACCCTCTATGCCTGATCACTGGCGAAAAATGGCATTCTGTTTCTATTTCCACGGAACGCTGTACCATGCAGAAATTGATAATGGAGTAGCATCTTTAAATAAATTGCAATTAGATTAAGCATCAGAATTATGTTAAGTGACGTATTATTAATAGAGGATAAGCATCAGCTGGCAGCTCAGAAAATTTTCGACCATATTGAAGAAATCCGTAATGGTCGGTTTGTAGTTGCTATTTCTGGAGAAAGTGGATCAGGAAAAACCGAATTATCGCACTGCCTGGCAAACCTATACAAAAAAGCGGGGCTCAAAGCCAAGCCTTTGCATACCGATAATTATTATATGAGTCTTCCCGAAGAACGCAACCAGTGGAGGGAAGCGCACGGTAGAGAAAGTATCGGGTATACGGAATACGACTGGGCTGTCATCAACAAAAATATCGCAGATTTCCGTGCCGGTAAAGAATCGGAAATGCCGTGTGTTGACATTGTTACAGATCAGGTTGACAGACTAATTACAAACTTTGAAAAAGTCGATGTACTGATTCTGGATGGTTTGTATGCATTGAAAACAGAAGATGTTGATCTGCGTGTTTTCATCGACATCACCTACCAGCAAACAAAAAAGGCCCAATTACGGCGTGGCAAAGAAGCCCAGACAGCTTTCCGGGCAATGGTTCTTGAACGTGAACATGAGGTAGTCACAAGCCTGAAAAAACTGGGAGACCTGTATGTTAACCTCACTTATGATGTTTTTACAAAAGACAACTATACAGAATAATTTTCAAACCACATCTATAGTGACAAACCCTGGTCCGCATTCTTCGGTTCGGGGTTTTTTAATATATCGATACCATTCGCAACACTATCTTAACAGGTTTTTCTTCGCTCTTTTATAAATAGGTGTATTTTTGCAGTCAGAAATAATAGACGGGAACGAAGAATGAGGACGAAAATAGCTATATATCAATTATTTCCACGGCTCTTTGGCAACGAGAACACCAATCTCACTCCTTTTGGTTCGAAAGAACAAAACGGATGTGGTACCTTTTCATCTATAAATGACAATGCATTAGAATCAATCTCAGCACTGGGTATCACACACATATGGTATACAGGTATTCCGGAGCACGCAACAACGACTGACTATAGTGACATTGGCATTTCGCAAGACAACCCATGTGTTGTAAAGGGGCGTGCCGGGTCGCCCTATGCAATAAAGGACTATTACGATGTTTGTCCGGATCTGGCTGATGCTCCGCAAAAAAGGATGCAGGAATTCAAAGCACTTGTAAAGCGTACCCACGAGCACGGGCTTAAAGTTATCATTGATTTTGTTCCTAACCATGTCGCCAGGAATTACTTTTCCGATAATCTTCCGGAAGGGCACATACAGCTTGGAAAAACAGACGATCCTTCGGAGCGGTTTCTTCCGGATAACAACTTTTACTATATCCCCGGAAAACGGTTTCTGGTGCCCGAAGAGGCTGCAGAAAAATGCCGTGGATATATGGATTTCCTGAAAACGCGGCCCTATTACGAATATCCGGCAAAAGCCAGTGGGAATGATTGCTTCTCCCCTGCCCCATCGGCAAGCGACTGGTATGAAACAGCAAAGCTCAACTATGGCATAGACTACGGATTTCATCAGGAACACCATTTTCCTCCTGTGCCCAATACATGGTACCGGATGCGTGATATTCTTGAGTATTGGTGTGATTCAGGCGTTGATGGCTTCCGCTGCGATATGGCTGAGATGGTACCCGTAGAATTCTGGAGCTGGGTTATTCCGCGGATAAAAGCCTGCAACCCGGGAGTATTATTTATCGCCGAAATCTATAATCCGGCTGTTTATGGTAAATATATCTTTGAAGGTAAATTCGACTACCTCTACGACAAGGTTGGCTTATATGATACTCTTCGTAAACTTGTAGAAGGCAAAGGTAATATAGCGGATATCTCCCGCGTCTGGCAACACCATAACGGTATTGATGAGTATATGCTTCGTTTTATGGAGAATCATGACGAACAACGTATTGCTTCCCGTCAGTTTGCACTAATGCCAGAAAAGGCGCTTCCGGCAATGGTAATCTCCGCGTTGATGAACAAGGGCCCGGTGATGATCTACAACGGACAGGAGCTGGGTGAACAGGGCGACAAACTCGCCGGTTTCAGTGGTGATGACGGCAGAACAACAATCTTCGATTACTGGAGAATGCCAGAGGTACAGAAATGGAATAATGGAGGCGCATTTGACACCACTAAACTTCCCAAAAAACAACAGAAAATCAGAACAGCATACAGCAATCTTCTGAATTTTTGCCGTAAATCTGATGCCATTGCCAACGGAGGTTTCTATGACCTCATGTGGGTAAACACACAACTTGAAGATCAACGGATTTATGCTTTCCTGAGACATAGCGACAGTGAGAATATACTTGTTGTTTGCTCCTTTAATGTTTTGCCACAAGAAATAACGGTTACGTTAACAAATCATGTTCTGCAGGCCATTGAGCTAAATACCGACTCTATTGAAATAAATGAAGCTATTCCCTCTGAAAACAGGCATAGCAATATTCTCAAGAAATCTGAAAAAGGTTTTTCCTTTGCTATCGGGCTGGATGCTTTTGGATATAGTATTTTTCGTTTTTAATCCCGGCTAATCACTGATGCATTCCCGGGAGAGAAACACTTCCCGGGAACAAAAGTAACCATCACAATAAGTTAAACAGGCATTATGAATACATAAATCGCTTGATACTGCGTTTTGGGGTTTTTGCAAACTCTTCACTATGAATTTCAAAAGTAGCAATATTCATATATCCCGGTAGTTTTTCATTGGTTTCCTTAATATATTTCTTTAGAACCTCAGGGAGCGTCTCATCAGTAATTCCTGCTTTTTTCATTGCATCTCTATCAGGATTTATCAGGGCGATCAACCTGCTTTCACGGCCTACAACAACAGACTCGGATACCATAAAACGGTTATTAAGCAGGGATTCTATTTCCTCGGGGTAAATATTCTTACCTGCAGCGGTAAGTATCATGCTTTTGGAGCGGCCTTTAATAAAGATATTTCCATCTTTATCGATGACACCCAGGTCACCGGAGTGGAGCCATCCATCCTTATCGATTGCCTCTGCTGTAGCCTCAGGGTTTTTATAATACCCCTGCATCACATGATTTCCCCGCATAAGGATCTCTCCGACCTGGTTCTGTGGATCGTCAGAGTCGATCGTAACTTCCAATTCATCCACTGCACGCCCGGAAGCGCCCAGTTTGGTTGTTTTCCACGAGGCATATGACACTAATGGACCACATTCCGTCATACCATAACCTACGGTAAACGGGAACTTAATTTTATTAAAAAAGCGTTCTGCTTCCGGGTTAAAAGCAGCACCCCCAATAACCAGTTCCCGGAAATTACCTCCAAAGACCTGATACATGGTATCTTTAATTTTTTTATAAATAAGCTTGTTAACAATGGGTATTTTGGAAAGAATAAAAACAGAACGTTTATGGAATAAGGGCATGATTCGCGTTTTGTAAATCTTTTCAATTACCAAAGGCACAGAAAGAATTAATGCGGGCTTAATCTCCTGAAATGCATCAGTAACAATTTTCGGTGAAGGAGTTCGTGTAAGAATCGTTATATGACACCCCAGTGTAAAGGGGAACAGAAATTCAAAAGCACATCCATAGGTATGAGCCATTGGCAGAAAGCTTACAATTTTGTCGTCTGCATTAAGCGGCATATTCTCCTGGGCATAATTCATGTTTCCGAGAAGGCTCTTATGTTGTAATACTACGCCTTTGGAAAAGCCAGTAGTCCCGGAAGTATAGCTTATCACAGCCACATCGTCATTATTACATTCAGGGAAGACCACATCTTCGGGGCTTAATCCTTCAGGATAGGATTCCTCAAATTGTTGAATTGCTTCACCAATTTTTTTATCAAGGTCCTTTTCATAAACATGCAACAAAGAAAAATCCTGAATTTTAATTACCACACGCAGGTTTTTCATCTCCTCAGGGGTCAGCTTTTCCCAGAGGGAGTCACCCACAAAAAGCACTACTGAATCCGAGTGATTCACAATATGGTGACTATCAGCGGCTTTGAAGTCCGGCAAAATAGGTACAATAACAGCCCCATAATTTACAGCAGCAAGATAGATAATTCCCCAGTTAGCTGAATTCTTGCCAATCAATGCGATTTTATCTCCCCGCTTGACGCCACAGGCTTCAAATACGGCATGGATTTTCATAATCCGGGTTCCAACATCCTGGTAGGTATTATCAGATCCTCGGTAGTCAGACAGGGCAGTTATTTTCCAGTTGTTTCGGATTGTGGATTGAAACAGCCGGACCAGATTTTCATGCTTCTTCATGTTTTTTTCTTTTTCGGGGCGGTTAGAAATACAAAACTAATATAGTTTTTGCAATACACTTTTTGCATTTAGGGTGATAAAAGTAATAAAAATATACCAATAAAAAACATTGTTATGAAATGCATATTGTATTAGCAGCTTAAGGAAGTTTATTTCCACGGGCAGAAACCCATAGCGAATACCACTCATCGCGTGTAATTTCAAAATCCAATGTCCTGGCCAGCGATTTGATTCTTGAGGGAGTTGTACTACCTATAACGGGAGCTATCGCTGCAGGCAGTTTCATCACCCAGTTTAGTGCCACTGCACCGGGAGTACAATTGTATTTTTCTGCTAATTGATTCAAATACACGGTTGTTTGTTTTTCTGACGGCGTACTATCGGGATGTATTGATAAAAAGCGGCCCTTATCCAGCGGGCTCCAGGCCTGAAGTTCCATACCTTTTGTCATTGCATAATACAGCATTCCGTTTAACCCCTGATCCATAGGTGTTCCGGTATTCACAAATGCCGTTTCATCGACAAGAAATGAATGGCCAAGGCTAAACTGAATCTGATTTGCACGAAATGAAATTCCTGTTGAATGTTCCAGCCATTGTATTTGCGCAACAGACATATTCGAGACACCAAAAGACCTCACCTTCCCCTGCTGTTCAAGTTTATTCAAAACCTCTGCCAGTTCTTCAGGCTGTGCTAAAACATCCGGACGATGCAGCAACAACATATCAAGATACGACACCTGCAGACGATCCAGTATTCCCTCCACCTGCTGACGGATGTAAGATTCAGAAAAATCATAGTAGCTTGAGGCATGGGGACCTGCATGTAATTTTATACCCGTTTTACTTTGAATGATAATCTTTTCCCTCATATCGGGGTTTTCCTTTAACCATAATCCAAAAACCTTTTCGGCTCTTCCCCCATTATATATATCAGCATTATCAAATATTGTAATTCCCGAATCATATGCCATATCAAGAGCTGCAAAAGCATGGTTGCGCGTCTCTTTATCAATAACGGAGCCTGAGGGATTTCCTCCAAGTCCCATACAGCCATAAATCAGATTTTTCATAGTTTTCGTTTTACTTTATTAACACTTATTTATCCACTCAGTTCAATAGACCAACAATGAGAATAAAAAATGTTTTATTGAATTCTATTGGCTACCATTATTTATATACACAAAGAAATTGTATTTTTATGCATTCAATTATTAACCTCATCCATCAGGTAATGATTAAAAAAAATATAATCGATTTATCGCATTCCATTAATGATCAAATGTCTGTATATCCTGGCACAGAGGGTCCTGAAATCAGGCAAATTGCTTCCTGTAAACAAGATGGATATTGTGAATACCAGTATTCCTTTAGTTCGCATACCGGCACACACATAGATGCACCAGCACATATTTTGGAAAAGGGCAAAAAATTACATGAATATTCCATACACAATTTTACAGGCAAAGCTATTTGTATTCCTGTTGACAAAGGTAAAAACATTGATGACACGCTCATTTTGAAGCATAAGAGAGTTATGTCAAAAGTTGACTTTATTCTTTTTAACACCGGACATTCCAAATTCTGGGGACAGAAAGAATACTATATCGATTATCCAACATTTACTGAAAAGGCTTGTCAATTGCTGGCAACATTTAATGTTAAGGGTATCGGAATGGATGTATGCTCTCCTGATCCTTTGCATTCGCAAGATCTTACAGCTCATAAAGTATTAATGAAATATCAGATTCTTCTTATTGAAAATTTAACGAACCTAAAGGTTCTGGAAGGGAAAGAATTCATCTTTTATGGTATTCCTTTGCCCATGCAAAACCCGGATGGATCACCTGTGAGGGCTTTTGCTACATTTGAAAATAAATAATATTTCTGCATAAAAAATACATCCATAAATGTATTTTTGCATCAGAGTCAAGAGGTCTCTATATTAATTAATCAATGAGTTATGAATGCAACAAAGAAAATTTACTACCTGCTGCTCACAATAACAATTGTGCTTGCTTTAATCTATGGACAAAAGCTCATTGTACCTTTTGTTCTGGCGATTCTATTCTGGTTTTTAATCAGAGTAGTAAAAAAACTCATTGACAAAACCCGCCTAACCAAAAGATGGCCCAACTGGCTGATGACACTCTTGTCATCGATTGTTATTCTTGGTATGGTAGCTCTCTCTGCAAAATTAATCAGTGCCAATATCAAACAACTCTCCCAATCGATGCCGGCCTATGAAGCCAACGTCAGCAAAATAAGTCAATCAATAAACGATACCTTTAATATTGATCTCAATGAGGAAATAAAAGAACTTACCGGCAACCTGGAGTTTGGGTCTATTTTAGGATCCATATTTAATGCGCTCAGGGGATTGATAAGCAACAGTTTCACCATTCTGCTATACCTGGTGTTTTTACTTTTGGAGGAATCGGTATTTCAAAACAAACTGAAAGCAATTTATAAAGACCCTGAACGCCTGGAGCACATAAATGGCATACTGAAGGCTATTGATCATTCTGTAGGTAATTACATTTCTTTAAAATCTCTTATCAGCCTGATGACCGGGATATTAAGTTATATTGCATTACTTGCCATCGGCATTGATGCACCGTTTTTCTGGGCCTTCTTAATTTTTCTGCTAAATTTTATCCCAACCATTGGATCTCTTGTAGCAACAATTTTTCCGGCGATTTTTGCCATGTTGCAGTTCGGGGATATAACTCCGGCCATACTGGTTCTTGCAATCGTTGGGGGAATCCAGATTATCATCGGTAACTTTGTTGACCCGAGATTAATGGGAAACTCACTCAACATGAGCACATTAGTGGTATTCCTTTCCCTTATTCTCTGGGGTGCTTTATGGGGTATAATCGGAATGCTGTTGAGCGTACCTATTACGGTTATCTGCATACTTATCCTGTCGGAATTTCCCAGTGGCAGACCTATTGCCATCATGCTAAGCAAAAGAGGTAATCTGAAAAAAATCGATTAACCTTTATGCAGGTGAACATACTCGCGCAGAATTACTAACCTGAATTCTGTAACCCTGATTTTTTAAAATGCTGGACATAAGGCTAGTATTGTTGTATCTTTATGGTAATCAATAAATTCTATACCATGAAGCATCTGTACTTATCTCTTCTCATTCCTCTGCTGCTGGGATTTCAATTTGCCCTCGGACAGGCTGTTGACAACAACAAAGACGGTTTCGATGACCTTACAGGAAAAACAATTACCGCAAGTTATTTATTAAAAGACACCGGAGATGTGGTTCACTCTATTCCCTTGCCCAGCAGGTATTGTTGGGCATTAACATGGGACGGGGAGGCATTATGGACAGCAAATTATGTCACAAAGACACTTATAAAGCTCGATCCGGAAACAGGAAATGAGTTATTATCGTTCGCTTACCCCACTGTTGTAAAATATATTGAAGGCCTCGCATGGGACGGTGAATATCTGTGGGCTACCGGATGGTATGAATCCAACGGCAATGGCAGTCATATTTTCAAGATTGACCCGCAAACAGGAGAAAAGCTTAAGGATCATTTGTATCCCTCTTCAGATCCCTGGCCACATGGCCTTGCATATGACGGCCAATGCTTATGGAGCGCCAATTATATCTATGAAGGCACCAGTACTATGGATAAAATTGAACCGAACTCAGGAGAGCTTATTGATTCCTATAATATTATCGACCATCATTACTTTGGCCTGACCTGTGATGGGAACAGCCTTTGGTGCTCTGATATGGACAATCATATGCTCTATGAAATACGATATCCCTCCGCATTTGTTGAGCTTGAGGTATATGCTCCATGCGGAAACCCGCGTGATATGGCCTGGGACGGAGAGTATTTATGGGTAGTATCGTGGGAAAATGAAACAATCTATCAGATAAATGTCGGACCTGCAGGAATACATGAAGAAAATCACAATTCAATATCCGTGTATCCAAATCCTGCCAATTCAACTTCTGTTATTGCATTTATCCCAAAAAAAACCGGAAACATTCATTTTACCCTAATAAATATTCTGGGAGAAGTTGTTGCTGAAACTAAAAAAGATGTTACATCAGGAAATAAATTCATTTTCCCTCTGAATGAATTATTACCAACACCTGCTGATAATGGTATATTTCTCCTTAAATCAGAGATGGGAAAAAACTCTAACGTCTGTAAAATTATCTTTTAAAACAACCCATTACATTTTGTAATCGTATTTTGTACTCCTTTAAAAAAGGAATTCCTATTTTAGCGTCCCACAAACGACAACAAAGTATGAAATCAACAACACGTATTATGTTATTGGTAATGGCAATGGTAACATGCTCCACTGCTTTAGCACACAAAAACGAGATGAAATCGAATATTTCGAAAGAGACAACAGCAAAGGTTATCCATAACCTGAAGGATGGTCTTTCAGAATCGCAGACAGCTCTTATGGAGCGTGGTGTAGTTCAAACCGCAAATCTTTGGTTTGAAGAAAATGGAACGGAAAAGGAGTTTACTGATTTCTGTAAAGAAAACTTTATTGCTGATGCAGATGAAAAAGAGATGGTTTTCCTTAAGATCAGTCAGTATATGGAATCATTGGGAGGACATTTCAACAAAATCAGTCTGGAGCTCATGGAGAACCTGCACCTCGACAACGGTCCGCTGCATCCCATCGACGCAATGTTTGGAAGTTATTCCGCCGGAGCGCATATGTCTGATGACTTCTATGCAAACAAAATAGCCTTTATCATCACCCTGAATTTCCCCTATTATACACTTTCAGAAAAGAACAGTCTTGGGAAAGAGTGGACTCGTCTGGAGTGGGCCTATGCGCGTCTTGGAGACACATTTACTTCACGAGTACCTGCACATCTCTCGCAGGCTACAGCAGCCGCTGAAACGCGTTCGGATATCTATATTTCTGAATATAATATTATGATGGGATACCTGCGGGATAAAAAAGATAACCGGTTCTTTCCTGAAGACATGGTTCTTCTAAGCCATTGGAATCTGCGCGACGAAATAAAATCAAACTACGCTGCAGGAAAAGAAGGTATTGAAAAGCAAATGATGATTTATGAGGTGATGAAGCATATCATTGCTCAGGATATTCCTCAGGAGGTCATCAACAGCAGGGAGTACACCTGGGATCCATACCAAAACCAGCTTTATACCCTTGAAGGTGAAAAGGTTGATGCTACTCCGGAGCCTGACACACGCTATCAGATGTTGCTCGACAACTTTAAATCAAAAAAGGCAATCGATCCTTATGAGCCTGATATGAATACCTATATCAAACGCTCCTTTGAAGGTAGTATGGAGATGCCGCAGGAAGAGGTTGAAAAACTCTTCACTGAGTTTATCTCAGCACCACAGATTAAAGAGGTTGGAAAAATCATCGAAGAGCGGCTGGGCAGAAAGCTGCAACCCTACGACATCTGGTATGATGGTTTTAAGGCACGCAGCTCCATTGATGCTTCCATGCTTGATGCAATGACACAGAAACTTTATCCCAATGCACCGGCTATGGAGGCCCATCTTCCGGTATTACTGACAAAGCTTGGCTGGAGCCCGGAGCGCGCAGATTATCTTGCCAGCAAAATCAAGGTGGATCCTGCACGTGGTTCAGGGCATGCCTGGGGCGCCGGCATGAAAGGTGAATATGCACACCTCAGAACCC
>CAZQNY010000005.1:0-61259 GCA_964594665.1 uncultured Bacteroidales bacterium
TTATATATCAAGGGATAATTAAGATAAACTCTGCGTTATTTATTTTAAAAAACCACGTGACCCGTCTTCCTCTTCCCTCTTTCCTCCATCTTCGTAAATCGTTCTTCCGGCCCGCAGGTATAATATTGATGTGTTTCTTCTGTTGTTAAAACGGCTGCAATTGATAATAACTAAAGTATTACATTTGATGTTATGAAAATTCGTAATACAACCGGTACTTTTCGAACCACATTTGAAATCCCTGTGTCGTCAGAAAAATATTTATTTGACCAAAGCTCTTTGTGGACAGGATCCTGTTTTACAGAGAACCTCGGGAACTTTTTTGAAAATCACGCTTTCAGGGCAATTGTTAACCCTTTCGGGATTCTTTATAATCCTGCCTCAATACATTGTTCGTTGACAAGGATACTTAACCGGGATTTTTATACCGGAGAGGAGTTTGCTTTTTTTAATGATAAATATGTAAGTTTCGATCACCATGGCAGCTTTTCCAATGTTGATAAACAAATCATGACCGACACCATTAATGCACAAATTACCCGGTCGTATGATGCATTAACAAACGGTAGCTGGTTGTTTGTGACTTTTGGAACTGCTTGGGCTTTTCGGACTGTTGCAAACAATAAAATAGTTGCAAATTGTCATAAAATGCCCTCATCAGCATTTGAACGCATATTATTACCCTTCGATACCCTTGTTTCTCAATGGAGTGATCTGATTCAGAAAATCCATAAAAACAACGGAAACCTGAAGATTGTCTTTACTGTAAGCCCTGTCAGGCACTGGCGCGATGGAGCTGTGAACAACCAGCAATCAAAGGCATTGCTCATAAATCTGGTGCATGAGCTTACCCGCGCATTCCATTTTGTTTCGTATTTCCCTGCCTACGAAATTATGATGGATGACCTTCGTGATTATCGCTTTTATGCCGATGATATGCTTCATCCTTCCCCGGTTGCTGTGGAATATATACGAGAGCGATTTATGGAAACTTACCTTGATAATACAGCCAGAGATATTCTGAGTGATATCTCTCCGGTGGTAAAGGCATCCGGGCATACAATAATGAATCCGGAATCTGATGACGGTAAATCGTTTATTTATAAACAATTAGATGTTATTCACTGGCTAAAAGAAAAATACCCAACCCTTTCCCTGAATGTTCTGGAGGAGCATTTTAAGGCATTACTGCATAGCCGGTAATTTATTTCTAATCTAAATAATTTTAATATTGATATATTTATATTTGTAGATATAAAACAAGCAGTTTCCCAAACAGATGCAGGTAGACAGAAGAGATTTTATAAGAGTAAGTTCGAAAATCGCCGTTGGTAGTGCGACGGTATCAACATTACCGGTACTTACCCAATGTACAAAGGCCGTTTTTGATGTTTATAACATAGATCCTGATTTATGTATAGGATGCGGTGACTGCATTCCTGCGTGCTATTATAAGGCGCTGGAATTACCTGTGGAAACCCAATACACCATCGAGAAGGAGTCGTGTACAGAGTGCGGTAAATGCCGTGATGTTTGTCATGATGATGCCATTACAGTATGTGGCGTTGATTACCGGATTGATAAGGAGAAGTGTACGGATTGTGGGCGATGTGTATCAACATGTGAGCATGATGCAATTAAAATAGCGTATGTTTATTACAATATTGACGAAGAGCTGTGCCGCGATTGTGGGAAGTGTGTGGATGTTTGTCCTGAGGATGCCATAAATATTAGTCCCGCGCTGCATAATATAATACCTGAGGCCTGCCGCGACTGCGGGCTGTGCGTCGATCGGTGTCCTGAGAATGCTATTCATGTCAGCGTTGTGGAGCATGATATAAACCGTGAAACATGCCGTGATTGTGGCGAATGTGTGCCACATTGTGAATACGGTGCCTTGAAAGTGTCGGTTGTAAACCATGCCATAAACAAGGAGCTGTGTACCGACTGTGGCGAGTGTATGCCAAAATGTGATGAGCATGCCATTAGTATTGCTGTAAAACAACATTATATCGACCGGCAGGAGTGTATTGATTGTGGTGAATGTGAAGAAAAGTGTGAAGAGAATGCCATAAATATATCTGTTATAACTCATGATATAGACACAGATAATTGTATTGAGTGTGGATTATGCGCACCGCTATGCCCTGAAGAGGCTATTGAAATTTCCGTAAGCGATTACGATATAAACAGTAATTGTGTGGGTTGTGGCGAATGTAAGGAGGCCTGCGAAGAGGAGGGTGCTTCATGTATTTCCTGGGTGAATGGAATTAATTATTACATTGTGGGTTCAAACTGTCATTGCGGTGGAAAGCCCTGTGTGTCGAATTGCCCGGAAAATGCTGTTACCATTGTAAATAACAAAGCCGTTATAAATCATGATTTGTGTACCCGTTGTGGAATCTGCGCCGATGTTTGTCCTAAAAGTGCTATTACTCCCTGTAAGGTTCAGATTGATCAAACCGATTGTATTCATTGTGGAGCCTGTTATGATGAATGTGAATACGATGCTGTTACCCGCCATGTTCCTCCCAATTATCATGAACCACGGATTAATACCGATAAATGTACCAACTGTAACGACTGTATAACGCTTGGTTTTTGCGATAAAGATGCTATTGTACGTACGATACCTTCCAATTACCAGGATCCGTTTATTGATATAAACAAGTGTACAAATTGCGGGGATTGCATTACAGATAACTTTTGTGATAAGGGAGCCATAAAAGTGGAGGATCCGGTACCCTACCACGATCCGGTGATCCTTTCGGATAAATGTACCAACTGCGGTGATTGTATCGAAGACTCCTTCTGTCCGCATAATGCAATTTACAAGGATGTTCCTCAGGATTATCATGCTCCGTATATCGATAAATCGTTGTGTGTGAATTGCGATGAGTGCGTGCTCGACAATTATTGCCCCTATAGCAGTATTGAGCGAATTGTGCCTCCTGATTATAATCAGCCGTTTATTGATGAAGATGCCTGTACACAGTGTGATGAGTGTGTGCGCGATGCATTTTGTGATTTTGATGCTATCGAAAAACAATACCCGTCGGGTTACCATGAGCCGGTCGTGGAGCTTAATAAGTGTACTAAATGCGGTGAGTGTGTGACTTCCGAAGTGTGTGAATGGGATGCCATCAGTCGTGTGGAACCAACGGAATACCATGAGCCTTTTATCGACCAGGAGACCTGTACCGATTGTGGAGATTGTTATAAAGCTGAGGTCTGTGAAGAGGGAGCTATTCTTAAGCTTTTGCCGGAGAATTATGTGTCACCCTTTATCGATAACGATAAATGTACCAGTTGCGGCGACTGTTGGGGCTCTTGTGAAGATGATGCCCTGAAACGTGATCTTCATCGGGCTGTCATTGACCCGACGCTATGTATGGCCTGTGGAAAATGCGAAATCCTTTGTCCGGTAGGCGCTATTAGTGAGAAATGATTACCTTAGTACACCTCAAATTTGTACTAACTCAATTTACTTACCATGAAGAATATTTTTTTCACCGTGAGCATGCTCATTAGTGTAATGATTGTTTTTGCTCAGCAGGACACATCAGAAATACCGGATAATGTTAAAACCGGATGGACTTTTGGTGCCCTTCCGGCTATTGCCTATGATACTGATCTGGGTTTTAAATACGGGGCATTGGTAAACTTTTTTTATTATGGTGATGGCACTACTTATCCTAAGTACCTGCACAGTATTTATTATGAATTAAGCACGACAACCAAAGGCAGTACACTGAGCAAGTTTTATTATGATAGCGATCAGCTAATGAAGAATTATTATCTCCGTCTTACTGCATCTTTTAATTATATCAAAGACAGGGCTTTTGATTTTTATGGTTTTAATGGTTACAGGAGTTCGTATTATCCTGAGCTGGCAACAACCGGTGATACGGAATATCTTTCGCGTATGTTTTATCGTCTGGAACGCAAAAGGACAAATGTAACGGTTGATTTTCAGGGCAGTATTACCAGTGAGCAGTTCAGATGGATTGCCGGTTTGGGATATTTTAGTTATAACCTGGGTTCTGTTGATATTGAGCGTTTGAATAAAGGAAAATCGGGAGGGGATTTATTGCCCTCCCAGGATACTGTTCCCGGGTTGTGGGAGAATTATTGTTCATGGGGTGTTATCCCGGAGCAAGAGCAGGAAGGGGGCTCATTCGACCTGTTTAAGCTGGGTGTTGTATACGATAGCCGGGATAATGAGGCAAACCCACAGCGAGGGGTTTGGACTGAGGCAATTTTATCCGCTTCTTCAGGTATGGTAGGTTCTTTTGGTAAGCCTTTTTCGAAATTCACCTTTACGCACCGCCAGTATTTTACCTTGTGGCCCGATCATCTTACATTTGCTTATCGTTTGGGCTATCAGCAAACACTGTCAGGGACATCACCGCATTATTTTGAGCCCTTCATGGCCAGTAGCTGGCCGGGGTCGGCATATAGTGAGGGCCTTGGAGGATCCAGAAGCCTGAGAGGCGTGATGCGCAACCGCGTTGTGGGTAATGGAACTGGTTATGCTAATTTTGAACTCAGGTATAAAGTTTTTAAAACGGTTATTTTTAATCAAAACCTCTATATTGCGCTTACTCCGTTCCTTGATTTGGGCCGGGTTTTTGTCCCTTATGACATTGATACTGAAAATGTTCCTGCTGATGAATATAACAGGTGGTTTACTGATGAGGAAGGCTTGCATGCCGGAGCAGGAGCCGGTATTTATATAGCCCTTAATGAGAACTTTATTCTTGCCGTTAACCATGGGCGTGCATTGGATTCCCGTGATGGAACAGCAGGAACCTATATCAATATCGGATTCTTGTTTTAACTTTGCAGCTGGAAAAAATATAAATTATGAAAATACGTAAGGCTTTTCGTTTTGAAGGAGCTCATATTGTGCGCAATTGCTCTTCGCAACGCTGTAAATATAATATCCACGGGCATTCCTATGGTGTTGAGGTTACTATTGAATCCAATCAGCTTGATAATGGCTATATGGTTATGGATTTTATGTTACTTGATAAGGTAAAGCTGCTTGTGGATAGCTTTGATCATTCCTACAGTTTGTGGGATCGTGAATCGGATGATTTTAAATCGTGGATCCATGCCAATACACAGCGCGTAGCCGAAATACCCATTTCTCCTTCTGCCGAAGGGTATGCACTTATGTTTTATTTTATTATTGATAAGATTTTGGAAAATACGGTTTTCCGTAATGGCGAGGGGCTCATCAGGCTGCATTCCGTTAAAGTACATGAAACAAGTACCGGTTTTGCTGAGGCCTTCAGGGAGGATCTTAATCTTGTAAAATTTACTCTTGAGGATATACAGTTTTCTTCACCTATTCATGATGAGTGGCCCTCAGACTGGTGGGGAGATTTAAAATCAGGTAAGAAATATAATAATCCGGAGGTGGAACAGAATCTGTAATGCAGGGCAGTGAGAATGCCATATTGCGTTTGGCCCGGGAAGGGTTGTTCCCTGTTGTTGAGGACGGAAAGACGGCCTCTACAGGGTTGTCGGTTTCGGGCACATTGCAGGGTGAGGGTAAGCTGGCGGGAATGCCATCTCTTTTTCTTCGGCTTTTCGGCTGTAATCTTAACTGCCACTGGAGGCTGCCCGATGGAACTATCTCTCCGTGTGATACTCCTTCAGCAATTCAGTCGGGCATGCCCGTTACAAAGGTTCCGGCAGAGGATCTTGCCCGTCGTGTAGCCCAAAACCTTGGTGCCATTTCACATTTGGTTATTACCGGTGGTGAACCTGTTTTACAGGCTGACAGCCTGGTTGTTTTTCTGGATTATCTGCATCATTACAACCCTTTGGTGAAGGTAACCATGGAGACCAATGGTACACTTTTTTGTGAACCTCTTGCTCAACGGCTTAACCTGGTAAGTATTAGTCCTAAACTTGACTCTGCTGATGCTATGGGCACAATGCACCGCGAAACAAGAATTAATACAGCTGTTTTGCAGGATTATCTTGATTATCGAAATTCCAACCCTGCCATGGATTTGCAGCTTAAGTTTGTTATTGCTTCTGAAGAAGATGAAAAACAGGTGATCACAATTCTGGATACCCTACATGGTTATTCCGGCGATGATATTTTGTTAATGCCATTGGGCTCGGATACTGCAGAGCTTGCACAAACAACAACAACCGTTGTTGGTATGGCTATCCGCAATGGATGGCGTTTTGCGCCCCGAATGCATATTGCCTTGTTTGGCTGTGGTGAAGGGGTATAAATAATTGAATTATGGAAGAAAACCTTACCCATCTGGGGCAACGTTCGGGATACCCTCAGCAGTATGACCCTTCAGTGCTGGAGCCTGTCCCGAGAAGCATTAATCGTACTGCATATGGCATCGACGACTCGACACCCGGTTTTCTGGGCTTTGATGTGTGGCATGCATGGGAAGTAAGTTTCCTCACCCGCAGGGGAATGCCTGTTGTCGGGGTGTTGAAGATTATTATCCCTCAAAGCAGTCCGTTTATTGTTGAAAGCAAGTCGTTGAAGCTATATCTTAACTCCTTTAATATGACCCGTATGGGGAATACAAAGCAGGAGGGTATTAAATTGCTTGTTGCAACGGTTCAGAATGACCTTGACAGGATCCTTGAATCCTTGCCTACAGTCGCTTTTTTCGACGGCCCTGATGAGGCAGAGAATGATTTTGTTCATTGGGAGCTTCTTGAGGAGAAGTATGATTTCTCGGATCTGGACTTTACACATTTTAATGAATCGCCGGAAGTATTGGTTGGGGACAATGGTATAAAAGCATTTCAGCTGGGCAGTCATTTATTACGTAGCAATTGCAAAGTTACGTTCCAGCCCGACTGGGGTTCGGTTTTTATAACCTTTAAGGGCGACAGGGGCCCGGCTCCGGAGGCCTTGATGCGCTATCTGGTGAGTTTCCGGAATGAGAATCATTTTCATGAAGAGGTATGTGAGATGATTTATAAACGCCTGTGGGATGCGTATCATCCTGAAGAACTGGGCGTGGCATGCCTTTACACACGCCGCGGAGGTATTGATATCTCTCCGGTCAGGGTTTCTTCTCCGGCATTGTTGCCCGATACGTTGCTTAGCCCCCGGGTACTTGGAAATAAACTCTACAGAGGTTAGTCCCTGATTTCTTTACAATTCCTTAATTTGCAAACGATTGCATACTTTTTTCCGTTTGCCCTGCACTTTTGTCCTGTAAATTTGTTTTATCTTAGTAAGCTCAAAAATTTTAATAATAATTAGAACAATATACTTATGACTACAGCTGCGAATTATAATTTTAACGGCAAACGTGCTTTAATACGTGTTGATTTTAATGTTCCGCTTGATTCGGAATTCACCATAACCGATCCTACCCGTATAAATGCTGCATTACCAACCATTAAAAAGGTGTTGGATGATGGTGGATCTGTGGTATTAATGTCACATCTGGGTCGCCCGAAACAAGGGCCGGAAGAGAAATTTTCCATGAAACATCTGTTGCCCTACCTTACAGAGGTAACAGGTGTGGAGGTAAAATTTGCTGATGATTGTGTTAGCGAAGAGTCGTTTGCATTATCTGCCGCATTGAAGCCGGGTGAGATCCTTTTACTCAATAACCTGCGTTTTTATAAAGAAGAAACCAAAGGTGATGCTGATTTTGCTGAGAAACTTTCAAAACATGGCGATGTATATGTAAATGATGCATTTGGGACGGCACACCGTGCTCATGCTTCCACAACCATTGTAGCGCAGTATTTTGCTGAAGGAGAAAAGATGTTTGGTTTGCTGCTGGGCAAAGAGATTGAGAGCATGGATAAAGTGCTGAAGGATTCACGCAGGCCATTTACGGCTATCCTCGGAGGCGCTAAAGTTTCCGGTAAGATACAGATTATCGAAAATCTGCTTGATAAAGCTGATAATATAATTATTGGCGGTGGAATGATGTTTTCTTTTGTGAAAGCTACGGGTGGTGAAATCGGGAAATCGCTTGTAGAGGATGAATTTCTTGATCTTGCACGAAAAACATTGAAAATGGCAGAAGAAAAGAATGTTAACGTTTACATTCCTGTTGATGCTATAGAAGCCGATGCTTTTGATAACAATGCCAACCGCAAAGAGGTTGCTGCTGATGCTATTGACAGTGAATGGATGGGTTTGGATATTGGAATAAAAAGCATGAAAGAGATTGAAGCAATCCTAATGGCTTCGGAAACCATTCTCTGGAATGGCCCTATGGGTGTTTTTGAGATGGATAATTTTGCTGCAGGTACCCGTTTTGTTGCCGAAACAGTGGCTAAAGCAACAGCAAAAGGTGCTTTTTCACTCATTGGCGGTGGCGACAGCGTGGCAGCCATTAACAAGTATAACCTCAAAGATAAGGTAAGCTATGTTTCTACCGGTGGTGGAGCAATGCTTGAATATATTGAAGGAAAAGAACTTCCGGGTATTAAGGCAATACGTGGATAGATTTGTATTGTGTGGGTTTTATGGGGCATGCCTTCGGGTATGCCTTTTTTTTATTCCAGTATTTCCGGCTCCTGCCAGTTGTTGAGCTCTTTTTTTATTCTTATGGCCATATATATCTGCCAGATGCCATAAATAAGAAGGTATATCCCAATAAATACCATCAGCGTATTGGCAATGCTTTCGGGTTTGCTTATCAGCAGAACTCCGATTGCAAGCATTAGAATACCATTAAAAAGGCTAACGATATAATTGGAAAAAATATCCCGTAAGGAAAAGATCGTAATAATATGAAAAATGCCTGCCACAATAGCCCAAAGCCCGAAAAGCACAAAGATAAACCGCACGACAAACTGCGGTGCTGCAAGGAGGATGATCCCGGGAAGTGCCAGTGCAATACCCTGTGTTATCCATAAACCCCAGGAAAGATTTTTGTTTTTATTTCGTAAATCTGAAAAGATAAGAATTGCTCCTCCGGTGAACATTGTAGCTCCAAGAATACGCAGAACAAGGTTTGTTGATGTTTCCGGGAGAAGTAATGCCAGCAGCCCGACAATGATGGCAGCAATACCATGTATTCCAAGGTACCACCAGTTCTTTTTAAGTTGTCTTTTCATAATAATCAGGTAAAGTCTGTAATAACTTTAAAGATAAGAATAATTCCGAACACTGAAAGGGCTATACCGACAATACGATTCAACCAGTGGATGTTTCTGGGATTTAAGTATTTACTGATTTTGGTGCCAATAAGGCTTTTAATCATATCTGTGGCAAATACGGTACAAATGGTACCGCTAAAGAAGGCTATACTGTAGTTAAGGAGTTTTCCTTCGGGCGCATTTGCACTGACCCAGCCCATGGCTGTTAGCCAGAACACCAGCAGGAACGGGTTTAACAGATTCATAAAATAGCCTTTGACGATGTAGGTTGCAATTCCGGCATCACGGCTGGTGATTTTTTGCAAAAGATTTTTTTTCTCCGATGGGGGGGGAGCAGCAATTAATTCATCAGGTTTTTTAAAAAATGAATAAATACCATAACCGATAAGAATAATTCCTCCAATAACACCAATGAATAATTTGTTCGAAAGGTCGTCGAAAAATGTGGAAGCTCCGATATAGCAGATCGCAATGAGTGTTATATCGGAAGCAGAAATGCCCAGCGCCATGAAAAAGCTTGATTTAAAACCACGCGACATGCCTGTTTGCATGATAGCTAAAAAGGCAGGGCCAATGCTTATCGCAATCATTAAACCCAGAATTATGCCATGGAAAATCGTACGGATCATTTTTCAGTATAGCGCTTAATAAATTCCTGCCATTCTGTTAATTGTGCTTCTTTAAGAACCCTCGGGAATTTGTGTTGCCCGCCGGTTTTACCTTTCATTTCCATCCAGTCGTAGAAAGCCTCCACCGGTAGCAGAGTAACATTAACATTTTTAATTGCGGCAATACGTTCTGTTTTGTAATCGTCGTTAAGAGCTTTAAGATTTTCATCCAACTGATTACGAACGGCTTCAGGGTCTGCATCTCTGTTTGTACCGATAAACCAATGATGGGCAAACATGGATTCGTGCTTAGTTCCGGCAACAGAGAATTCACGAATTTCCAGGTCGAGCTGTTCTTCAAGTAGCTGAACAGCCATATTCATGTTTTCCTGGCTCAGGTGTTCGCCACAAAGGCTAAGGAAATGTTTTGTTCTTCCGGTAATTTGAATCTCACATCGTTCCTTGTCGGTAAATTTTACAGTATCACCAATAAGGTAACGCCATGCTCCGGAGCAGGTAGAAAGCAGCAGGCCATAGATTTCCCCTTCTTCAACCTGATGCAGGGGTATACTAACAGGGTTCTGCTTTATATTACCATCTTCATCGAAGTTATCATTGTTGAAAGGAACAAACTCCAGAAACAGACCATGGTCGGCGATTAGCTGCATGGATTCAACATTGGGGCGTGTCTGCAGGGCAATAAATCCTTCGGATGCCAGATAGGTCTCCATGTAAATAAGCGGATGAGCAAGCAATTTCTCGAAGCCAGTTTTATAAGGCTGGAAAGCTACACCACCATGAACAAAGATGGAAAGATGCGGCCAGATATCGTGTATCGTTGTGAGCTCATAATGCTCAATGATGCGTTCCAAAAGAATCTGAAGCCATGCAGGAACACCTACTATAGCTCCAATATCCCAGTCTTTTGCCTTGCGTACAATTTCATCCAGCTTTTTGTTCCAGTCTTTTTCTCTGGAGATTTTTCTTCCCGGATAGTAAAACCGCTGAAACCAAAAAGGCAATTTCCCGGTGTTTATTCCCGATAGATCACCTTCGTAATATACGCCGTTATAATCAAGATGCGTGCTTCCGCCAAGCATCAAAGCTCCCTTGGTATAAAACTCTTTTGGGAGGTTGTAGTGTGCCAGGGATAAGGCTTCACGGATACTGGTTTTTCGTATCTGTTTCACCATATCAGTGGTAACGGGAATATATTTACTTGATGCCTCTGATGTTCCGGAACTCAGGGCAAAATATTTTATTTTTCCCGGCCAGGTGATATTTGATTCCCCGTTAAGGCTTCTGTTCCACCAGGCCTTGAACATGGAGTTGTAGTCAAATACAGGAACCCGTTTTTGGTATTCACTGATAATGTCTTCGTCATTACAACGAAGTAATTCACTAAACTGATGGGCCTTCCCAAACTCAGTATTTTGACTTTTACGAAGGAGTTTTCGCAACTCTTCCACCTGAATGGCATGGACATTTTCGTAGATCGGGTCTCCTGACCCTCTGTTTTCCACAACATTCTTAAGTATTGATCCTATAACTGGTACTGGCATAGCTCGCCTGGTTTAATTTGAGTGCAAAGTTAATAATTATTTTATTTTAAAAGTCCTCTTTTTTATGCATTATAAACACTTGAAATACAATACTTTATAAGGCTTTCTTTATTCAAACAGCGTAGAGGCGATGCCATCGAGATGAAACCACCCTTCTTCTGTGGTGCAAATATGGTTATTTGTCTCAAATAATAGACCATTATTTATATAAAGTGTTGCTTTTGATCGCACTGAATTGAACGTATCTTCCCCGAAGTTTTCCCTAATGTATTCATTGTGAATACCATCAGCTGTTCTGAGGTGCGTCATAATATATTCATTGATTTTATCCTTCTCCGACAGGATTTCTTTTTCAGCCGGGATTGCCTTTTGTTGTAAAGCATTGATATACCTGTTGATGGCAGCGATGTTCCATTGCCGTGAAGTACCATTATAGGAATGTGCTGATGCGCCAACGCCAAGATAAGTTGATTGGTTCCAGTAGGCCGAATTGTGCATTGACTCCCTTCCAGGCAGCGAGAAGTTGGATACTTCGTAATGATAATACCCGGCAGTTTTTAATTTTTGTACCAATATTTCAAAACACGCTCTGCTATGCTCATCGGAAACAGGTTGATATTTTTTTGTGTTAATAAAATGATGTAATGCTGTTCCGGGCTCAACGGTTAATGCATAGGCTGAAATATGTTCCGGCGTCAGGCCTGTGGCTATGTTGATTTGTTCCTCCCACTGCCCAAGACTCTGAATAGGAATGCCGTAAATAAGATCAATGGAAATGTTGTCAAACCCTGTTTTACGGGCATTACATACGGCCATTTGTGCCTGATCGCCCGAATGTCTGCGGTTAAGCCATGTCAAATCCCTGTCGTTGAACGATTGTATGCCGATACTGAGTCTGTTAATTCCTGAACAACGGATATTGTGCAAATACGACTCTGATAACTCATCAGGGTTTACCTCAAAGGTCGCTTCATGAAGCTTCAGGGAGAAGTGCTTATATATTGTATTAAGAATTGCATCAACCTGAGATGGCTGCAACAGGCTTGGTGTTCCCCCCCCGAAGTAGATTGTTTCAACCGGTTCATTTAAGTACGCTTTCCGGAGCACCAGTTCGTCGCAGAGTGCATTGACGTATGCAGGAATTAAATCAAGTGCCGGTTGAGAGAAGAAGTTGCAGTAGTGGCATTTTTTAACGCAAAACGGGATGTGAATATATATTCCGGCCATAATTATTTTTTCAGAATGATACGGAACGTTGTGCCTTTATCCAGCATGCTGCTTTTTACAAAGATCTTACCGTTATGGTATTCGTTGATAATTCTTTTTGCCAGTGTAAGGCCTAAGCCCCATCCTCTGGATTTTGATGTTACTCCCGGATTAAAGATGGACTTGAAGTTGGCCTTTGGGATTCCCTTACCTGTATCCGCGATATCAATAATAACCAGGTCATTTTCTTCTGTCATCGTCAGGGTTATTGATCCTGCACCACCCATGGCATCGATAGCGTTTTTGCAGAGGTTTTCTATAACCCACTCGAAGAGTGGAATATTCAGGGGTACAATAATATGATCCTTCTCCGGAAGGTTGATATTGTACGTTACTTTTGATGAAGTGCGTTGTTTGAGGTATGTAACAGCTTCGGAAACGGTATGAACGATGTTTTCATCTTTCAGTGTTGGCTCGGAGCCGATTTTTGAAAACCTCTGTGCAATAGTTTCAAGCCGGTGAACATCTTTATCGAGTTCATCTGCAACATCTGTTTCTCCTTTTATTCGCAGAAGTTCGCTCCACGCCATGATACTTGACAATGGTGTTCCCAGCTGATGGGCTGTTTCTTTTGCCATTCCTGCCCACACCTGATTTTGTTCCGATCTCCTGGAGGTGCTGAATATCAGATAGCTGATAAATATAAACAAAGCAATAATGCCAAGCTGGATAATTGGATATAGCTGTAATTTGGTGAGTATCAGGCTGTCTTTATAGAAGATATAATTTGTGCTTTTTTCAAGCTGTAATTCAATAGGTGTATTTTGCGACTGCATATCTTCAATCATCTTATGCATATAGATGGAGTCGCTGGTTTTTTCATAGGGGATATTCCCCTGGGCGATGATTTTATTCATGCTGCTATCGGTAATAATTACCGGTACCGAAGCAGAGTTTATGACCGTTTCGGAGAAGAAGTCACGAATAAGCTCATCCAGATAATCTCTGAGCTCTGTATAGACTTTTGATTCTTTGTAATACAGATAATTGATTGTTCCCCCTGCATCGACGGTTACAGGATCATAAACCGAGAATTCTTTCAGCAGCTCTCCACGAAGGAACGCAACGGTGTCAGGGTTGAATTCTACATTTCTGGCACCAAGGATTTTATGCTGCCTGTTGGTTTGAACAACAGGGATGGTTTTGTTATTCTGTATGATGTTGGAATAAAACGTAAGCTCTTCGTTGGTTTCTGCCTCCACGGCCCGTTTGGTAGCTTCTGCCAGCAGCTCTACACGGCGCCGTTCTTCTTCCTGGATGCGAAGGAAAAATTGTTCGGTATAGTTTACCAGTTCGGCTCTGCGGTTAATGGCATCAGCCCATAAGGTGACATTTTTCTTCTCATCACGGGCAATTTTTGAAACAATCGTGTTGGTATACCATAACGAAATCGTTACGATAGCCACAAAAGTGAAAAACAGCAGCCATTTCCACCGGTGTTTTTTGCTGTAAAAATCGAAGATACTCATTGATATAGTGAACGATAAGTTTAACCGTCTATTGTATTGACATCCAAACGTACAAAAAAAAACGCAGTTGCACTATTTCTGACCGTGGTATACGATGTTTTGTATTTTTGCAAAAAAATAAATGCTATGGAATCTTTTATGACATCTCCCTGGTTTACATGGGTTTTATTACCTCTGTTAATATTCGTTTCAAGAATAATGGATGTAAGTGTTGGAACGATGCGTCTGATTTTTGTTTCCAAAGGTAATAAGCATATGGCGCCTATCTTAGGGTTCTTTGAAGTCATTATCTGGCTGATTGCCATTGGTCAGATTATGCAACACCTCAATAATGTTATGTGTTATATTGCCTATGGAGGTGGTTTTGCTGCCGGCAACTATATTGGTATCTACCTTGAAGAAAAGATGAAAATCGGTACTGTCATGTTCCGGGTGTTCCCCAAGAAGGATACTACGGCTCTTGCCGAAAATTTGCGGGAAAAGGGTTTTGGTATTACAACAATGGATATCAACGGCAAACTGGGGCCCAGCCAGATGATTTTTAGTGTAATGGATCGCCGTAGTGTTCCTGAGGCCCTGGAAATTGTGCAGCAGCATAATCCCGGTGCATTTTATACTATTGAAGATATCCGAGGGGTAAAGGAAGGATATACAAGGATGATAACCTCTAAAAATAAGTCTGTTTTTCGGGTTTCAAATCCCATGCGGCGGAAGGGGAAATAAAAATGTTGTCAACAGGAGGGTAACAAAACAGCTATTCCCCGTCACCAATCGATCTCAAACCGCTTCTTTTTTTTCACTTTCCTGATAACACTATCCTGCTCCTCTTCTTTCTTGTCCCATTGAATATTAAACCCTTTCCCGGCCTCCGGTATAGCTACCGAATCTGCCTCTTCCTGTTGCGTTATCGCCTGCCATTCCTTCCGCTCTTTTTCCAGCTCCTTGCTGATGGCTTTTCTGGCTTTTGGCGTATCATATCTGAATTTTGGCGATTCACTCGTTCCGGATACTGCAATATACAAGCGTGTCTGCTTTCTGTTATCCTCCTGAATAACCCCAAATTCACTGTCAGGGTTCTTCTGGTTGTACTTTTTACTGAGTAATTCTGCCAGTGCAAGGTCTATATGGTAGTCCAGGTTGCCATCAAATCCTTGTTTGCCTTCCATCGACAAATCCAATACATTATTTCTGACCTCCATGGATGGAATAATGATCGCGTTATTATGTATATAGATCTGATTCTCCAGCGTTTCGAACTGAATGTCGCTGAGATCATCCAAAGCCAGAAATCCACTGAAATCTGTAAGCGGGCCAAAATTATGTAGCCTGCCATCTCGAATAAGAATGTTTGCGTCCAGGGTTAATGAACTTAGCTCAGGTGTGAACCCGGAATCCAGAGGACTGGTAATATGTAGGTCGGTAGTAAGACTTCCACTGATGTTTTCATCCGTTAAGACCTCAAGACCAAAATTGTCGCAGATATAAAAGATTTTGGATATATCCAGGGAATTACCTTCCACACTGGCTTTCAACAATGGTGCTGACCGATAATCCGTGATGGCGGCAGTAGCATTAATATGCCCTTTGTTATGCCATAACTGTATGTTATTTAGAAAGATGTCCTTGTCGGTTATCCTGATATCCATTTTTGTATCAGTAAAATTATCCTGATGATAAATAATGTCATCTGCAACCAGGCTAATGGTGGCATCAATCCCGGGAAGGGTGTTGATATTAAAGGTGTTACCTGTACTCGAGTTGTTTTTATCAGCAAGAAAGTTATCAATATTAAAGGACTCTGAAAGTATTGATAAACTGGCATGAACCGTTTTAGCATTGTTTGACAGCAGGGATTCTGTTAATCCTTCCATTGTTCCTGAAATTGTGAGATCACTGCCGCGGTAACTTAAAACAGCCTCCGGAATATTCGCCTTCCGGGGTGTGGCATTTCCTTTAATAGCAGCTATTCTTAATGGATCTTTTCCTTCCGGGGCAATCATCAGGTTTCTGAGGTCAAAGTCAGTACTGATCTCGGCAATCAGCAATTCTTTTTTCCAGGCACTCTGCAGGTCTTTCAGGCATCCTTTGTATTGAAGATTAATGTTTCCGTTTCCTTCCTTTATTGGTAATTCAGGGATACTGGCAGAAAGAAGGGAAAAATCTACATCTGTGTTCAACGCTGAATTGATGTATAGCCGGTTGAGGTTTCTGATGACGATCCATCCGGTAGACTGGCAATCGTGCTGTAATGATGCCGAAAAATCCTGAAGCTTTAAATAGAAATCCTCCGGATGAGCAGGGAAGTAACCGGCTTCAGCATTTGTTTTTATGTTATAAACCGACAAATTATCTTCATCGAAATGAATACTGTCGAGAGCAATGGTCGTTGTTAATTCTATTGCAGGCAAACTTTGGAATAGCGCATCACCATTGAGCGTTCCTGAAAAGGCTACTGTCCCGCAGGGATTCCATTTTCTGAGTTCCGCAGTGCTCCCGTCAGGAAGCATTTTTATGACTTTCTGAATATCTATACCGGGTGAATTCGCTTCTATACGGTATTGATGATCTGCCATGGGAATAATCTCATCCGATGATAAATAGATGGTCATATCATCGATTACCAGCCGGGCACCATCGATTGTGTAACTTCCTGAAACCGGATTATACCTTGCTTCTGCCATTATTGTGGAATAGGATGATGGAAGTTGCAGCCCCGGGAGGTCTGTTTTTGCCGTTATACCAAGATTGATTGACAGGAGAGAATCCCGGGAGGTTATACTAATTCCACATGTTGCGATTTCCGCTGTTATGTCGTGGTCATTGCCATTTATATACCTGATATTTACTCTGTTAAGCTGAAGCTTCGGGATACTGATTGTTGGAATAATGGATGTTCCGCTATCCGAAGTGTTGTTTTGCAGTAAAAAGTCATAATTGGTTTTCCCTTTACCAGACTGGTAAATAACGATATCTGCGTCTTCCAGCAGAAAAGACTCAATATGATATGTTTTGTGTAACACCGAAAGCAGATCAATGCGAACAAAAAAGGATTTAACAACAGCCAGTGGCGGAACATCGGGGTTATAGCCCTCAGGCGACAGTGTCGTTCCTGAAAGCCGCACGCTGATGTCAGGAAAGTGCCTGAATAATTCGATATCAGCGGCATTGATGGTGATATCAGCGTCAACTCTGTCGTGTAGTTGCTGGATAATGACGGTTTTGATTTGTTCGTCATTGGCGTCAACATAGATAAGCACGCCTGCAAATACAGCCATAACAGCAATGATGGCAATGGTAATAATCAGTGCCACTATTTTTACTATGCGCCTTACGACAGATTTTGGGGCCTCTTGAGGTGTGTTCATCCTTCAGTTATTCTTTTTAGATAACGCGAAGATTATACTTTTAGGTGTATAAATAGCATCTTTTTGTGAAACCGATTAATGCCGAAAGGGTTTTTTGCGGTTGTTCCACAAAGCCCATATGACCTGTGTTATCGAGAATCAGGGATTCGCTGTGGGGCGGTAAAATCATCTGCGCCAAGGTTTTATCCAATGGAATACGTGAATCCTGCTTGCCGGCAATAAAGAGCACCGGAAAGTCTACAGCAGTTAGCAGCCCGACTGAAGATTGCCTGCTTCTCATTCCCAAAAGTGCTGCTGTCACTCCCTCTGTTGTGGTCTTTCGGCTCTCTTCCTGCATCGTTGCAATGGTTTCTGCCAATCGGACTTTATTGACCGGAGAGAATAAATCCGGAACAAAGGATGTGATAAATCCCAAACGATTCTCCTGAACGATTTTTACGGTGCGTAAACGATTCTGTTTTACCTCTTCACTGTCGGCAGAGGCATGTGAATGGAATAAAACCAGGCCTTTAAGCATCTCCGGATAATTTTTTGCAAAGGCCAGCGTTACATAACCGCCCATGCTATGACCACATAGTACTGTTTCCTGAATGCCCTCGTTATCAAGGATGACTTTTACCATGGAGGCCATGAAATCCATAGTGTGCTCATCACCAAAAACAGATGTGTCGCCATGTCCCGGAAGATCAGGACAAATAACCGTGTGGTATTCAGCCAGCTTATTCTGAAATTCAGCCCAGACGCCGGATGATTCAAGAAATCCATGCAGTAATACCAGCGCAGTACCCGATCCTTTTACCGTGTATGCCAGGGATCCACCGTTTATTGCCAGTGTTTTTTTCATATACTTTTTTTTACAAAGATAATGAGCCGGATGATTTTTGCATTTATACGTGATTGTTTTTTCTGTAAAACTGATTATTTGCATTCCTGTATATGCCTCGTTTCGAATAATGGCGCACTTTATAAAATTGCAAACGTTTGCATTTTTTAATCATAAATATGTTCCTCTTTAACCGTGAATTTGCAATCTTTGTACTGTATATGGATGTTGAAAAACTAAAGTATGCTTCGGTTTGTTTGTAACTATAAAATACTATAAAAATGAGTGATTTAAAAAGAAAAGCCCTGCTGATGATCCTTGATGGATGGGGACAGGGCGATGGCAGTGAGTCGGATGTGATAGCAAATACTCCAACACCCAATATCGATGCCCTGCAGGCAAAATATCCACATAATACATTGCTTACAAGCGGTGAAAATGTAGGGCTCCCTGATGGCCAGATGGGGAATTCCGAGGTGGGCCACCTGAATATCGGCGCAGGAAGAATTGTATATCAGGATCTGGTGAAGATTAACCGTGCTTGTGACGATAATTCCATTTCCGGTAATCCGGTGTTGAAAGAAGCTTTCCAATATGCTGCTGATAATGATAAAGCCGTTCACTTTCTTGGCCTTGTCTCCGATGGTGGTGTCCATTCGATGGATACACATCTGTATAAGCTGTGTGATTTAACTATGGATTATGGCCTGGATAAAGTCTATATCCATGCACTGACAGATGGCCGTGATACAGACCCACAGTCAGGGCTGGGGTATGTTGAGAACCTTGAAAAACACCTCGAACATTCTAACGGTGTTATCGCTTCGCTTACCGGTAGGTATTATACCATGGATCGTGACAAACGATGGGAACGCGTTAGGGAAGGATATGATGCTCTTGTAAACGGCAAAGGTAAAAAGGTAACTTCCGTCACTGATGCCATTCGACAGTCGTATGCCGATGGTCTTACGGACGAATTTATCAAGCCTGTGGTGGCTGTTGATGAGAATGGTGAGCCTCTGGCAACCATAAAACCGGATGATGTGGTAATATGTTTTAACTTCCGTACCGACAGACTCCGCCAGATTTCTATTGCCCTTACGCAACAGGATTTTCCTGAATACGACATGAAGACACTCCCCCTGCATTACCTTACCATGACACGCTATGATGACAGTTTCAAAGGTGTCAGAATTGTTTATGATAAGGAAAATGTGAAAATGACCCTGGGCGAAGTGGTCGCCAATGCCGGGTTTAAACAGCTGCGAATTGCTGAAACAGAAAAATATGCCCATGTGACATTCTTCTTTAGCGGAGGTCGTGAAAAAGAATTTGATGGCGAAAAACGGATACTTATCCCATCTCCCAAGGTAGCAACCTACGACCTGCAGCCTGAAATGAGTGCTTTTGCTGTTAAAGATGCGATTGTCAATGAATTGAATAATAAATCTATCGACCTGGCAGTGCTGAACTTTGCCAATGGGGATATGGTGGGCCATACCGGAATATACCAGGCTATTCAAAAAGCTGTAACTACTGTTGATCAGTGTGTTGGAGAGGTTGTAGCAGCGGCAGAAGCCAATGGCTATGACGTGCTGATTATTGCTGACCACGGGAATGCCGATTTTGCGGTTAATGCTGATGGCTCACCCAACACAGCGCACACCACAAACCCGGTGCCTGTTACGCTGGTAACAAACGATTATACAAAGATCGAACAGGGTATCCTTGCTGATGTGGCTCCTACTTTACTGAAAATAATGGGAATCCCGCAGCCGGAAGAAATGACCGGAAAACCGATGATCTGACAGTATTCTTAATCTTTCGGATTACTGATTTCAATATGTGAGAATTCAAGATCGGAATTTCCGTAATAATAGATCCTGAACTCCACATTTTCAACAGGCCGGATTGTCGTAAATGGAATCTCCAGCGGCGCTCCGGCTTCTGTTTTTGACATCTCCCGGGGAGTGAGCTTTATCGATCCCAACACATTCTGACCATAATCGGCAACAATATCCAAAACCGCAATGGCTTTATCGCTGTCGCCTGCTTCGCATTTTGCATAAAAGCACGCCTTGTAATGCCCGGCGGGCAACGTTATATACGGACCATATACAATGTGCTTGTATTCGAGCTCTGTGCTGTCGCGAAAAGCTGTTAGCAAACTGCTGTCAGACGATATTTTGCATTTATCGTTGAATTTTAAATCCTTTAATGTCAGGGTAGTATCAAAAGGCAGCAACTCATATCGGCAAACATTGCAGTCGCCGATATTGAACTCCTCTCCGGCCTTAATCAGCGTGTTTCCGAATTGTTCTATTTGTTCAGGGAACGTTTCAAGCCACATATCTTTGATAAGATATAGGTTGGGCTGCATAAATACGCTGTCCACCAGAGCGGGGTTTCTGACTTCGCATTTATCGTGAGGCGTGGCTTTGATATTTTCAGGATCGACAAATGAGGAGCCATACGAATTCCAGTATTCGCTGATAATACCAATTTTACCAAGCTCCCTGAATTCCCCAACAACCTGCGCCTTTGGTGTCAGACGCTTGGGATACACATATTTATAACCATATGGAATACTGCCTGCGCCAATGATTACAGTGAGGATGGCTAAACCAATAAGGATCTTCCGTGGCCGTTTATACTGAATCGCTTCAAGCATCATCAGATTTGCCAGCCATACAACAATGTAAACACTGACAAAATACCTGCGTGCAACACCATTAAGATACGACCAATGCGAAAGAATATTAATAAACAGAAAAGCCAGACCGTCGAGGAGAAATACCAACGCCCAGCGCCAGGAAACTTTTTTTGCACTCCCGGAAATAAACAGTGTTGCGGGAATGGCGATAAGAAGGACTACAACAAGATAGTTGTAAATCAGTAGCAGCGGGTTGGCATGATTGGGATGAAAGCCTTTTGCAATATTTCCTCCAAGAATCTTCAGACTTCCAAGTATCTCATCAGGTTTGTTTAGTAACTGTTTGTTGTATTCATAAAAATCGCTTACAACAGCAGCATTTTTCAATAATAAAATGATGATGCCACCGCAAATTATTGCAGCTGTGATAGTTATTGCAGTGGGCAAATGAATTTTTCTTTGTTGCTTTAAATGATAAAAAAGGGCTGTACCTATGATAATGGCAATGGTAACAAAGGCTGTTTCAGTAACCCAGACTGCTGCTGTAAAGGCCAGGAACACCGGAAGGATTTCCCGGATAACGGGCCAGACACCTGATGGGGCTTTTTTCTCAAAACGAGTGATAAAGTATAAACCAATTGCCAGTAAACTGTAATGTAAACCCAGAGAATAACGGGTAAGGCCTAAAAATGGCGAAACAGGTAGAAACCAGATAACCGCAAAAATGAGTTTTGTGCTTTTTTTATTCAGAAAGGTGGAAAACGCGAAGTAACCCAACAGTAAAAGCAGGTAGTGCGTTATGGATTCTGACCAGAGATGATTTATGTGAAACAGCTTGTAGGGGATCTGCCCCAGCAAGGGTACAATTGATCCCACCCTGTCCTGTCCCCAGAAATAGAGATCGCGGGGAAGGGAAAAATCGTGCAACATCAGTAATATTATGCCATCATCAGCATTTAGTAAAGGATAAAAAACGGAAGAGTACATTAACCACGAGATAATAATTATGACAAGCAATATCAGATAATGCAAAATGGTTTTTCTCTTCATCAGAATAATGATTATTGGTGTTGTAAATATGTTGTAAGCAAATGTATTGATTTTGTCGGGCATAAAAAAACCGGCAGGAATGCTGCCGGGTATAAAAAGTATTTCGTTTTTAATAACGATCTGATCTGTTGTTGTCGCGGTAGTTGTTTCTTCCACCACCGCGATGATCATCGTTGCGACGATAATTGTCGTTTTTGCGGAATCCGCCACCGCCACCCTGACGATAACCACCGCCGCCACCGCCGCGATTATCTTCACGTGGACGAGCTTTTTTAACAATAACTGTACTTCCCTCAAAATCTGTTTCGTTGAGTTGATCAATGGCTGCAGATGCTTCATCATCATTATCCATTTCAACAAAACCGTACTTTTTTGAATAACCGGTCTCCCGATCCATAATTACCCTGGCACTTTTTACTTCGCCAAAGGGTTCAAATAAAGCTCTCAGGCTGTCATCGTTTGTTCCGGAGCTCAATTTTGCAATAAAAATGTTCATTCTAAAAAAAAATTAAAGTGAATAAAAGTACCGAGAGGAAAAGTGTAATAAACAGGGGTTACCACATTTACGTACATCTGCGCCCATCGATGCAAGAACAAAAGTTTACTTAGACAAATATACAATTCCCATCGTGTATTTGAACTTTTGCCCTGAATTATTTTTTTATTACTAACGTATTAATTAACAGTAAATTACATAATAATCATTTTTTTTACGATCCTGAAGTCTTCATTTTGAAATACAATAAAGTGTAAACCACTGTTAAATAGTGTTTTATCTATTGTCAGATGTTTTTTATCCGACAGAGCCCGATACTCTCCAACAGGCTTCATTTGTGTAGAATAGATGATAATTTCGTTGATTATAAGGTCGTTCCATTCAATAATGGCATTGTTAATGACCGGATTAGGTGATATTGTAATATTATTTGCTGCCTGCTGCTCTTCTATTCCGGTGATAAATACAGGTGGCCCGGCCACTAATGAAATCTCCGGGTCGAAGAGAACCTCTTCAACGCAAAATTCCAGCGGAACTAAAAAATACTGGTTGTTGTAGGTGTTGTTAAACACTACTATTGTGTCGGCGTAACTGCTTTTAAGATGCAGCGCGACCGGCATTTCAAAGAAATCGACCGATTCGTGCGATGTTTCCTGCGACAATATTACTGAAAAGAGGGCAGAACACCCCGGCGTATAATTAATGGTGTAGGTAGGGTAGCCCTCGCCATAGTACCAGTCGTTAAAGAATTCCGTGAGTGAGGTGTCTGCTGCCACCTCCATAGAATTTATAAATGAATCCATCGAGGCAAAGCCATAGTGGTGCGCTGCTTCATACAGGTAATTATTCACACCAGTGAAAAATGCCGTATCACCAATGGTCTTTCTTAGCATATGCAATACCATCGCTCCTTTGTTATACGATAACCGGGCATCGAAGATCCGGTCAATATCAGTAGTGTCTTGAACGTAAACTGACCCGCCCGGCTGTGTGATAATGTGTTCTCTCTTTTCACTTTTCCATCTCTCCCAATAATCTTTTTCCGGAAACAGACTTTCATATGCCAGCCCGCTGATATAGGTCGCAAAGCCTTCATTAAGGAATATGTCATGCCATGAATTTAACGTTACCATGTTCCCAAACCATTGATGCCCCAGTTCATGGACAAGTAGTTCGTAATTCCAGCAGCATGTTGATGTCATGGTCTGATGCTCCATTGCGCCGCCTCGGGGCCATTGCATATGACCGTATTTTTCATCGCTAAAGGGATATTCACCAAAGTAGTTTCCCAGCAGCTCAAATACTTCCGGCAGGGCAGCAGTAGTGTTCTTGGCCAGTGTCACATCTTCCGGCCATACAAGGTTATCGACTGTAAATACCGTTTGTCCTGAAGCTATCGTGTCCGAATACATCTCGTATTCTGATATGGCAAATGCAATATTGTAAGGTATCACCGGATAGCGGTGCCTCCAATGCTGCGTTCTGGTGTTGTCATCGTTTATCCGGTCGCCCACAAGCAATCCGTTGGCCCCTGAAGAATATAGTGAAGGGAAAGTGAGTATAATATCCAGAGAATCCACCTTGTCGGTGAGGCCTGTATTGCATGGCCACCAGTCGGAAGCGCCCCAGGGCTCGGCAAAGGTCGCCAAAACCGGTATGTCGTTATGGTATTCCTGAAGATAGTACCCGTTCGCTGGTGGCGTTCCGGAATAGGTAATGGAAACAGAATATGCCACCCCCGGAGTCAGTGTCTCCGGGAAATCAACCTCCAGGTTGTAATCTTCGTGTGTATAGACCGCTCCGGGTGGTGTCGTAGCAATTTCTGTTATGTCCAGATCATCAGTAAACGACAAAACAATGCTCTGGGTCGCTGACTTAACCCTGAACTGATGTGTTACCGTGCCCGAAATGGCTCTTTCATTCGGATCCAGAGAATAATCCATCAGTGTATGGACAATATCAAGGTTGCTGTCGCCCGATGTATTGCTCAAAATGTAATTTCCTGCATCCTGCTGAATGTGCTTTGTGAAGGTTGCATTATCAGGCTCTATCTGGGCTGAAAGGCTTAGGGATAACAGTAATGCACTTATTGTCAGAAGATAGTTTGTTTTTATATATACCATTTTTAATATTTCTGTGTTAATAATGTATAAACGCCGAAATTGTCGTATTGTTGGATAAATGTTTTTTATCGCCCATAGGGTAGTATATTTGCAATTATGAAATATAGCCGGATAATAATAGGAATCCTTTCAGTATCAATGCTTTTTTTTGCCACCCGTTGTGCAAATGAAGTTACTCCTTCTGGTGGGCCTCGCGATGAAACGCCGCCGAAACTACTATCTTCAGAACCTGCAATGGGCTCTACAAATTTCAATGAAAAAATTATAAAGGTCAATTTTGATGAATATCTCCAGCTTAAAAAACTTAATGAACAGATGGTGATATCTCCGCCAATGAAAGAAAAACCTGAGGTAATCCTGCGAGGTAAAACATTGGTTATCAAAATAAAAGATACCCTGCGTGAGGCGACTACCTATAATCTGTTCCTTGGTGATGCTGTTGCTGACCTTAACGAAGCAAATATATACCCCGGGTTCAGATATGTTTTTTCTACGGGAGACTATATAGACTCGCTTTCTGTAAAAGGTACTGTTATTGATGCTGTTTCCGGTGATCCGGTGGAGGAGGCCTGGGTGATTATGTATCCCGCCGGCCCTGACTCGCTGTTTTTTACTTCTACTCCCTATTATATCGCCAACACTGATGAAAATGGTGCTTTTGAATTAAGCCAGCTGCGTGATACGATATACAGGATCTATGCCATTAAGGATATCAATTCAAACTATTATTTCGATCTTCCCTCGGAGCAAATAGCATTTATTGATTCCCTGATTCAACCGGGTTATATTTCCCGGCGCCCTGATTCAATACCCGACACAATTCCTTTTACACCCCTGAATACAGTGCCGCAACTTACATTAAACCTGTATGAAGAACCTGATACCGTTCTGAAAATAATGTCGTCAGACCTGGTGGATGACTATGTGGTGGACTTTGTGTTTAATAACCCGGCAAAAGAGGTGCACTTTGTTTCTGCTGATACGTTACCGCTACCGGAGCATATTTCCCGTATCAGTGAGTTTGGAGATACCATCCGCTGGTGGATTGCTGATACCTCTTATAAAGTTTTAAAAGTTGCTGCAATTTACGATACCCTTGTTCTGGATACGCTGAGAATCCCCACTGTTATTACTGAAAAAAAAGCAGGCCCGCCCCGTTCGCTGTTTTCGGGTAATTTGAAAAGTGGGTCACGGTTAAAACCCGAAACGGCATTTACAATTATCAGTGATCATCCGATTGCAGAAATTTCAGACCGGCAGTCAACGGTCAAATCAATATCCGACAGTTCAATGGCTGCATTTGAATTTGATGATGAATATAAAAGACATCTGAAACTTAATTATACTTTTCTTGAGGATTCATCCTATTCACTATTGATTCCGGATAGCTCTTTTTTCGATATATATGGCAATACAAATGATACTCTGGTGTACAGGGTCTCTGTAGCCGGAAAAAAAGAATATGGATCTTTGGAGTTTACTTTGACATTACCCGAAACGATTGAAAATACTGTTTTATATCTTAATGATTCACGTGATAAGGTGTTGGCAAAGCGACAAATCAAGGGCTCAGCAACTGTAACTTTCCCTTTGCTGGAACCCGGAAAATATAGTATTAGTTTATTGCTTGATGAAGATGGAAACGGAAGGTGGAGCAGCGGAATGATTTTAAAGAATCGTCAACCTGAGCAGGTAATAAAATTCGGTAAAGAGGTGGAGATCCGCGCCAACTGGGTGGTTCAGGAATCGTGGGAGCTATAAAAAAAGCATACAGATTGCCCTGCATGCCCTTTTATTTAAAGTTTTCATTTAATTTTAGTCCATATCATTACATCTGTTGATACAGTGAATGATCTCTGTTAAGGTGTCATTCCGCAGTGAGTAGTATATTTTTTTCCCACTACGGTGGGATGAAAGAACTTTTTTGCTTTTTAGAACATTCAGATGATGCGAGGCTGCAGCTTGTTCAAGCTTTAATTCCTCATAAATCTGTGTTACATTCATTTGCTTTCCGTCTTGTAATAGCTCAATAATGGCGATCCTCATGGGATGTGCCATGGCTCTCAGCTTACTGGCTGCAGCTTCAAGCTTGTCAACGTCTAAAACCATTTTATCCATGTTACTTTTTTTTTGAGAGTTTCAAGCAGTGAGAAAAGGTAAAGTTTCTGTCTGCTGCTTTGCTACTTTCGCAGCAAAATTAAAAATATTTTAGTATTTATATAGTTATATGTTAATAATATGTCAGTTTTTAAATATAAGCGATGAAAAGCAAAATTGTTCACCATTGAAAAGTCCTTTATCACTGATTTTGAGTTGCGGAATGACGAGCAGAGCCATGAAGGAGGCAGTAATAAACGGGTTGTTGAGTTGTGATCCCATTTTTTTTGCCATTTGATTGTTTTTTGTAAACAATGATGCAACTTCATTCACAGGAAGATTTGCCATTAAACCGCCGAAGGGCAAAGGCAGGAAATATTCTACTTTGTTATCAAGGGCACTGCAAAGCCCTCCCTGATGTTTAATAATAGCATTAATTGCTGCGACAATGTCCTGATCATTAGTGCCAATAGCAATAATATTGTGGCTGTCGTGCGCAATTGAAGAGGCAATAGCTCCCTGTTTTAATCCAAAACCGGTAATGAATGCGACAGCAGGTTTTACAGGGCTGTATCTGTTGTGTACAACAATTTTAAGGATGTCGTTATCGGTGTCAGGTATGATTTTATTATCATGAATTTTCGCCGTTGCAATAATTTCTTTTGTAAGCAAACTGGCGTCTTCAGCGCCAATAACTCTGATTTTGTCACCCTGTTTACCTTCAACCTCAAGGTCGTTGAGTGTTATAGGTTTAGCATTAAAAGCATTAACACTGATACTGCTGTTATTTTTGATTGCTTCTGTTTTTGAAGCAATAAGAGGAAATATTTTTTTTCCATTAACCCAGGTTTCAGTCGGCTCAAAATCATTCAGGTTTTCAGTGATAATAAAATCAGCAGGGTCGCCTTCTTTAAGCATTCCCACCGGGATATTATAGTGTTGTATCGGATTAATGGTTGCTGCTCTGATAACGTCAAAGAGGTCGTAACCCATATTAATGGCTTTCTTGACCAGCAGGTTAATATGACCTTTTATCAGGTCATCAGGGTGGAGGTCGTCGCTGCAGAACATTATATTGTCAGGAAATTCTCTAAGTAATGGAATTAGTTCAAGGAAGTTTTTGGCGGCCGAACCTTCACGGATTTGAATTTTCATGCCTGCATCAATTTTATCAATGGCATTTTGCAGGCAATAGGTTTCATGGTCTGTGGAGATTCCTGCGCCGGCATATTTCTCGGCGTCAATTCTTGCAAGGCCGGGAGCATGGCCGTCGACAGGTTTGTTGTACTTTTTTGCAGCATTAATCTTTGCCATCACCGCAGGATCATTATTGAGAACCCCGGGGTAGTTCATCATTTCGCTGAGGAACCAGATATTGTCTTTTGCCAGCAGCGTGTCCACATCGTTTTCATCCAGTGTAGCCCCTGCCGATTCAAAAGGTGTTGCAGGAACGCATGACGGGGCACCAAAAAAGATTTTTGCAGGACTGTGTTCTGCACTGGCTATCATCGCTTCAATACCGGCGATGCCTGCAACATTGGCAATCTCATGCGGGTCGGAAAGGGTTGCTACCGTTCCGTGTTGAACAATGGCTTTTCCGAATTCTTCCGGTGTCGCCATGGAGCTTTCAATATGCACATGTGAGTCAACAAAACCAGGCATGATAAAGCGGTCATAGGTGCCGCCACTCTCTTTAATGGATTCAATATACCCGTTATTGACAGTAATTTCTGCACCGTAGATGGTACGACGATGAATATCAATTAAATTGCCTGTGATCTTTTTTTGCATATATAGAAAGCCTTTTAAGTAGTTTTACAGCTTCTTTCCGGTTGAAGTCCATAATGACCCATACAAAGGTAATAAAAAATTTATATGTTTATATGTAATATATCTTTAAAATTAACAGTTTTATTTTAAACGATTTAATCTGTTGCATTTGGTTATTATAACTGTTGTTTTTTTTCTAAAAATTATTTTCTGATCTTTGACAACTTCTTTCAAAAAACAACTATGGCATATACATCAGAAACAACCGTATGGATTACCGGTGCCAGTTCGGGAATAGGTGAAGCTCTGGCTGTACGTTATTCTCAACTTGGTGCAAGTGTTATCTTATCGTCACGAAATAGAGAGAAGCTTGATATAGTTGCAGCAAAATGTAAGGAAGCTGCAGCCGGAAAATATGGAAAGCAGGCTCCCGTTCAGTACGTCGTTCCTGTGGATATGTCTTCAGAAACGGATATACTAAAAGCCTGGAAGCAGGTGCAATCATTTTCTGTAAATATTAGTATTCTGATAAATAATGCAGGCATAAGCCAGCGGTCACTGGCAAGGGCAACTGGTGTTGAGGTGGATCGTAAGGTAATGGATCTGAATTTCTTTGGCCCTGTGTTACTTACAAAGCTGGTACTTCCCCAAATGCAGGAATACGGGGGTGGGCAGATTGTGGCTGTCAGCAGTATTGTTGGAAAATTTGGTTTCCCGCTGCGATCGGCGTATTCTGCCTCCAAACATGCAATAAAAGGTTTCTTTGAAAGCCTTGATGCAGAGGAACATAACAATAATATCCATGTAACATTGGTCTATCCCGGATTTATCTCAACAAATATCTCCATCAATGCTGTTACCTCCAGCGGAGAAGCACATGGCAGAATGGATAATAACCAGAAAGGTGGTATGCCTGCTGATATCTGTGCAAAGAAAATTGTAAAAGCTGTGGAAAAACGAAAACATGAAGTCCTTGTAGGCCGAAAAGAGCTTCTTCTGGTGCATATCCGTCGTTTTATACCGGCATTATATTATAAAATGGCCCGTAGGGTAAGCCCTGTATAAAATTGTATTTATGGCAGAAAATAACATTATAATCAGTGGAATACAACAGATTGGCATTGGTATTCCCGTTTTGAAAGATGCCTTTGGATGGTATAATAAATTCCTGGGTTTTGATGCAAAGATTTTTGACGACGAGGGCGTTGCTGAGCTCATGTTACCTTATACGGGAGGAAAACCGCAACAGCGACATGCAATACTCGCTGTTAACATGCGTGGCGGTGGTGGCCTGGAAATATGGCAGCCCAAAGGAAGGGAGCAACGGAAACCTGAAAATCAGATCCTTTTGGGTGACCTGGGACTTTACGTGGCCAAGTATAAAGCAGGTAATATTCAGAAGGCTTTTGATGAACTTAAAGAAAAGAATGCAGATCTTTTGGGTGAGATTGTTTCCGGCCCTTCAGGAGTAAGGCATTTCTTTTTAAAAGATCCTTTTGGTAATATCGTGCAAATTGAGGAAGATGATTATCAGTTTGGAGACGCACATAAAAATATCGGTGGTGTCAATGGTCTTATCATTGGTGTTTCTGATATGGCACGTTCCATTGAATTTTATCATAAGGCGCTGGGATACGATAGCATTGTAAGCGATACGGAAGCTGTATTTAATGATTTTGCTGCTTTGCCGGGCGGCGATCATAAAGTTCGCAGGGTGTTGCTAAAACGCTCTGAATCGCCTGTGGGTGCTTTCAGCCCTATATTTGGTACTTCTGTGATTGAGCTGGTACAGTCAATTGATTATACCCCCGTAAAGATCTTCGAAAACCGCTGGTGGGGCGATAGCGGATATATCCATATTTGTTTCGATATTCAGGGTATGGAGGCTTTACGGAAACGTTGCGAAAACCTTGGGCATCCTTTTGTTTGTGATAGTAACGACAGCTTCGATATGGGGGAGGCAGCAGGCCATTTTACCTATGTTGAAGATCCCGATGGTGCACTTATAGAGTTTGTGGAAACGCATAAAGTCCCGGTGATGAAAAAACTGGGATGGTATATTGACCTCCGTAAACGCGACCCGCGCAAACCTCTGCCCAAATGGATGCTAAAAGCTATCGGATTAAAACGTGAAAAAGTAAATTAGATTATATGCCGGGGAAACCCGGCTTTTTGTTACCACTCTTCTTCCTCTTCAACAACAGGAGGTGCCATGGTCTCTTTTAAAGATTCGATAAGTTTACTTATTCTCTCATCGATTTGCTTCTGAACGATCGCATTATCAGCACGGTAATCAGGGCTCTCCTTATCAGTCCATTTTTCCAGAGGGAAACGGGATTGCTTCCTGACATAAAAATCATCAAAGGTATAGCGGTATCTGCCTTCCTTAAACTGTAATTTGAAGTGATAAAGGATCATCTCCCCTTGTGTTTCAACACCTTGCTCGTTGTTATACGTTAATTTAATGCGGTGTTTGCCTTCAACGATTCCTGAATGTGGGTCTCTCACAGAGGTGACATCAGCAGCATTTTTATAGTTATTGTTAACCCATGTAACGGCACGGTTAAAGAATTCCTGTTGTGAGCCGTCAGCATTAACAACTTCCTGGTACAGAAACTTTCCTGTTTTTTCGTTAACAGGCATTTGAGCCATCGTATTGATTGCAACAGCAGCCATCAAAAAGTAAAGTGCTATAATTTTTTTCATAAGGATCAATTTTGGCAAAAATAAAAAAAGAGGGATAAAAAAAGGCGTTCCGGGAGACCGAAACGCCAAATATATTTTCAAAGGGAGAATTACATCATACCGGGCATTCCGCCACCCATTCCGGGGCCCATTGCAGGAGCCGGATTATCTTCCTTGATTTCAGTAACAGCACACTCAGTAGTGAGGATCATGCCAGCAATCGAAGCGGCATTTTCAAGAGCTACACGCGTAACTTTTACAGGGTCGATAACACCTGTTTCATAAAGGTTCTCGTAAGTTTCAGTGCGTGCATTGAAACCATAGTCATCTTTCCCTTCACGAACTTTCTGAACGATTACAGAGCCTTCGAGGCCTGCATTATTTACAATCTGACGCATAGGTTCTTCCAGTGCTCTGCGGATAATGGCAATTCCTGTATCCTCATCGGCATTGTCGCCGCTAATGCTTTCCAGGTTGTCGATAGCACGGATAAAAGCAACACCACCGCCGGGGATGATACCTTCTTCAGTAGCTGCGCGGGTAGCGTTTAACGCATCCTCAAAGCGGTCTTTTTTCTCTTTCATTTCCACTTCACTGGCAGCACCAACGTAAATTACTGCAACACCACCTGCCAGTTTGGCAAGACGTTCCTGTAATTTTTCGCGATCGTAATCTGAAGTCGTAGTTTCGATATGTTTTTTGATCTGAGCTACGCGGGCGTCAATATTTTCTTTGGCACCTTTACCACTTACGATAGTAGTGTTTTCTTTGTCAATGGTAACTTTTTCTGCCTGACCGAGGAAGCTGATGTCAGCATCTTCGAGTTTATAGCCTTTTTCTTCAGAAATAACCACACCACCGGTGAGTACAGCGATATCTTCGAGCATTTCTTTTCTGCGGTCACCAAAACCGGGAGCTTTAACAGCAGCAACCTTAAGTGCACCACGGATTTTATTTACTACCAGTGTTGCCAGGGCTTCACTTTCAATATCTTCAGCGATAATAAGCAATGCGCGGCCTGTTTGAGCTGCTTTCTCAAGAATAGGAAGCAGATCCTTCATAGCGGAGATCTTTTTGTCGTAAATAAGAATCAACGGATTCTCAAAAACAGCTTCCATTTTTTCAGTGTCAGTAGCAAAGTAAGGAGAAATATAACCTCTGTCGAACTGCATACCTTCAACCACGTCAACGTATGTTTCGATACCTTTTGCTTCTTCAATAGTGATAACACCTTCCTGCTTTACACGGTCCATAGCTTCGGCAATGAGGTCGCCAATAACGGGGTCGTTGTTAGCAGATACTGTTGCAACCTGCTTGATGCGATCATTGTCGTTTCCGATTTCACGCTTCTGCTTGTTGAGGTCTTCAATAATTGCAGCCACAGCTTTTTCCATGCCGCGTTTCAGGTCCATTGGATTAGCACCTGCCGTAACGTTTTTCAACCCTGTAGTAACAATAGCCTGGGCAAGTACAGTAGCCGTAGTAGTACCATCACCGGCAATATCATTGGTTTTGGATGCTACTTCTTTCACCATCTGTGCGCCCATATTTTCAAACTTATCTTCAAGTTCGATTTCTTTTGCAACGGTAACACCATCTTTAGTTACCTGTGGAGCACCAAATGATTTTTCAAGCACAACATTCCGACCTTTTGGGCCGAGGGTTACTTTAACAGCATTTGATAATGCGTCAACACCGCTTTTAAGTTTATCGCGGGCATCAATATTGAAAATAATTTCTTTAGCCATAATAATTGTATTTTACCTTTATAGAAATGACATGATTAGATGATAGCAACGATATCAGATTCGCGCATGATAAGATAATCTTTCCCTTCCAAAGAGAGTTCTGTACCTGCATATTTGCCATAGAGCACAGTGTCGCCTACAGCAACAGTCATAGGTTCATCTTTTTTACCGGGGCCAACAGCAACGATTGTTCCTTTTTGGGGTTTTTCTTTCGCCGTGTCGGGGATAATAATACCACCAGCGGTTTTCTGTTCTGCAGCAGCAGGTTCCACAAGAACTCTGTCTGCTAATGGTTTGATGTTCAAATTTGCCATTTTAACTGGTTTTTATAATTGTTTTAAAAATTCAATTTGCGAGGTGCTGTCGTCACATTTTGTGCCAAAGTGGATATCAAAAAAAAATGTCAGAATGAAGTGACATTCTGACATTTTTTATCTTTTAAGAAAGAAATCGTTATTCTTCTGTCGGTGGAGCCTGATAATCGTCAGCACTTACCGGAGCAGTAGTTTCTGCCGGGGTGGTGTTAAGTGTTTCACGAAGCTCAGTGTCGTTACTTGTTCCTTGTGTCGCTGTTCCTTTAGGGATAACGATTACAGAAACCAGGCTGAGGACAAAAATTGCGATTGCCAGCACCCAGGTAGCTTTTTCAAGAAAATCTGTAGTTCTGCGAACACCCATGATCTGGTTGCCTCCGGTAAAGTTTGCTGCCAGGCCGCCGCCTTTAGAGTTTTGTACTAATACCACAAGTATCATGAGTACTGCAGCAATAAGAATAAGTACCGAAATTAAAATATATGCTCCCATAGTTGTTCTTTTATTGGTTACTCTCGTTATTTATTTTTTCAATTTGGGCTGCAAAGTAAGCGCTTTTTTTCGGGATTTTCAAACTCAGCCGCTGATAAATTTCTATAGCTTTCTGAATATTACCTTGTTGAAGGTATATTTTTGCCAATGTTTCGCTTATTAGGTCACTGTGGACCGTATTTGAGCTTTTCGCCATCGCTTCCGGGTTGAAAAATGGTGTTGCTGACTGACCCCGCTGAATGGAGGGCTGCTCGGCAATAAATTTGTCAATGATGGCTTTTTTATCTGTTTTTTGCGACTGCTGTTCCTGATCATTACCTTTTTTTGGAATATCCTTGATGGGATCGTAGATATCTCCGGGAATAAAATCACTGTTGCGGATGATTAATTTGGAGACCTCACTGGCAAGAGATTCCTTTGATAGCGGTTCCTGCTTATGGCTGACACTTTTTATACTTTTTTGTATCGGAAGGCTATCATCTTCGGATTGCTGACCGGAAGCATTGTCGTTATTAACGATTTCACGAAGTTTTAACCGATCAGGGAGGTGAATGGCCAGGAAGGGCAATTCGTTTTCAAAGTTTTTGGAATGTGTATGATATAAATAATGTGCTTTAAGAAGGTATCCACCGGCAAAATAGGGATATTTATCCAGCATTTGCCGGATATACTCCGGAGATGCTTCTCCGGGATTGCGGATTATGTCAAAAAAATCCTCGCTCATGCACATTGTTACCAGTTAACTACCGCTTTGTTAAAAATATCGTCTACAAGATATTCTGTGATCGTCTCAATGAGACCGGATTCAACTTCAGATAAATCTTTACCCGAATCAAAATCTTCATAGGCAGTAAAGGTTTGGTCAAAACTCTGCTCCGGGTTTACATTGTTGGTGTACTTTACCTTTACACTTATTGAAAGCCTGTTCATGGCAGCAGTCTCACCAGCCTGAATGGCCTGTGGATCAATTTTATAATCTGATATATATCCTTCCATGTATAGGTCGGCAAAATCATTGGTGAGAGTAAGGCTTGTTTGCGATACAAAGCGATCTTTTAATGCATCACTAAAAACCTGGCTCAGTTCCGACTGTACCAGTCGGGCTTTATTGTCAAAGTATTCTATATTAATGGTTTCGATGTTGGGGTCGAGAGAGGCACCTGTAAAACTGTATATGCCACAGCTGTTAAAAGCAAGTGTGCTCAGGAGCAAAAGATATATCGTTTTTATTTTCATGATAATAAAACGGATCCCGGCCGCAAAAAATTATTTTATATCGTATTCCTTTATTTTTCTGTAAAGTGTTCTTTCTGATATTCCCAGTTCCTCAGCAGCAGCCTTTCTTTTTCCGTGATGTTTTTCAAGCGCTTTTTTTATCAGATCAATTTCTTTTTTTTCCAACGAAAGGCTCTCTTCCAGTACCTCTGCACCATCAAACTCATCATCGTAGTGATTGTCTTCTTTCCGCGATGAAGAGATTTCAAAAGTATGGTGAGGCTCAAAAGAATCGCGTTCTTCGTAATCGTTTAAAAACTGTTTATGTATTTGCTGCAGATCCTCATTCTGATTTTGATTCCCTGACATTACGCTATTCAGGATTTTCTTTAATTCGGTGATATCGCGGCGCATTTCAAAAAGCACCTTATAAAGCAATTCTCTTTCCGAAAATTCGCTATTACCCGACCTTTCCTCATTACTGTAAAGTATTGGAAGGGAAGAAGATGCATTTCGAGGCAGGTAGATACGCATTGTTTCACCATCAATATCACGATCCTGTTCAATAATGGATATTTGTTCCGTAACATTCTTGAGCTGACGGATATTTCCTTCCCATCGATAGTTTTCAAGTATTTTCCTGGCTTCTTCGGTGAGCTGTAAGTTTGGCATATGATACTTAGCTGCAAAGTCGGAGGAAAACTTCCGGAAGAGCATATAAATGTCCTCTTTCCTGTCTCGTAGTGGAGGGATAAATATGGGAACGGTATTGAGCCTGTAGTACAGATCCTGTCTGAATTTTCCTTTTCGTATGGCTTCAGGAATATCAACGTTTGTGGCAGCAACAACGCGCACGTCTGTTTTAATAACTTTCGATGATCCCACACGCATAAACTCGCCACTTTCAAGTACACGAAGCAGTCTTACTTGTGTTGATACAGGCAGTTCAGCAACTTCATCAAGAAAAATGGTACCATTATTGGCGACTTCAAAATATCCTTTTCGTGCTTCATGAGCGCCGGTAAAAGCACCCTTTTCATGACCAAAGAGTTCGGAGTCGATGGTACCTTCGGGTATGGCACCACAGTTAACAGCGATGTAGCTGCCATGCTTCCTGGCACTCATGGTATGAATTATTTTTGGGAATGATTCCTTTCCCACACCGCTTTCGCCGGTGATAAGCACGGTAAGGTCTGTGGCAGCAACCTGACGTGCTGTGTCAATAGCACGATTCAGGCTCTCCGAATTGCCAATTATTCCGAAACGTTGTTTTATTGATTGAATGTCAATCATTTGTGTGTGTTTTATCGAATAGCAGCCCCAATTTTATGTTCAAAGGCACCTACCAGTTTATTTATGGTTTTATCGATGAGTTTATCTGTTAGCGTCTTCTCAGGATCCTGAAGTGTAATGCTTATGGCATAAGATTTTTTCCCTGCCTCCAGTTTATCACCCTCATATACATCAAAAAGGTTTACCTCTTTAACCAGTGCCCCACCATTTTGTTTAACAACATTGAGAATATCCCTGAAAGATACGGTTTTATCTACTAAAAGGGCCAGGTCACGGCGAACTTCCGGGAATTTTGGTACTGTTGTCATCGACATATCTTTGGATGGAATGTGGTCAAGCAATAAATCCCAATCAATTTCGGCATAATATACCGGCTTTTGGATGTCGAATTTTTTTCTGAATGAAGATGCAAGTAATCCTATAGATGCAAGCCGTTGTTTCTTGATTTTCAGATCAAGGCCTTCCGCAAACCAGGGGCTTTCTGATTCAACCTCTTTGAGGTTTCCGGTGTCAATTCCTGCTTTTGCCATAACATTAAGAAGACTTTGTTTGAGGTCGAAAAAGCTAACCTCACGTGCTTCCCGGTACCAGCTTTCCCCTGTCATGTTGCCGGTCATGAACAGTGCCAGATATGTTTTCTCGCTGTATCTTTTTCTTACATTTTCACCTTTTTCAGCGTTTACATCAAAGAAATAGGTCTTACCAAATTCATATAACTTTTGGTCGGTAGTTTTTCTGTTCTGATTATAACTGATCACTTCCAGACCACCAAAAAGTAGAGTGCGCCGCAGTATGTTAAGCTCTTTACTTAAAGGGTTCAGCATCGTGACATGATTTTTTTCATCAATGGCATCAATGCCTTCGTAATACGATGATGCGGTCAGAGAGTTATTCATAATTTCATTAAACCCATTGGCCGACAGAGCATCTGCGATACGGTTTTTGACCTTTTGCCTGTCAGGTTTTTCAATGTAGGATAATGCTGAGCGAACTTCATGGCTGAGTTCTATGTTATTATAACCATAAATGCGCAGTACTTCTTCTACAATATCAGCTTCCCGTGTAACTTCAACTTTTGCTGTGGGAACTTCCAGCTTCATGGTTTCATCATTTTCCTCAAGGATTCTGATATCCAATGACACAAGAATATGTTTCACCAGGTCTTTACTGAAGCGTTTGCCAATAAGATTAAAAATTCTGTCAAAGTTAACTTCAATAGTGTTTCGTTTCAGCGGTGCAGGATAACAGTCATTTATATCAGATGATATTTTCCCTCCGGCGATTTCTTTGATCAGCAGGGCAGCTCTTTTAAGTGCGTAAGTTGTCATTTCAATATCAGAACCTCTTTCAAATCGGAAGGAAGCATCTGTTTGAAGGGTGTGTCGTTTTGCTGTTTTCCTGATTGTAGGCGGGTCAAACCAGGCACTTTCAATGAATACCCTTTTTGTTGCCTCTGTAACGCCGGAATTAATGCCACCGAAAACACCCGCCATGCACATGGCATCTTCTGCATTACATATCATAAGGTCATTAACGGAGAGTTCTCTGTCAATTTCGTCCAGGGTAGTAAATTTTTCGTTTTCTTTTGCTTTTCTTACGATGATACGATTACCTTTAATTTTATCAGCATCAAAGAAATGTAAAGGCTGCCCTGTTTCCATCATTACAAAGTTACTGATATCCACCAGGTTGTTTATGGGCCGCAACCCTACAGCATTAAGATAATCTTTCATCCATTGTGGTGACTCTTCAACAGAGATGTCAGAAACGGTTATGCCAACATATCTTCTGCAGGCATTTTCATCTTCAATAAAAATATCAACAGGTAAATCATTATTGTCGGCAGCGAAGGTTGATATGTCAGGGATGAGAAGCGCAGCATCTTCTTGATTATTTTCAAAAGCATACCTGTCGAGAACGGCTTTTACATCGCGGGCAACGCCAATATGTGATGTAGCATCTGAGCGGTTGGGTGTAAGGCCTATTTCAAAGATATAATCTTCTTTAATGTCAAAGCATTGTTTTGCCGGTGTTCCTGCGTCGATGCCATCATCAAGAACCATAATGCCATCGTGTGAGGTTCCCAGTCCCAGTTCATCTTCAGCACAGATCATTCCTTCAGAGGCGACTCCGCGGAGTTTGGATTTCTTAATGGCAAAGGATGTATCACCGGAATAGAGCACTGCACCAATGGTGGCAACAGGAACGGTTTGTCCGCTGGCGACATTAGGCGCACCACAAACAATTTGCACGGGCTGATCAGCACCCACATCAACGGTTGTAACACTAAGTTTATCTGCATTAGGGTGTTTTTCGCATGAAAGTATTTTCCCGATCACAATACCTTCCAGTCCCCCTTTTACCGATTCTGTCTTTTCAAGTCCTTCTACTTCCAGTCCGCAGTCAGTAAGTAACTCTGACATCTTTTCAGGTTCCAGGTCGGTGTTGATATAATTCTTGAGCCAGTTATAAGAAATTTTCATAGTAATATAATTTTCAAAAGCGCAAAATTACGATTTTATTTTAACTGATCCTGCTCCAGAGGTTACCTGTTTGGTTCAGGTAATCAAGATATTTTACCAGAGGGGCATTTTTTGGATCTTTCAGGTGGGGGTCGTTAGAAATTATCTTCGCTGCCACGGCATGGGCATATTTTAAAATAGGTTCATCGGCGGTGATGGAAGCCAGCTTAAGATTTTCAATGCCACTTTGTCGGGTTCCCTGAATATCACCGGGGCCGCGAAGCTCAAGATCTGCTTTGGCAATACGGAAACCATCGCTGGTTTGTATCATGGTATTGATCCGTTTTCCGGCATCCTGTGATATTTCATCTTTGGTTATTAACAGGCAATAGGATTGCTCTCCACCACGCCCTACACGACCCCTCAGCTGATGCAGCTGAGAGAGCCCGAAACGTTCAGCATTTTCAATCACCATCACTGTGGCATTGGGCACATCAACCCCCACTTCGATAACCGTTGTAGATACCAGAATATGCGTTTGTCCTTTTACAAAACGATCCATCTCAAAGGCTTTGTCTTTGGCCGGCATGCGCCCGTGAACAATACTTACCTGGTAGGTTGGCATCTGGAATTCCCTGCTAACAGTATCAAAACCATCCATAAGGTCTTTGAGATCGCTTTTTTTCGATTCCTCTATTAAGGGATAAACTATGTATACCTGGCGTCCGCTATCGATTTGTTGTTTAAGAAAACGGTTTATGCGAAACCTGTCTCTGTCGAGAAAATGTTTTGTGATAATGGTCTTTCTTCCGGGAGGCATTTCATCAATGACAGAATAATCCAGATCGCCGTAAAGCGACATAGCAAGGGTTCGGGGAATGGGTGTCGCTGTCATTACAAGAATATGTGGTGGAACAATGTTTTTTGCCCATAGTTTTGCCCGCTGTTCCACACCAAACCGGTGTTGCTCGTCAATGACTACGAGCCCGAGGTTATAGAATTTTACATTTTTTTCTATCAGTGCATGGGTTCCGATGATAATGTCTCCTCTGCCGGTCTGTAATTCGTTGTGGATATCTTTTCTTTTCGATGATTTTGTAGAGCCTGTAAGCAATAATACAGAGATGCCAAGCCCTTCGGTCATGGAGGAGATTGTTTTAAAGTGCTGAGATGCAAGGATTTCTGTTGGCGCCATAATAGCGGCCTGGAAGCCATTATCAATAGCCAAAAGCATAGCCATAAGTGCAACGAGGGTTTTGCCCGAACCCACATCACCCTGCAGCAGTCGGTTCATCTGTTTGCCACTCCCTGCATCCAATCTTATCTCTCTGATTACTCTTTTTTGTGCTCCTGTTAGTTCAAAAGGCAGGTGCCGATGGTAAAAGTCGTTGAAATATTTTCCGACTTTGTCAAAACGATGACCTTTGACATTTATATTCCGGATGAATTTTGCCTGCTGCATTTTTAACTGGATAAAGAAAAACTCTTCAAATTTAAGTCTTGCTTTTGCAGCTTCAACAGCTTTCAGGTCTTCGGGAAAATGGATGGTCAACAAGGCCTTTTCATGAGAAATAAACTGGAAATAGTTTATTACCGAGAGGGGTAATGTTTCTTGGATTTTTCCCAGGATTAGTTTTTGCAGGTTTTCCTGAAGTTTTGCAATTCCTTTTGAATGGAGGCCTTTGCTTTTGAGTTTTTCTGTGGAATGATACACCCCTATGAGCCGTTGGCGATTTTGCGCTTTAAATTCCTGCGGGGATTCAAGCTCAGGGTGTGCGATATTTACAGAACCTTTAAAATATCCCGGTTTACCCCATGCGACAACTGTTTTGCCAGGTGTAACAATATCCTTGACCCACTTAATTCCCTGGAACCAGATGAGCTCCATGGAGCCTGTGTCGTCACTGACAATGGCATGCAGTCGTGATGACCTTCCTGCGCCTGAGATTTCTGCATGAGTGATTTTTCCCATGATCTGTACATCCGGCATATCAGAATTGACCATCGCAATGGGAGTGATTTTCGAGCGGTCGGAGTATCGAAAGGGATAAAAGGTAATCAAATCACCAAAGGTTTCGATGTCCAGTTCTTTACGCATAAGTTCGGCGCGTGCCGGGCCTACACCTTTGAGGTATTCGACGGACGTATGAAGGATGTTTTTTTGCATTTTTCTTTGTTAATACAAAAAAGGGTGATTTGTTACCCCCAAAAGTAAGAAAAGAAGCACGGAAAATGAAAGATAAAAAAACCGGGAGTGACAATTGTGCCTCCCGGTAGATGATATTTTTGTGTGCAATAGACTAAAATCTAGAATTCCCAGAAATCATGTTCGTACTGATGAATTTCATTATTTATGCGTTCTGATTCAAGCAGGGCGTCAATTCCGGTAGCATATTCAGAAATGTATCGGTCGAAACGATTGGACTCCTTGTAAACAGTACTATGGAAAATGCGTTTCCAGAAAACATCATCATACGTAAGCTTTTGGGCGTCGTTCTGAGGGTTGTAAACTTCAGCTTTTGCAAAAGTTTCGCGTGCTTCAGGATAATAGATCCAGAAAGTGGGAGCATAACCACGGAAGTTGCCATCCTGATCAAGGTTATCGCGAACAGGGCAGATACCCAGAACACGGGCTTCCATTACAGAGCGTTGCTTGTCAAAGAACCAGTCTTCCTTTATACGAATACGTTTTACATCCATCGCATTAAATTCTGAATGGATAATGGTATCATAGTAATCGTAAGGAGGATAGCTGCGCTGTAGCGTCATGGTATCTGTTCGTGCCAATCGGCTCATAATTTCCTCATAGGTTATGGGTACCTCAAATTCATCTGTAGGCATTGAAGCATCATAGGCAGTTATCTGACCTTCTCTGAGGCCGTCCATGATAACTGTCATAAGGCTTCTCCACTTATTTTGGGGTACTTCAGGGTAGTAGAAAGGCTGGTTTACACGCTCGCGCATATCAATAACACGCCATACACGTTTCGACCAGATCATATCAGCTTCGCGAACATAAACGTAAGGAATAGGTCTCTTGTCAACAAGATTAACTTTGTCGTAGACTCCATCGCGGGGAGTACTCACTACCTGTGCATTGAGCGACATGGCACCGGCGATGGTGAGGCTTAAAAGAGTAACTATTGCAACAAATTTTTTCATATATATTACCTCCGGTTATTTTATTGTCAGGTTAATAGCATTTAGTTTTCGTGAGGATCCGTCAGGGCCTTTGGCATAGATATTTTCCAGCCAGATTTTGTCGTCCCGGCGTGAATTACGGATTCTTGAGAGCATATCTTCAGAAAGGCGGTTACCGCTTCCCTGCAGTGTGATAAGGTCACCGTTACGCTGACGGGCTACGAAGTCAAATTTTGTGATTTCGAAGTTTAACTCAAATTCAAAATCTTCAGGCATTTGAGGAATAATTGCTCCGGCAGTAACAAGAAGGTTCTTGTTGATTTTACCGCCATCACTACCACCAATTTTAGCTACCGGATTGGGAACCCTCTTAATACGGAAGTCTGCAGTTCCCATTTCAACCATATTGCCATCCTGCTCTGCAGTAACACTGATGGTAGTAGTACCTGTAGCATCGTCAGGGAGTGTAACAATCCATTCCCCGGTTTCAGCGTTCATTTTCAGTGTTCCCACACTAATGGAAGCCTGAAGCATATCACTGCCAATACCTGGTGAAGAGATAGATACAGGGTTGTCAACACCTTTGTAGAAAACGTTCATTTTTGTTGGCGCTACCGTTAATGACGGCTTGGCAACAATGTATGAATCGTTAAATGGATATGTGTTGATTTCTCCTGAAGGTCCTTTTACTTCAATAACACCGGCATAGGAATGAATTCCTTCTTCGTTGGCAGGGAAACGGAGTTTTACTTTTCCGCTGTCGCCGGGAAGAACTGTTGCATTTGCATACATATCATCTGTGAGCTGACTAACACCTTTCATAACACGAACGGTAGGAGCCTGTTTACTATCGTATGCAGCAACGAGTACCTCAGCTTCATATTCTCCGTTAAGGAAAATATAGTTACTTGTGGGAATAACTTTGGCATCAATATCATCAAACTTAAAGTCTTCTGCACTGATATTGTTCAAAAAATAATTCAATACACCGAATTCAGCATTTTGAACATCCATAATAAGTTTGTTAAGGAAAGTTACATCAGCAGCAAGAATAGTGTGGTAGAAGTGATGCATTTCCCAGGTTTGTGGTTTTCCGTCGGCATCGTGGTATTTGCCATCAGTTTCCAGTCCCAGGTTAATGTTAATATCTTCTTTGCCATCAAAGAGAGCCATCATATTGGCTTTATACTCATTGATTTTGTTTTTTAGTTCACCTGCTTTTCCTTTGGTTCCGTCAGGAGACGATCCGATGAAGAAATTTGTAGGTTCGTCGTAGCTATCTCTGTTGCCAATTTCAGCGAGTTTTAAACCTTTAATTTCATCAACGGTTTTTTTCTCTGTTAGCGCAGTGACATCATTTTTCAGGTTTTCAATGTAGGTAATCATTTCCTCGGAGAGCTGATTTGCCTGTTTGGCTTTTTCCCAGGAAGGACCTACTTTGGCCTGGTTAATCATATATTGTTGTTCAAACTGGGCATAGATGTTTTGAATTTTATCTTCAAACGTCTTATTGGTTTGTTCAACGCTGTCGTTCACGATAACAAAAGCTTCAAGGATTTCCACTGATACGTTCAGGGCCAGCATAGCCGTGAGTACCAGGTACATCATCCCGATCATCTTTTGCCGTGGGGTTTCTTTATATCCAGCCATTTATAATGAGCTTTATTTTGTTTTTAAATGGGTTAATTGAACTGTAACTACTTAACTTTTACATTCATGGCAGAAAGCATATTGCCATAAACAGTATTGAGAGCTGCCACGTTCTGCGTAAGTGCGTCAGCCTGCTTTTTATAGTTTTCAGTTGTAGCGATTGATTCCTTCATGTTTTTCATAAAGGCTTCAATGGCTGTACCCATTTGACCGGTAACTTTGGATTGTGCATCTGAATTTTTCAGCTGCATTTCGTATACTGCATTGAGTGCTGCCAGATTCTGAGTTAGTTTCTGGAAGGTTTCATCGTATGCTTTATTTTCTGACGTCACTGCTTTGGCTGCACTTGAATAAGTTTCAGAGAGTTTACCTGCTGCAGTAGCTGCACTTTGAACATTTTGCAGGAAGGCTTCGGTTCCGGCGAGGTCCTTGTTCATGGTTTCAGCTGTTTTTACATAGGTGTCAGAGAGTTTATCTGCTGATGAGGAAGCTGTCTCCATACTTTTGGCAAACTTGTCACTTGCTACCTTAGCTTTTGAAATATCAGATAACGCATTCGTTGTTTCGCTAAGGTTTGTAAGTCCTTTTCCTAAATCTTCAATAAGCTTGGAATCGATTTTTGCTTTTTTGAGCATTTCATCGAGTTCATTTGTAGGAGAACCACCTCTTTGAACAGCTCCACCTTTTGGCATGCCCTTTTTGTCTGATTTTTTACCATACATACCTGCAAGTTCAGGATACACCAGGCTCCAGTCGGGTTCAACGTGTGGCGGCTCGAATGCCGAGAAGAAAAAGATAATTGCTTCGGTCAACATCCCCGCAAAAAGCATTTCGTTGGCACCGGGAATATGTGTAATTTTAAACAGTGCCCCTACAATAACAACCGATGCACCGATACCATATAGCTTGGCCATAAAATTCTTGAAGAACCTGCTCTGAACAATCTTATTTAATCCCATAATGTAATAACTTAACTATAATTAATGTTTGTGATTTTTTTCGTTATTCTGATTTTTATTTGTAAACTTTCGATGCTTTTGAAGGGTTGTCGCCTTTTTGGCGTCCGAGATAATTTTGCACACAACGGAAGCCTACATAGCATTTTGCTGTATCCTGATATTCATAAGATCTGGAAGCAACTTCAAGATAATAATGAACATCTTTCCATGATCCACCACGTGTAACTTTACGCTTCAGTGCCACAGGGTCGTCTTCTTTGGCATTGTAGGTATAGCTCATGTTCATATCCCAGGCAAAATTGTATGTTGACTCATCGTAAGCGTCTTCCGTCCATTCTGCAACGTTACCGGCCATATCGTAAAGGCCAAAGTCGTTGGAAGGATAGTGGCCAACAATCACAGTGTAAGCACCGCCGTCGTCGGCATAGTCTCCACGCATAGGTTTGAAGTTGGCAAGGAAACAACCATTTTCATTACGTGTGTAAGGGCCACCCCATGGGTAAGGGCTCAGCTCATAACCTCCGCGTGCTGCCCATTCCCATTCTGCTTCAGTGGGAAGACGGAATTCGTTAACAATAACCTCGTCGTTTTTACTCAGATAGGAGTTAAGGTATTCTGTTCTCCAGATACAAAAAGCTTTAGCCTGTTTCCAGTTCACGCCAACAACAGGGTAGTTGTCGTAGGCAGGATGCCAGAAGTAGCGTTTTGTCATAGGCTCGTTGTAAGAGTAGCTGTAATCGTGGATCCAGCAAAGGGTATCAGGATACACGTTGATAGTTTCTTTACGAACATAAACCGAGCGGTCGGTGCGTCCCTGACGACGATTTGCGAAAGCTGCGTTTTTACTTACTGCATCGGGATCAGCATAGTTTTTGCGTGCAGCAGCCTGCAGGTCAATCCAGTAATATTCATAAAAAAGCTTACGGGTATCGATTTCTTTTTTACGGAAGAAGCGCTCATGCTCCGGAAGATACATCTCTTCAAGGATATCTCTTTCCTCTTCACCGTTCCAATCGATTTCTGTTTCCCAGTTAAGTACGGGTGTATCGTAAACTTCTCCTGTTTCTTCGTTTTCTTCAATAAGAAACTCTTCCGGATTGAGGTCTCCCAGCAGAGTTCTTGCGATGGAATCACGCACCCAGAATACGAACTGACGATATTCATTGTTGGTGATTTCAGTTTCATCCATATAAAATGCCGAAATTGTAATCACACGGGGCTGATTGATGCGTGCATAAGGAACATCCTGGTCACCACCGCCCATCGTAAAACTCCCCATAGGTACATAAGTCATTCCAAAGGGATCTGGTTGGTAGAATTCTCCATTTCTTTTCACGCCTGTGAGTTCACCATTCCCTGAGTTGCTACAGCTGGCAAGCATGATGAGAACGAATGAATACAAGAATAATTTTTTCATTTTTTACTGTTTTATTCAGAATAACGTTTTACTTTCTTAAAAATTATGTTTTATGGCATTGATTATAAATACCTTGTATTACGAAGTGTTCGTAATCCCCGGTCAAATTCAAATTTAAAACAATAGCCCAACATTACTTCGTGGCTGCCCATACTACCTCCAATACTTACTTTTGAGGTGGAAATATCGTATGAGTATCCAAGTTTAAAATCTTTCCACCACAAACCGAATAATAGTCCAAGCCCGTCACCAAAGCGATAATTTACGCCACCCCAGAATTTGTCACGGTATTTTACAAGCCCGTTGAAATCAACCTGTACACCTGACAAATCTGTTTTCATAACAAACGATGGCTCCACTTTAATAAAAGGCCTTGTGGGGAAACTAAACTGATAACCGCCGGCAAGAAAAAAGGTTCTTCCCAGCTGATACAGTGTGTTTCTACCTGTGGATTGTATTATATTTTGTGCGGAAATTCCAAACCAGTATTCATTGGGTACCTGATAATATACGCCCAGGTTGGCATCAAAGATCATATCGCTCTCCTCACCATTACGTTGAATAAGTACAGGATCTTCAGAATTGATGGCATCAAACTGGCCAAAGTCCAGGATGCTGTTAAAAAACATTGCCTGAACCCCAATGCCAAGATCACCGACACCGACGGTTGTGTGATAGGAATACCCCAGATCAACGTTGGTTTGTTTAAAGAAACCAATTTGATCCTGCATGATGTTTATCCCGGCACCGCCATGGAGTACTTTTACAGGCATATCAATGGAGAAAGAATAGGTTTTGGGGCCAATGTTTTCTCCTGAACTGTTTTCTGTTCCCTGGCTAACAAAACCTACCCATTGTTGACGCATTATTCCGGTAGCACATATTGCACTGCGCATACCGGCATAGCCCGGATTATAATGCAGTTTACTGAACATTTGCTGGGTGAACTGTGGCTCCTGTTGTGCCACGGCCTGCCCTACAATACTCAGTAACAGAATGATTGCTACAACTCTTGAAATGCGTGTTAACATAAGGTAATTCTAAAGCGTCGCTAAAATAGTAATTTTTTTTGAACATTAACCACTATCAAATGGTTCTGGCAATTTTTATTCTAAAACGTTTGAATTCGATGGTTTAGTACATGCTCTCTGTATCCTGCAGCTGTTTTTTTCCCGGTCTCTGCCTGATTATTATGAAATTACTGTGATGATTATGTTAAACTGTATTATGCTATGGTAAATATTTGTGTGAAATATTGCCAGATAATTCAGAAAGCTTACTTTTGCAGCCATTTTTCGTGAATCAATGATTTAATTGAGTGTAAATGCTTAAATATCAATGTTATGGCTTTTGTGACACGTGAGGTATTATTTAGTAAAAAGTGGTTTCGTTCGTATGCCTTAATTATTATTGGAGCAATAATAATGGCGTCAGGATACAGTTTTTTCATCTCCCCCTATAAAATCGTCCCGGGTGGTGTTTACGGTATCGGTATTGTTGTTCACTTTCTCACCAAAGGGCTTTTTTCCTTTGCCCCTGATGGTTTTCCTATCGGTCTTTTCGGTTTGATATTGAACATCCCTCTTACGATTCTTGGAATACGTATTCTGGGTCCCCGGTTTGGAGTAAAGACTGTTGTTGGCTTTATTCTTACCTCCGCATTTATCGATATTCTTACCATGGTTTTTGGTGAAGACCCATTAATGATTGGCGAAGATATCCTTTTGGCTTCGGTTTTCGGAGGTGTACTTATTGGTTTCGGCCTGGGATTAATCTTCCGTGCCCGTGCTACTACCGGAGGCTCGGATATTGTTGCAATGATTTTTGCCAAATACACACGTATGCCTCTGGGACAGCTTATCATTATTGTCGATTCTATTATAGTGTTACTTGGTTTGGCTGTATTTAAAGACTGGCGCATACCCTTATATTCCTGGATTACCATATTTGTTACCGGCAAAGTAATTGATATTGTTGTGGAAGGTATTTCTTATGAGAAATCACTGATGATTGTTTCGGAAAAGCATCAGGAAATTAAAGATAAAATCCTTAACGACCTCAAGCGTGGGGGTACATATCTCAAAGGTGAAGGTTTGTATAGTGGTGCCGATCGTAGAATTATTTTCACTGTCGTTACACGTCGTGAGTTGGCAATTTTGCAGGACTATATTAACCTTATTGACCCTGACGCATTTATGACGGTAACAGATTCCAGCGAGGTGCTTGGGAAGGGTTTTCGTTCTCTGCGAGATAAAGTTGAGCAATCTTAATATATTGTTTAGTTAGTGTGAGTGTGTAAAAAAACCGGGCAGGATGTATATCCTTGCCCGGTTTTGATTTATGTATATTTAATATTTCTCTTATCTGAACAATCGCATAATATCATTACCCATAGCAAGCACAAACAGCCCCAATAAAATTATCATCCCTACGAGTTGCGCAATTTCCAGAAATCGTTCTCCCGGTTTTCTGCCACTGATAATTTCAATCAGCAGGAAGAGTACATGCCCTCCGTCGAGCGCAGGAATAGGCAATACATTCAAAATGGCCAGCATAATCGACAGGAATGCTGTCAGTCGCCAGAATACCTGCCAGTTCCAGGTTCCCGGAAAAATACTGCCAATAGTTATAAAGCTTCCAATGGATTCATAGGCCTTCGTTTCTGGGCGTACCAGCAATTTAAGTTGCTTCCAGTAGCTTCCGATACCATTAAATGTTCGGACAATACCTGCTGGAATGGCCTCAAATACTGAATAGGTCCTTTTATGAAGTTCGAAGTAAAAGTCCAGCTGCCCGATGGGAGCAACGCCAATCATTCCTGCATCAGTAACGCGAACAGGTAACGCAAGCGTGTCACTGTTTCTTATTACCTGCAAGGCTACTTCTTCGCCTTTATAGCCTGAAATAGTTTTTTTAAACTGGTCAAACCAGGGTGCATATGTATCATTTACACCTATTATAATATCCTTTTCCAAAAGACCTGCCTCTTTCGCCGGAGAGTCCTCTGCAAAACCACCTACAATAAACGGAATCCGATACGACATAAACGGGGTTTCATGCTTGAGCAATTTTGATGTGATGCCTTCAGGAAGGACCACCTCAAAAGGTTTCTCATCGCGCAATACCTGGATTGTCTTTGCCTCATCAAGAATTATTGCCTCAGTGATTTTATTGAAGTCCTCGATTTCCACATTATCGATGGTCAGTATTTTATCCCCGTCACGGAGGCCCATTTCATATCCCAGCGTATCGACAACAATACCGTATTTTAGTTCAGAAGTAGGGAGGTATTCTTCACCGTGCACTGCCAGCAAAGAGATATAAATCACCATGGCAAGGATCACATTTACTGTTACCCCGCCAAGCATAATAATCAATCGTTGCCATGCAGGTTTGGACCTGAACTCCCACGGTTGCGGGGGCTTTTTCATTTGCTCCTTGTCCATCGACTCATCAATCATGCCTGCAATTTTAACATATCCTCCCAGAGGAAGCCAGCCGATACCGTATTCTGTCTCTTTATGTTTTATTTTAAAAAGAGAAAACCAGGGATTAAAAAAGAGATAAAACTTTTCAACTCTTACTTTAAATGCTTTTGCTGCAAGAAAGTGGCCCATCTCGTGAAATACCACAAGAATTGAAAGGCTGAGAAGCAGCTGTAATACTTTGATTAAAATTTCCATTCGTATGTTGTTACTTTTTAATTACTGAGTGTGCCATCATGCGGGTTTCTTTGTCGGTGACAAGCAGATCTTCCAGTGATGGATGTTTAATAAAAGATATTTTGTCCAGACAATGTTCAATAATGTCTGACATTCCTGTAAACGATATTTGCCGGTTAAGAAATGCACTTACTGCGATTTCATTGGCAGCATTTAGCACGCAGGGCGTGTTGCCCCCCTGTAACAGTGCGTCATATGCAAGGGCAAGATTACGAAAATTATCCGGATCAGGCTTTTCAAAGGTGAATTCCGGGTGTTCGAATATGTTAAAGTTTGTGAAATCAGCTTTAATACGATGGGGATAGGTGAGCGCATATTGTATAGGCACGCGCATGTCGGGAGCACCCAGCTGGGCCTTGATACTACCATCCTCAAAAGCCACCATGCTGTGAATAATGGATTGCGGATGTACTACAACCTGAATTTGATCAGGAGTGACATCAAACAGCCACTTTGCTTCAATAACCTCCAGGCCTTTGTTCATCATGCTGGCGCTGTCGATGGTGATTTTTGCGCCCATATTCCAGGTAGGGTGCTTCAGCGCCATTTCAGGAGTAACCTTCTGGAGCTGTTGATGTGTAAATCCTCTGAAAGGCCCCCCGCTGGCAGTAAGCAATATTTTATTGATTTTGTTGGGCTCACCGGCAAGGCATTGAGCTATGGCGGAGTGTTCCGAATCGATAGGATAGAGGTTAATGCCTTTTTTCCGGGCGCTGGATGTTACGAGTTCACCGGCAACAACGAGGGTTTCCTTGTTGGCGATGGCTACCGGCTTTCCTGCATCAATGGCTGCCAGGGTAGGGCGCAGGCCTACGGCACCAACAACTGCCGTAACAACGATGTCAACAGTTCCCATTTCCGTGACCTGAGAAAGGGCTTCTTCCCCTGCATAAACCTTTATGGGCAGGTCGTAAAGAGCATCGCTGACTGTTTTATACCCTTGCTCATCGCTTATTACAACAGCATTTGGCACAAACTCACGGGCTTGTTCAATGAGTAAAGCAGTATTTTTATATGCCGTAAGTACTTCAGCAACAAATTGGTCGGAATTATTCCTGATTACATCCAGGGTTTGAACCCCTATGGATCCTGTCGATCCCAGGAGTGCAATATGTTTCTTTTTCATAGGGTTGCGATATTTAAGAATTTTGCCGGGTTCATAGGGTTTCCGCGATACCAAACTTCAAAGTGCAGGTGTGGCCCTGTGGATACCTCTCCCGATTCCCCGACAATGGCAATTGCCTCTCCGGCTTCCACATAATCACCCTGCTTTTTTAACAATACTGCATTGTGTTTGTAGACCGAAATAAGCTCATGGCGGTGTTGAATCGCAATAACATAACCTGTCTCCACCGTCCAGTTGCTCATGATAACCGTGCCGTCAAGTGTTGCCAGTACGGGCTCATTGTCGCGGGTTACCAGATCAATACCATAATGCTTGTTTATGGGGTCGAAAGGTGATGTCATTGTGCCTTCAACGGGTTGGTAGAATAGAAAATTTGCCGCTGATGTGATATCATTGTATAGATCCTCGCTCTGCCGGAATTTTAAATTGTATCGCGTAGCTTCCTCGAATTCAGCTCTTAACAGGCTGTCTTGTGCCGAGTTCTCTATAATAATATTTGCATTCTCTGTCGATGTAATGCCTTTGTTGTTTATCGTATCAACACCGTAAATATTTTCAATAACAGTACTATCGGAAAGGATTATGTAAAGATTATTGAGATAGGCTTCTTTTTGCTTCATGGATTGCTCCAGGGAATCAGCACGCGCTGTAAGCTGGTAAAGGTCTTGTTTAAATTGAACTTCTGTATATCCCGGGATGTATTCCTTCAGCCCTGTTTTTGAGATCAGAAAAAAAGTCCCGGTAGCAATAATAATTATGGTGAAGGTAATCACTACCAGAACGTTGAGTCCTGTTATTTTCATGGAGAACCGCTCTTCAAAGGTGTGTTCTTTAAGCATCACCAGCCGATATCTGTCGTTGAGCTTTTTAAGTCGTTTTTTCTTTTTTTTGCTATTCTCCACGCTATTCAACGTTTTCTTAAATTGGATAATTATCTTTGTGCAAATATCGTAAAAATCCACTGATTCACACATAAGTAATATTTCGACCTGCCAGGAAAAAGGATTTCGTGCAATGAATTCGAAAAAATAAAATATTTTTGCAGGGAAGTAGTTAATCTATAAGAAACAGATAATTATACCTTGAATAAGAAAGAATATCTCCACCAGGCGCGAATTGTATCAGTACTACTGATGGTTGTATTGGTAATGTCATCCTGCAGTACAAAAAAGAACACGGCGTTTCGTCGTGCATTTCATAATCTGAACACCCATTATAACGGGTACTGGAATGGTCGTGAGAGTTTCCGGCAGGGCGTCAGGGAACTGGAATATAACGGGCAGGACAACTATGCTTTTGTGCTACCAGTAGTTTATTATGGAAATAAACAGGAAGCTGCCTCACTGGCTCCATACATGGATAAGGCCATTGAAAAAGCCGGAATCATGATCCAGCGTCACTCTATGATTTTTGATAAAGAGGAGAAGGTAAAATGGATTGATGATTGTTATTTGCTAATTGGTCAGTCGTATTTTTATAAAAAGGAGTACCTGAAAGCCCGGCGTACTTTTGAATTTATTACAAAGAATTACAATAAAGCCATGGGTGCTGAGGCACAGCTATGGATGGCACGTGCCTATAATCAGATGGGGGAGTTTGAAAAATCACTTACCATCCTGGAAACCATGCAGCCCAAAATCGATCAACATACGGTTCCTATAGATGTTGTTCGCCTGTTTCCCTTAGTGTATGCTGAGTTTTACCTTATGCAGGAGCGCTACTCTGAGGCCAGAAAACATCTGGAAAACGGAATTATCTTCAATAGAAATAAAAAGCTTCGTACACGATTGATGTATATCCTGGCACAGATTTATCAACAGGAAGGTGACCTGGAAGCAGCAACAGAATATTTTTCAAAGGTTATAAGGAAAAACCCCGGGTATGAGATGACTTTTAATGCCCGCATCAGCCTTGCACAGTCGTATGATGCTGCAAGTGGTAATAAGTCCATGGTGCTCAAGCAACTTAACAAGTTACTGGAAGACGAGAAAAACGTAGAGTACCGGGACCAGATATATTATGCGCTGGCAGAAATTGCCCGCCGCGACAGGGATACTACTTTACTGATGAAGAATCTTTCCAGCTCGGTGGCATCCAGTGAGGATAATAATTATCAGCTCTCCAAGTCAGCACTTGAGCTTGCGGATATCTATTTTTACCGCAATAATTATGAAATGGCGCAGTCATACTACGATACCGCTATGCAGTCGATCCCAGACGATTACCCTAATCTTGCCAAATTACGTAAAAAGACAGGCACACTTACTGATTTGGTAACCAACCTTACAGAGGTACAGCGTCAGGACAGCCTTCAGCATCTGGCTAGTCTTGAGGAGGGTGAAAGAATGGAAATCATCAAGGCGTTGATAAAGAAAATAGAGGCTGAGGAGCGCCGAAAGAAAGAAGCGGAACGCCGCAAACAGCAGCAGCTTATGCAGGCACGTATGAATCAGATGCAAAACCGGCAAATGCAAAATATGCCCGGTATGGGAGGCGCGAAATGGTATTTTTATAATCCGCAAACAGTAAGCTTCGGTATGGCGGACTTTGAAAAACGCTGGGGAGACCGTAAACTTGAAGATTTGTGGAGGCTTTCGAATAAGGTAGTGGTGGATTTTGGAGATTTCTCTGATGAAGAGGGAATGGCTGCCGACAGCCTGGCTGCGGCGGATACTATCAAGCGATCGGTGGATCCCAAAGACCCGCAAACCTACCTCCAGGATATTCCCCTGACAGAGGAACAGATGAAAGTTTCAAATGAGAAAATTGAAAGTGCTCTCTTTAATGCCGGGTTTATCTATTACGAAGGCCTGGGCGATCTGGAAGCCTCTATTGTGTGTTTTGAAAATCTTATTGAACGCTACCCGGAAAGTGATAATATGCTCTTGTCGTTATATATGTTGTACAAACAAAATGGTGACCTCGGGAATGCGGAAAGGGAAGAGTATTATAAATCGCGCATACTTAATGAGTTTCCTGATACGGATTATGCGAAAATTATCCGTGATCCGGAGTATAATAAAACACTGCTGGAAACACTTAACCGAAAGGCATCGCTTTACAGGGAAACCTATATGGCATATGAAGACGGAATGCATAACCTGGTATTAATTTATACCGACGAAGGCATTAATAATTTTGATGAAGATGCTTTTACGCCTAAGTTTAAATACCTGCGCGCTCTTTCCTTTGGTGCAAAACAACAACAGGACAGCCTGGTGAAAAACCTGCAGGAAATTGTTACTGTTTATCCCAATAGCGAAGTGACGCCTCTGGCGCAAAATATCCTTATCCAGATGTTTAATCCTGATTTGGAACAGGAAACAGCAGACAATGAAGAAGATCAGGTTTCTGAAGAGATGAAGAATCTTATGGAACAATATAAATATACTCCTGACCAGCAGCACTTTTATGTCCTTATTGTGGATGGTACCAAAGTAAATGTTAATGCCACAAAGGTTAAGGTTTCTGATTACAATAGTAAATATCAGGGGCTGTCAAAGCTATCTGTAAGCTCTGTAATTCTGAAAGATAAAATGCAAATGATTACTATTAGTAGTTTTAATAATGCTTCTGAGGCTCAGGATTATATGTCAGATATCTCATCAAATCAATATGTATTCTCTCAGCTGGCGCCAGAAGATTATTATCAATTTATCATTGGCTCCGGTAATTATCCTGTTTTTTATAAAAATAAGAATATAGATGCCTATCTTATGTTTTATAATAAAGAATATATAGAAGAGTAAAAGATGATATATCGCATAAAAAACAATATCTTTGTTTTTTGCGTTTAAAAAGACCAATTATGGCGAAGACACCAGAAATGGATACAACCTCTGCAAATCTGATTCAGAGTGGCACAGCAATTAAAGGAGATGTTACTACGAATGGTAATATCCGTATAGATGGAAAATTGTCAGGAACGTTGCAGTGTAAAGGCAAGCTCATAATAGGTAAAACCGGTGAGGTAGACGGAACTGTTATTTGCAGCAATGCAGAAGTTCAGGGTACATTGAAAGCTTCAATGAATGTAGCGGGTTTATTAACATTAAAGAGTACCGCTCAACTTTATGGCGATATCGTTGTTGATAAATTAGCAATTGAACCGGGAGCAGTTTTTACCGGGAATTGTAAAATGGGTGATGGAGCAGCCTTAAAAGAAAAAAATGACTCCCGAATTAACGCTGCAGGGTAGCAGTCTTTGCAGCGTGTAAAATACCAATCCTTATGCCTCAAATAATTTATATTACTCGCCGGGAGCGTTTTAATGGCGCTCATCGGTTGTTTCGCGCCGATTGGAGTGACGAAAAAAACCTGGAGGTCTTTGGGAAATGTTCCAACCCCCACTGGCATGGCCATAATTATACGCTATTCGTTACAGTAAAAGGACCAATGGATCCTGAAACGGGATTTTTGGTGAACCTTAAAGATCTGAGCCGCATTATTAAGGAGGAGGTTATTGAAAAACTGGATCATAAAAACCTGAATGTGGAAGTGGACTTCCTGAAAGATACTATTATATCTTCCGAGAATATCGCCATTGCCATCTGGAATCAGCTGGCACCTCTTGTTAAGGATATTGGTGCCACACTGCATTGCGTTAAGCTTGTGGAAACAGAAAATAATTATGTTGAATATTTTGGAGAATTAGTATGAAAGAGATAAAGGAAAGTATGCTCAGAGATAACTGCCTCGACAGCGACAGTTATGAAAAAATTGACTGTTATAATATGGATGTTGTTAATCAAATGGCAGTCCATTATCATGAGATCCTGAAGCTTATCGGTGAAGATCCTCAGCGTGAGGGCCTGGTGAAAACTCCTGAACGTGTGGCCAAAGCAATGCAGTTTCTTACACATGGTTACGGATTAAAGCCTCAGGAAATTCTGCTCTCTGCGCGCTTTAAAGAAGATTACCGCCAAATGGTTCTTGTAAAGGATATTGAAATCTATTCATTGTGTGAGCATCATATGATACCTTTTGTTGGTAAAGCACATGTTGCTTATATCCCCAATGGTTATATTGTCGGGCTCAGTAAAATACCCCGTGTTGTGGATGCCTTTGCCCGCAGATTACAGGTTCAGGAACGACTTACAACACAGATAAAGGATTGTATTGTAAAAACGCTTAACCCCCTTGGAGTGGCCGTGGTTATTGAAGCTCAGCACATGTGTATGTCTATGCGTGGTGTTCAAAAACAAAATTCTGTAACAACAACCTCTGATTTTACTGGTGCTTTCCTGCGCGAGGCAACCCGAGAGGAATTTATTCATCTTATTGGGACTAAATTGCACTAGAGTGCATTTTTTTTACAAGTATCTTTAGGGTTATCAACCCTTGATGATTTTCAATAATATTGATAAACAATGAATATTCAGGAATCCGTATCACTTAATAGTACTGGTACTGCAGTTATAAATTCACTTTTACGACGTGTTTTTGTGCTGATGGCACTGGGAATCGGCCTTACCGCCGTTGTTGCATGGTATTTTGCCGCTTCTCCTTCAATGACAGCATTGTTGGTAAATGAACAGGGTATTTCGGGGCTTGGAATAGCCGTTATGTTTGCCCCTCTGGCATTTGTGCTAATAATGTCGCTGGGCTTTCAGCGGCTTCCGGCAGCGACTCTCGCCCTTCTTTTTGGCCTCTATTCTGTTATTAATGGTGTGAGTTTCAGCTTTATTTTTATGGCTTATACCACCGCCTCGATATTTAAAACTTTTGCTATTACCGCGCTGATGTTTGGCATAATGGCCGTACTGGGATATACCACTAAAATGGATCTTACCCGCTTTGGTTCTCTGATGGTTATGGGATTAATCGGCATTATCGTGGCTACGGTGGTGAATTTTTTCCTGAAAAGTGCTGCATTTGATTATTTTATCAGCATTGCAGGAGTAATTGTTTTTACCGGCCTTACTGCATGGGATGTTCAGAAAATCAAACGTTTAGGTGAAACGGCAGGTAGTGGTGGCGAGACCTATAACAAACTTGCGGTCATGGGTGCATTAACACTGTACCTTGATTTTATTAATTTATTTTTATTTTTGCTGCGCTTTTTTGGTAACAGAAAATAGTTGCAGCCATTTAAGTTGTTAAAAGACAGTATATCTGTTTCGATAAATTTAAGATTATAACAATGAAAGCATTTGTTTTTCCCGGACAGGGAGCGCAGTATTCAGGAATGGGAAAAGATCTTTATGATGCCAGCTCTATTGCCCGGGATCTGTTTTCCAAGGCAAACCATGTTTTAGGTTTTAAAATCACTGACATCATGTTTGAAGGTAGTGAGGATGACCTTAAGCAAACGCGTGTTACGCAGCCTGCCATATTTTTACATTCTGTAATCCTTTCAAAGGTTATGGGAAGCGATAATTTCCGCCCTGATATGGTTGCCGGTCACTCGCTGGGTGAGTTTTCCGCTCTTGTAGCTGCCAATGCCGTGGCTTTTGAAGAAGGATTAAAACTCGTTTCCCGCCGCGCTGAGCTTATGCAGATGGCCTGCGAGAAAAACCCTTCCACCATGGCAGCAGTATTAAAAATGAAAGATAAGGATGTGGAGGAAATTTTGCGCTCCATACCTTCTGAATTAATTGTTGTAGCTGCAAATTACAACTGCCCCGGGCAGGTAGTTATCTCCGGAAGTATGGAGGGTATTGAGGCTGCAGGAGAAAAACTTAAGGCTGAAGGTGGTCGTGTATTACCACTGAAGGTTGGCGGTGCTTTTCATTCTCCTCTTATGGATCCTGCTAAAGTAGAACTGGAGAAAGCAATTCAAAAAGCAATCTTTAAAGATCCCGTTTGTCCGATTTATCAGAATGTTAATGCCCAGCCGGTAAAAAATCCTGATGTGATTAAGAGTAACCTTATAGCACAGCTTACCAGCCCCGTGCGCTGGACCCAAACGGTTCAGAATATGATTGCTGACGGTGCCAACGAATTTATTGAAGTAGGTCCCGGAAAAGTTTTGCAGGGTTTGGTGAAAAAAGTGAAAGCTGATGTTTCCGCTGTGAGCGCTACATGGGAATAATTCAAAAAAAATACCTTAAATATAAAACCCCGGTCGATAGCTTCGCCCGGGGTTTCTTTTATCTTTTCTGTAAAAGAAATGTTTACTATTTCATCTCCTCAACAAAATGTGCATAGAAATGTGCAATCGTTTCAATGCCTTTGTAGAAGTTAAAGAGTGGGTAGTTCTCGTTTGGTGAGTGGATAGCATCCGACTCAAGACCAAAGCCCATCAGTACTGATTTTGTTTCAAGAATATCGTTGAAACCGGCGATGATAGGAATAGATCCACCACTGCGAACAGGGATTGGGCGCTTACCAAAGGTATCGGTATAGGCTTTTTCCGCTGCACGGTATGCAGGAAGGTCGATAGGACATACATACGCCTGGCCTCCGTGGAGAGGTGTTACCTCTACCTTCACGCTCCTGGGAGCGATAGACTCAAAGTGTTTCTTGAACATATCAGCAATCTTCTCGTGATTCTGATCGGGAACCAGACGGGTAGAGATTTTGGCGTATGCTGTTGAAGGAAGTACCGTCTTGGCACCTTCGCCGGTATAACCACCCCAGATACCACAAACGTCGAAAGAAGGGCGAATACCCGTGCGCTCATTGGTACTAAAGCCGGTTTCACCCTGAAGCTCTTCCACATCAATAGCTTTTTTGTATTCCTCTTCGCTGAATGGTGCCTCGGCCATAAGCTTACGCTCTTCATCAGTGACAAACAGAACATCATCGTAGAACCCTGGTATGGTGATATGGTTGTTCTCGTCAGTCATCTGAGAGATGAGGTCACAGAGTACATTGATCGGGTTTGCAACAGCGCCACCAAACAGACCTGAGTGGAGGTCGCGGTTAGGGCCTTTTACTTCTACCTGCCAGTATGCAAGACCACGAAGCCCGGTTGTAATAGAAGGAATATCAGGAGCGATCATTCCTGTATCTGAAACCAGGATTACGTCTGATTTCAGGAGCTCTTTGTTATCTTCACAGAACTTATAAAGGCTTGGAGAACCAACTTCTTCTTCACCTTCGATCATGAACTTAACGTTACATGGGAGGTTATCAGTTTTTACAAGGATTTCAAATGCTTTGGCGTGCATGAAAGCCTGGCCTTTATCATCATCAGCACCACGTGCCCAGATCTTACCATCTTTTACAACAGGCTCAAAAGGCTCAGTATTCCACAGGTCGATGGGGTCAACCGGCATTACGTCCATGTGTCCATAAACGAGAACTGTAGGGAGAGCAGGATCGATAATTTTTTCACCATAGGTAACAGGATTACCTTCTGTTTCCATCACCTCTGCTTTGTCAGCACCTGCTTCAAGCATCATTTTTTTCCAGTATTCAGCGGCTTTGTACATATCGGGCTTGTGCTCCGACTGCGAGCTGATTGAAGGGATGCGGATCAGACCAAAGAGTTCGTCGAGGAAGCGATCTTTATTGGCCTCGATGTATTCATTGATATAAGTCATAATGAGTTGAATTTATGGGTTATTAATATAATATTTCATATGAGCCCATAAAGGTAAGATAATTCTGAGAAAATCAAGGAAAAACAACTTGTCCAACCCTATTGATATGATCTCTTAATTCTGGATTTCCAATATGGTGAAAAATAGAGAGATCAATGTACCAGGGTAGTAAAAGATCGTCAAGCGCGGTTTCTAGCGATAACAGATCATTAGTTGTTAAATGTTCCCCCTTAAGTGTTATGTCTATATCTGAGTTGTTGCGGAAATTTCCTTTTGCCCTGGAACCATATATAATTGCTTTTGAAATGTTTTCATTTTTTGAGAAAACATCACAAATTTTTTTTATTACAGACTCTTCCAGCCCAAATCTCATGCTAAAAAATATTAGTTTGTGATCCACTTCGTTTCTCTTCCATTACTTTTTGAAATTCACAAAATTCAGGGAAGTAGTTTTCGATAATATTAATATAGATATCTTTTGCAGTCTCTTTATTGTATGTGTGTGAAGTTTTATTTCTGCTGTTTATCATATCCATCCATGTCTTTCCATTAGATAATAATCCTACACTAAAAGCCCAGCGTGTAGCATCACGTGATCCGGAGATATTATTACTGCCCTGGAAATGAGCAAAATCTTTCATCACGTTCCATGCGAGCTCATGAGTGTATTCAAATCGTTGAATCAGCCCTTCAATGATAATTTCACTTTCTATACCAATAGCTTCAAAATCATTTGCTTTGAGATCATCCAGAAGCTCATTATAAATATATTCAACAGCCTCAGAAAGCTTTTTCAAGGCTTTGTTAAAGTTGCTGAATCGTTGATGCCATCTAATATCCAGATTATCTTCGTTTGTCTCCATAGGACTCCATTCTCAAATTCTTATCAAAGATAAGCATTGTTTGGAATAGAACTACTAATTGCGATTTCCGGATTACATAATGTTTGTATATACGAACAAAATGTACTGTTTTTGTTCGTATATACAAACATTAAGTGAAAACAGGAGTAAAAATATTATCTCCCGGCACTCAACAGCATCTCCTTCAATTCTTCATTGAAACCATCCGCCTGAAGTAAATCTTCAACTTTTTGTCTCATGCGGTAGCGCCAAAGGTGTGTAGGGTTACTTGGTACGTTGATTCGTTCCTCCTGGGTTTTCTCCCACCGGATTGTGCCATCCATGGAGAGTATATCCTGCATGGGGAAGATAGCCAGCAGGGCAGGTGAGTAGAGGTGCTGGATTATAATTTCCCTGGCAACCCACGGTTCACAGAAATAGGGTGCAGCGCCATAATTTCCCAGGATGGTATTGAAGAATCGTTGTGTCTTACCACGATCTTCTTCCCACCAGCCACGTATTGTAGACATATCGTGGGTTGACGGACTGGCCACTGAACGATAAGGGTAATCTGAAGGATGTCCAAAGTCTTTTTCCGGATCTTTTGGCATGCGCTGAATCTCCAGGCTCAGGATTCCAAGCTCATCCATTACCCCGGGAACACTGGCAGGAACCATACCCAGATCTTCACCACAAACCAGCATGTTGGTGGCATTCACCAGTGCCGGCAGCTGTTGCATGGCACGTTCACGCCAGAAACCATCGTGGCGGTGGTAGAAATAGTCCGTGTAGATGCGGTTGATAACCTCTTTGCGGTAGTCATCGAGAGCCTGATAGCTGTAGGTGTAGTGCAGCGAAATACGTGGATGAAAGGCAGCCACTTTTGAGTGAGGATCTCTGATAAAGAGTACCTCGGCACAGAGGCTTAGCAACCCGTCGCGGATGCGGGTCCACTTCTCGTCCAGCTGCTCGCTTTCAAAGCTTCGTTTGAAATGTTCTGAAATTTTCTGCTGCGTATCATATTCCTTTTTTAAACGATAAACCTCCCATTCAACCGGTTCCAGGAACTTATTTATAACATCCTCGGTATATTCGCCAAAGACATTGCCGAGGTACCATTGATGGATATACGGTTTAAGGAAGCGATCATCGTCAAGATCGAGGCCACGTTCGTGCAGCTCTTGTCGGGTGAGTGGCATGGCAGGGTTAAAATAGCCCATCAATCCCTGTGTTGAATCGATAGGGATCTCCCAGATGCGAAAGAACCCGAGGATATGATCGATCCGATAGGCGTCGAAATA
>CAZQNY010000006.1:0-54932 GCA_964594665.1 uncultured Bacteroidales bacterium
AGCGAAAGCATTGGGTTTTGAGGTGCTTCATCTTACGCCGGATATCGACTGGGCGAGGTAAAGTAGCTATTACACAAAGTTCCAGGAAGAAGGCACAGAGCCACAAAGTGGATTAATTATCGTAATCGTCATTACCGTAAGCGCTGTTACGATAACTCCACCAATTCCAGCCCCGCTTCAGGTATCCGCCCCAAAATCCCATAAATCTCTTCCGATGTAGTCGCATTCACCAGTTCTATCCTAAAGGGTTTGAAGTGCGATACGCCTTTAAAATAATGGCCGTAGGTTTTCCGCATTTCTATGACACCTTTTCGTTCTCCCTTGCGTTTGATCTCATCTTCAAGATGCGTTTTACAAACCCGTACGCGCTCTTCAATGGTTGGTGGTGGCAATGTCTCAGCTGTTTCCAGATAATGCTTAACCTCAGCAAAGATCCACGGGTACCCGATGGCTGCACGGCCAATCATAATACCATCTACTCCATAGCGCTCCAGCATCTCTTTGGCGATGGCTCCGCTGGTGATATCGCCATTTCCGATGATGGGAATCTTCATCCGTGGGTTTTTCTTCACCTCGCCGATGAGTGTCCAGTCGGCGGAGCCACGATAAAGTTGTGAGCGTGTTCTTCCGTGTATTGTAAGTGCCTGAATACCCACATCCTGCAGTTGCTCTGCCACCTCCACAATGGGTTTGCTGTTCTCGTCCCAGCCCAGGCGTGTTTTTACCGTTACCGGAATATCCACCGCCTCCACAACGGCCTTTGTGATAGCGATCATCCTGGGGATATCTTTCAGTATCCCTGAGCCGGCACCTTTGTTTACTACCTTCTTCACCGGGCATCCGAAGTTGATATCGATGAGATCGGGTTTTGCCATTGCTGCCATCTGTGCTGCCCGGCGCATGGAGTCGGTGTCGTGGCCAAAGATCTGAATCCCCACGGGTCGTTCTGCTTCTTCGAGATCCATTTTCACGGTGCTTTTCACTGCATCCCTGATCAGTCCTTCGGAGGAGATAAACTCGGTGTACACCATATCTGCGCCCTGCTCCTTGCAGAGAAGTCGAAACGGGAGATCTGTAATATCTTCCAGAGGTGCCAGTATTACCGGTGGTTTTTCAAATGTTATGGCTCCAATATTCATATTGTATTACTGTTTCTTCATGCCGTGATGCGTACAGGCTTTTTTCTAACTTTGCAAAGGTACAAAACATCCTTTTCATGAATCTACGAAGTATCACTGCTGAGGGCCATCCGGGGCGGGAATTCCTGCTATATCTGTTAACCATTTTTATTTGTGGCATTGCGTTTAATCTGTTGGGTGGACTTCTGGCGGTTCCGTTGTATGGATTATCTCTTGCCGGTATTCTTGATGGCTCTGCTATGGTTGCTACGGGGGAGAATGCATCATTTCTGAAGTTTTATCAGATTGTTAACCACCTGGGAACCTTCACGGTGCCTTCATTGCTGTATATGGCTTTGTTTATGAGCCGCTACGACAGTACAACCATGGGGTTAAAGCGTTTCAGCTTTTTTAATATCCTTGCCGGAACGCTGATTTTGTTTTCCGCATTGCCCTTTACCAATGTGCTGATGACCTGGAATGAAGCCATGGATTTACCCAATGCCTTGTCGGGTCTTGAGTCTGCATTGCGAAAAATGGAGGACAGCGCAGCAGGGCTGACTGAAGTGTTTTTCGGTGATACCAGTATTGGCGGGCTTATTTTAAACCTGTTTATGATAGCTCTGATTCCTGCCATAGGAGAGGAGTTGGTTTTCAGGGGTGTTTTGTTTCGTATTTTTCAAAAATGGGTGCGAAATATCCATGTGGTAATATTTATCACATCCATTCTTTTCAGCGCCATGCACCTGCAGTTTTACGGGTTTATACCGCGCTTGTTTCTGGGGCTGCTGTTCGGCTATCTGTTTTGGTACAGTCGCAGTTTATGGGTTCCGATAATCATTCATTTTATCAATAACGGCACAGCTGTTACTGCTGAGTGGTATTATCGTCGTCAGGGCATCGATGCTTCAGCAGAACAATTTGGCAGCAGTGACTCCGGTCTGGTGGTGATTGTTTCATTGCTCCTGGTGACCGGACTTTTCATCATCCTTCGAAAAATGAATAAGGTTTGTCAGTAGATACGCACCGCCGTGCGTATCTGGTATTAAAAAACCAGTGCGACTCTACCGGGTCAATCGCCTTGGGCGTCAGGCACCTCATATGATTCCTGGTATTGCAAAAGTTCTATCGCTGTCTCTGAATGAAAGGATACCTGATTGTATAATGGATGGATTTTAAGTCGTGAAATCGTTTCAGGTTTTGTTAAGATCCCTGCTTCATAAAGGCTTAGGGTTTGATAAAGCGTATCGTTTGCAACAGGACCGATTACAATATGGTATCCATGAGAATAATCTTCGCTGCGGTTTTTCACAATGAAGTCAAGCCATTCTTCATTGGCAGAAGTAAACTCTTTAATAGTGAGTTTACATCGTTTCGGTATACTGAATTGATATACAGAGACAAAGGGTTGATTGGTGGTGCTGTTTCTTTTTTGTTTTATTTTGGCCCAGCGTTCAGCCTGATTTTTATTTTTTGTGGTATAAAAACCTTTTCCGAAATCCAGCAGGCGTTGTACTTCGAGAAGTCTAGGCTTCCTGATTATTTCTGTGCTTCCGTGGTAAAGTAGCATTTTGTTTGTGTATCAATTGATCAATTTCTGAGATAATGTATTTCAGGCTTTGAGTATGAAGAACGTCATAACCTGATTGTAAAAATGAAAATACGTTGTTTTTTTTAAATTCATTGAAAGCCTGTATCGCCGGGATTCCATGTGTACTTCGGTAGCTTTCGAGGCAGAATAACTGGAAGCTTTCTATGGGATTAAGTTTTTTAAAACGTTCAGACATAATCGGGGAAATTAACTTTAGAGTTTTGTTTTTCATCAGTCAATATCAGAAAAAGCTTTTCAGTACTAAGGTGCCATAGCTTGCTGCTCTCGTCTAATAGCACTTCGTATGTTTTGGATTTATATAAGAAGTTTAAAGCGTTTTCGAATGAGAGCTTTTCTTTCTCCATGATACGATCCACTAAATCCTGAATTTTAATTTTAATAAATTCATCAAACTCTTTGTTATTCATTATTGAAAGCTTTTGCATCAAAGATAATGAAAATAGCATTAACTGTTTACTGGTTATTGGTTTGGCGACAAATACGGTTTTAAATGCCCGGAAATCGGTTTGTCAGTAGATACGCACCGCCGTGCGTATCTGGACTGAGAGTTCAAAAGGTGCGTATCCGAAAACAGCAAAAAAGGCTGTCCTTAACAAGAACAGCCTTTAGAAATCACTTAAGCGATTACAATATTATTTTTTAACGCCTTTTCGTGTAGAGTAGTTAATCTTGAAGGCTCCGATTTGGCGGAGTTCCTGTTTTACATCTGTAACGATACCCATTTTAACTTCCTTATCAACTTTCAGTGAAGTGGTGAGGAATTTACGGTCGATTTCGTCACGTGATTCTCTTTCAGCGATAATAAAATCCTGTACTTCATCCACAGAGGCAATACGATCATTAAGCTGGATACGCGATTCGGTACCAAGTTTTTTATTGGTCGGAGGGCCTATCTGGATATAGCTCACCAGGGATTTCTTTTCCAGTTTCTGCACTTCAAAAGCTTCGGGTGCTGACACCTTAACGAGAGGTGTTGTTTCTCTCATGGTAGTAGCTACCATAAAAAAGAACAGGAGCATGAAGATAATGTCAGGCAGTGAAGAAGTCGAAATTGCCGGAGTACCTTTTTGTTTTTTAGTTCCAAAACGTCCCATATTATTTGTCTCCTATATTTTCAGGTTCTGCTTCAGAGATAGATACGGGCACAGCACTCTTAATTGCTGAGATATAGTCCTCATTGGAGAGGTCTTCGAATTTCATACCAAATTTATCGATAGACAGTTCGTTACGTAATTCGTTCACAGCAGCGGTAAGGGCGTCCTGTACCTGTATATACATGTCGTAAGATGTGCCCCGGTCATTTTTCAGCGAAATAATTCCTTTAGAGACGAAAACATCACCGAGGTAATCGATTTGTTTCAGTTCTTTTTCAGGAAGGTCAGCGCGGTTTGCGGGGTTAGAGAGAAATTCTTTAGCCAGATCTTTGAGATTCCGGACATCACCGGGTTTTCCATCGATCATAATGCGGTCGGATTTACTCACAAGCACGGTAAAGATATTTCTGTCATTAACATCTGGCGGATCAACATTCTCGGGCAGTGGCGGTGGCAGTTTCCTGGCAATACCTGTATCAATATCCATTGTAGTGGTTACAAGGAAAAAGATCAGGAGCAGGAAGGCGATATCCGCCATCGAACTTGCATTTATTTCCGTGATATTTTTAGCCATAATGTATTATTTTTTAAACAAGCTTGCTGTACCGGAGTAAAGAATAGCAAGAACAGCTGCACCACCCAGGAAATAGGTGAAATAAATAGCAGCTCCTACCAAACGTGAAACCTCAGCAGTAACTTCAAGGCGCTGCAGGTCTTCCGGTAAGAAAGCATTTCCTGCAAGTGCGAAGTATGAGATCAGCGCTACAACAGCGAGTATTGCAATAAAGATCAGTCCTTTTATCAGGCCTTTTCCATTCTGACCTGCAAAGGCCAGGGGAAAGAAAATAGCCAGAAGCGCACACAGTCCAAGTTCAATGAGCGTCATTGTGATAAATGGGCTCAGGATCTTGTCCTGTAACGCGACATCTCCTTCAAGTGTCTTGTCACCTTTAATCCATACCATGGCAATGAATACCACACCCAGTACGATAAAGATGATGGAGATGATTCTGAATATTGTATGAATTGTTTTATTCATGATGAATTATCCTCTTCTGATTATTTGTTTTTAGAAAGCATGTCAATGAGAGAGATAGTAGAATCTTCCATGTCATTAACAAGAGCATCGATTTTTGCTACACAGTAGTTGTAGAAAATCTGAAGGATAACGGCAGTAATAAGACCAAATACAGTAGTAAGAAGGGCCACTTTAATACCGTCAGCAACAACTGCAGGAGAGATATCACCTACAACAGCAATATTATCAAAGGCTGCGATCATACCGATTACAGTACCCATGAAACCAAGGTTTGGTGCCAGTGAGATGAAAAGTGAAATCCATGAGAGGCCTTTTTCAAGACGGCCGGTGAGAACGCCACCGTAAGAGATGATTGACTTTTCAACCATATCAATACCTTCGTCGTATTTATCAAGTCCCTGATAGAAAATACCGGCAACAGGACCGCGGGTGTTTTTACATACTTCTTTAGCTGCTTCAACGCCTTCGCTTTCGATAGCATTTTCAACTTTGTTAAGAAGTTTTGTTGTGTTGGTTGTGGAAAGGTTCAGGTAAATGATTCTTTCAATTGAGAGTGCTAAACCGAAGATAAGACATAAAAGTACGATAGCCATAAATCCGGCACCACCTTCGATAAATTTTTCTTTTAACACCTGGTGGAATGTTTGTTTTACAGGTTCTTCGTCTTCAACGAGAACGGCAGGAGCTTCTTCAGCAACGCTGCTTGCAGTAGCTGTTACATCCGAGCCGGTTTCTGCTACCATTTCTTGCTGTGCAGGGTCGTTAGTCTCGTCCACCTGTGCAAGAACTGTCTTGTTAAGTCCGATTGACAGCAGTACTGCAACTGACAAAAAGGCGATTAATTTTTTCATGATTGAAAAGAATTGATGTTTAATGATTTAAATTGTTTTAACGTATCTGTTTCGAGTCAAAAATATAAGAACAAAATGCTGTTCTATGCTGCGGAGAGAGCGGGATTCGAACCCGCGGTACGCTTTTGGCGTACACCCGCTTTCCAGGCGAGCACCTTCAGCCACTCGGTCACCTCTCCTTTCCTGTACATGCCTGATGCACAAAATTTGCGGGGCTAAATTACAAAAAATATAAACAAATAAAAATCAATACCCCTGAAATGCAGTCCTGAACCTTAACTTTTAGTTTCGTAATCATTTGTTTTATTCTATAACGCTCCGCTACCCCTTGTTTATTGTCATTTCACCCCGTAAGGGTTTCTGCAATAACTCTTCTGTATTTTTTTTATCCATATTCCGCCCCAGTAAATACATTAGTTTAGCCAGTGCCGCCTCTGTGGTGATGTCATAGCCGCCAATAATGCCTATCTTTCCCATATCCAGGCTCGCCGCATATTTCCCGATCTCCACAGATCCGCCTTTACACTGGGTGACATTAAATACGATTATGCCCTTCTCCCTGGCTCTGGCAAGCTGCTTGATAAACCATCTCTCTGTGGGTGCATTACCACTGCCAAAGGTCTCTAATATCAATGCTTCCAGCCCTTCAGCATCGATTACAGCCTTAACAATCTCTTCCCTGATGCCGGGGAAAAGTTTTAGTACTGCCACATTATTATTTAATGTTTTATGAACTTTTAATTTCTTGAAGTTTGGCTTAAGAATCCTTTCCGGATAATATTTTATATGTACTCCTGCCTCGGCAAGAACCGGGTAGTTAACCGATAAAAAGGCTTCAAAATGCTCGGCATTAAATTTATGTGCTCTGTTACCTCTGTAAAGTTGGTTCTCAAAATAGAGTGCTACCTCCGGAACCATTGGTGTGTCTTCTGTGCGGGCTGCTGCGATTTCTATGGCCGTGATAAAATTCTCTCTGCCGTCGGAACGAAGCATCCCAAGCGGTAATTGCGATCCGGTGAAAATAACCGGCTTGTTGAGGTTTTCAAGCATGAAACTCATCATAGCTGCACTATAGGCCATGGTATCGCTGCCATGCAATACCACAAAGCCATCATAATCTTCATAGTTCTTTTCAATAACCTCGGCAAGCTGTACCCAAAACGAAGGGTTCATGTCCGAGCTGTCAATAAGCGGATCAAACGAATGGCAGTCGATCTGATAATCCATCTCCCGTAGTTCGGGCATCTGTGTATAGATGGCGTCAAAGTTGAACGGTGCCAGGGCTCCGGTTTGCTGATCCTGCATCATTCCGATAGTTCCTCCGGTATAAATTACCAGTATGGGGATTCTTTCTGTCATTGCTTAGAGATTGAAAAGTTTTTTTGCGTTTTGAGTTGTTATATTTGCCACTCTCTCGCGGTTGGTTGCATAAACATCTGCAAGGTGCGTGGCGATAATGGGAATGTATGCACTTTCATTTCGTTTGCCTCGGTAGGGCACAGGGGCAAGAAATGGTGCATCGGTTTCCAGAATCAGGTGTTCTAACGGAATTTTCTTTATGGCTTTTCCCAGGTTGGAGTTTTTGAAGGTCAGCACACCTCCAATACCAAGATAAAAATCCATATCCACAGCTTTTTGCGCCTGTTCTGCGGTTCCGCTGAAGCAATGCAGCACGCCCCTGACATCCCTGTATTCCTTTCTGCCCAGAATTTCCAGCGTCTCATCCATGCTCTCACGGGTGTGGATGGCGACAGGAAGATCCAGATCCAGGGCAATCTCCAGCTGTGTGGTGAAGGCCTCCTTCTGCTCATTGAAGAAACTTTTGTCCCAATATAAATCGATACCTATTTCTCCGATGGCAATATATTCTCTTTTGTCGAGGGCATCTTCCACTTTCCGGAGCTCCTCGCGGTAATTTTCTTTCACCGAGGTAGGGTGAAGCCCCATCATGGGAAAGCAGTTTTCGGGAAACCGATCGCATAGCGCGAGCATCGGTGCAATGCTGCTGCTGTCGATATTGGGAAGCACCATCGTCGTTACTCCGGCATCAATAGCTCGGGTTACTGATGCATCTCTGTCTTCATCAAATGCATTTAGATATAAATGGGTGTGGGTATCTGCAAAAATCATGATGCAAAATTAGAAATTCGGCAATAGGTTGGTTTAAAAATTCTTAAAATTTGCATTTGATAGAATCCATTAGGCATAATCGCCTATTGTATACCTTTAATATGTTTATCTTTGCACCATCATGGCAAAAATCCTGGTTATCCGGTTTAGCTCTATTGGCGACATTGTGCTTACTACTCCTGTAGTCAGGATGTTGGCAAAGAGTGGTCATGAGGTCTTTTACCTTACAAAAGCCCGCTACACGAATCTTCTTGAAAATAATCCGTATATAAAAAAGGTATATGCTTTTGATGCCTCTTTACCGGAAGTTATTGCCTCTATACGTAAGGATGATATGGATTACATCGTGGATCTGCACCGTAACCTTCGGACCATGCGGGTAAAACTCGCACTACGGAAACCCGGGCGGTCGTTCAGAAAATTGAACTTTGCCAAATGGTTGATGGTGAATTTTAATATTGATATCCTTCCTTCAAAGCATATTGTTGATCGTTACCTGGATGCTGCCAGGAAGTACATTGATTTTAATGATGATGAAGGCCTGGATTATTTTAATGGTTATCAGACGCTGCCGCAAGTGTTTTTGTCAGAAAAGCTGAAGCCGGAAAGCTATGTGGTGCTTGCCGTTGGAGGGCAGCATGCCACCAAGCGAATGCCCATCGGAAAGCTGATGGAAATATGTGATAAGCTGATGTTTCCCGTGGTGCTGGTTGGTGGTAAAGAGGATATGGAAACAGGCTTTCAGCTCTCCAAGTTATCGGTGAATAAAGTATTGGATTTGTGTGGGCAAGTATCTGTTAATGAGTCGGCAGAGATTATCCGGCACTGTGCCGCAATCATTACACACGATACCGGTATGATGCACATTGCCGCAGCCATGCGAAAGAATATCGTTTCTGTATGGGGAAACACGATTCCGGCTTTTGGAATGACGCCCTATCTTCCGGGGGAATACAGCCAGCGGAGCATTATTGTTGAAAATCGTGATCTGCGTTGCCGCCCCTGTTCAAAAATCGGCTTTGATCACTGCCCGAAAAATCATTTCCAATGCATGGAACAACTCGACACGGATGATATTGTTGCCTCCGTCCAGGATCTGATTGTCGGATAGTTAAAGAAAAGGATTTCCCCGTTTTTCATCTCCAATAGTAGTCGAGGGCCCGTGTCCGGGGTATACTTTCGTTTCATCAGGCAAAATGAATAATTTTTCCCGGATAGAACGCAGCAGTGTCTCCATATTTCCGGTCGGAAGATCCGTGCGCCCTATGCTGGAAGCAAAAAGCACATCTCCGGTAAAAAGCACATTGCTGTCGGGGAGGTAATAACACAGACTACCGTTGGCGTGTCCGGGAGTATGAATGACTTTTATGAACTCTGTACCGAATGAAAATACATCATCCTGCGCGTAAAAAATGTCCGGGGCGGTAGTTTTTTTTATTTTAATTCCAAAAACAGAAGCAAACTCCCCGGCAGAATTCCAGAAAAACATACTGTCACTGTGTGTGGAGGGTTTTACGCCAAAATTCTTCTCCACGAAGTCTGCTCCGAGAATATGATCTACATGGGCATGTGTCAGCAGGTGTTTCCTGATTTGTATGTTGTTGTCACGGATATAGGATAATAGTTCCTGATCCTCTGCGGGAGTATAATTTGCTGCGTCAATAATCAACCCCTCATTGTTATTGTTTGTCAATAAATAGGTGTTTACCTGAAAGGAGTTAAATACAAAGGTTTTTATCGTTATCATCAGAAAAATTTTATGCAAAGATAACTTTCCCCGCTATACAAGAAAAGCCACTTTCCCCGTTATTTAATCTGTATGCCGCAGGAGGGTGTGATATAAAAATATTTGTACCTTCGTGGTTTATGTCAACCTTATGATTTAATCGTTGTTTTAATAATCTATAAGGTAGTATCCGGTTGAAAAGATGAAAATCCATTGTAAAAAAAATAGAGGTATCATTATTCTGCTGCTGGGCTTGTTGTTTCTGAGCTCTGAGCATCTGCATGCTCAGTTTTATAATGGTTCCCAGATGGAATTTGGTCGCAAGCGTGTGCAATACAAGGATTTTTTCTGGACTTATTACCGATACGATCGCTTTGATACTTATTTCTACCGCAATGGCGAGAATCTTGCCAATCATGCCTCTGCCTATGCCGACAGTTACCTGGATGAGATTGAACGCAAACTGGAGATGCGTATTGATGATAAATTTCAGTTTATCATTTACAATAGCCTGGATGATTTAAAACAGAGTAACATCGGCTATATGTCTGGGCAACAATATAATACGGGTGGTATTACGCATATTCTTAATAATAAGATATTTATCTATTTTGATGGAGATATTTTCCACTTCGAGCGTCAGATACGTGCCGGTATAGCACGCATACTCATCGACCATATGACGCAGGGCGGCTCTATTGGCAACCAGATAAAGAACTCCACGTTAATGAGTTTTCCTGCGTGGTACGTGGACGGTTTGGTGTCGTATTTGTCTGATCCGTGGAATACGGAGATTGATAACCTTGTAAAAGATGGGTTTCTGACCAATCGCTACCGTAAATTTAATCACCTCAAGGGCGAAGATGCACGTATTGCCGGCCACTCTTTATGGTATTTTATCGCTTCGAAATATGGGGAATCTGTTGTTCCTGATATTGTTTATATGGCCAAATCGAGCCGCAATACAGAGGCTGGTTTTGCTTATGTTATAAATGTTTCTTTTAAAACTTTGCTAAAGGAATGGGAGAAGTTTTATGATGAAAAGTATCAATCAGAAGGCAGTGGAAGGTCGATGCCTGAGGCGCAAAGGCTAAAGAAAAAGCCCTCCAGACGTTTTGCTTACGACAGAGCCCGCGTTAGTCCTGATGGGCGACATATTGCTTTTTCCTATAATGAAAGCGGGAAATACAAGGTATACCTTTATGATATTTCTACAGGTAAGAAAAAGAAAATTTTTAGCCGTGGTAATCGCCTGAATGAAAAAGTCGATGACCTTTATCCGATTCTTATGTGGCACCCCTCAGGCGAAATTTTATCGGTGATTACCATTGAACGAGGTGTGCTGCGACTGAATTATTATAGCCTTGCCGAAAAGAAAAAAGAACAGCGTAACCTTCTTGGATACCAGAATATCCTCGATGGTGCCTATAGCCCCGACGGATCAAAACTGGTTTTGTCAGCGGTAAAGGGCGGACAAAGCGATATTTATGTCTTTGATATTGCTTCAGGATCCTCAAAACAACTGACCGATGACGTTTATAACGACTTTAACCCGCGGTTTATTAATGGGCAGAAACAGATTATCTTCTCTTCAAATCGCCCTGGAGACAGCCTTGCCGGCAATAGGAAACGAGGCGATATTATTGGTCTGAAGCAGGAGAATGACATTTTTATCATGGATTACCCGAGGCCGGGAAAAGTATTGCGGCGGGTGACAGCGACACCGCTGGCCAATGAAACAGAACCGCGTGAATATGCTCCCGGGAAATACATATATCTCTCGGATGCTTCCGGAATCAATAATAAATATCTTGCCCTGCTGGACTCAACGATTGCCTATGTGGATACCATTGCCCATTACCGGTACTTTACAAAAAGCTATTCACTTACCAATTATGCCCGGGGTATTATCGATTATGATCTGGATCCCGTTTCCGGAAACTCCGCAGAAATCCTCTTTCACGACGAACGCTATTTCCTTTATTATGGTAATATGCCGGATTATTCGATGAATCAAAATTCTGAAGAGGCTGATAAAACGGCCTTTATGAACGAGCGTATAAGAAACAGCCTTGAAAAGGATGATAAGAATAAAAAATACCTGGGCTCTTTCGGGCGTTTTGTGAATGTCTATGAGCCTGATTTATCTCCGGGGTTACCGTTGTTTGATCGCCGTGGTGATGTTATGGCATCTGATTCTGTCAGGGAGCTGATAAGTGTGTTTACCGGCAATGATTCGCTGGCATTGCGCGTTAATCAACCTACTGATTTCTTCTCTCCCGGGAAAAAGCGCAACTATTATGTGGAATTTTCTATCAATGAACTGGTCACACAAGTGGATTTTAATTCACTCAATTACTCCTATCAGCAGTTTACCGGGGGCGGAAGCCCTATTTATCTGAATGCCGGATTTAATGTCTTTACGCAGGTAGGGATGACCGATTTGCTGGAAGATTACCGTATTATAGGAGGTGTTAAACTTGGTGGAGACCTGACCAATAACGAGTACATTATTAATTATGCTGATTTATCAAAACGCGTTGATAAAGAGTTGATCCTGCATCGAAAAGCAGAATCCGTATATCAGAGTGAATATTTTGCCAACCTTCGGTACCATGAGGTATTATATAAATTGAGCTATCCGCTAAACCGTGTATTGTATGCTTCAGCAACAGGGCTTTTACGTAATGACAAGACGATTTATCTTACAACGGAGCCTTTGAATCTGATGAAAGATGATTTGAATGAGAATTGGGCAGGAGTAAAGGCTGAACTGGTGTTTGATAATACCTGGGATTTGAGTGATAATATTCCTGTGGGAACGCGGTTTAAGGTTTTTGGTGAATATTATCAGCTGGTCGATAAGGATCCACATAATTTGTATGTAGCAGGGTTTGATTACCGGCGCTACGACAGGATCCACCGCACACTGATATGGGCCAACAGGCTCTCGGGGTCCACATCGCAGGGCTCGGATCCTTTGATTTATTATCTCGGGGGTGTGGATAACTGGATTGGTGCCCGTTTTGACCAGAATACTCCAATCGATTATGAGATGAACTATGCTTTCCAGACTCTTGCAACAAATATGCATGGCTTTGATCAGAATATTCGCAACGGGAATTCATTTTTTCTTTTTAATACCGAAATCCGTTGGCCGGTATTTCAGTACTTTTTTAACCGTCCGTTGAATTCTGATTTTTTGAATAATTTCCAGATTGTCGGTTTTGGTGATATTGGTACTGCCTGGACAGGCCCCGGACCCTATTCGGAGGAGAATGCACTGTATCGTGATATCTATACCAATGGGAATATCCGCGTTGTTGTTGATGTTCAGAAGGAACCCATCGTTGCCGGATATGGTGTGGGTATCAGAACCCGTTTGCTGGGTTATTTCCTGCGCCTGGACTATAGCCATGGCGTTCACGATTATGTTGTACAGCCCGCCAAATGGTACTTTGGGCTTGGATTAGACTTCTAACATATATAATTCTTTGATAATTAACATTTAGCGGTTAATAACTTTTCCTTCCATCGCAAGTTTTTCCACTGCTTTTTTTTGAACTTTATTGAAAATTACGGAAGAAAAAATACTTATTAAATGGGTATCGATTTTCCCTTCAAGAACTTACGTGCCGTGCCAAAAATTTTGTTAATAAGTGTGGAGAATTTTTCAGAAAAAATCATCGTACCTTCGTTCACCGAAACACCTGAAAAAGCCTTCAAGCAAATTTCAAATTTGTTTCGCAGAGAAGTCAAAAATCAATAACATATTAAACGTCAACCCCTTAATATACCAGATATATGAGTGATGATAATGTAGCCTTTTCACAGGACCTCTTCTCCCAGCTTACGGAAGAGCCCTCTCGGGAAAATCCCGTAAATATAAAGGAAAAAGGCTTTTATGATGAGGTGCTCAAAGCGCGTCAGAGCGATGAAAATCGTGACGACAGGGTAGAGGAGGATGTTATAAATGATCCACAACAGGATATGGAAAATAATATAGCACAGGAAGAAGAAACACCACAAATACCTCTTCAAAGGTATTCCTATGAAGAGGTGATCAAGGAAGCAACCCGCTATTTTAGCGGTGATGAACTGGCCGCCAATGTGTGGGCAAACAAGTATGCTCTTAAAGACAGTGAGGGAAATCTTTACGAGAAGTCTCCTGAAGAGATGCACCGCCGTATTGCCCGTGAAGTTGCACGCATCGAGAAAAAATATCCCAACCCCCTTGATGAGAAGGTGATATTTGATCTTTTGAAAGATTTTAAATACGTAATCCCCGCAGGAAGCCCTATGGCAGGTATCGGAAATCCTTTCCAGACCTCCTCGCTCTCTAACTGCTTTGTGATCGGTAACTCCGGACAATCGGATTCCTATGGCGGGATCATGAAAGTTGACCAGGAACAGGTGCAGCTTATGAAACGCCGTGGTGGTGTGGGCCACGATCTTACCCATATACGCCCAAAAGGAAGCCCGGTGAAAAATACGGCCCTCACCTCTACCGGTGTGGTGCCTTTTATGGAACGGTACTCCAATTCCACCCGTGAGGTGGCTCAGGATGGACGTCGCGGCGCTCTTATGTTGTCTATTAGTGTTAAACATCCCGATGCAGAGAAATTTATCGATGCAAAACTCGAACAGGGAAAGGTAACCGGCGCCAATATCTCGGTGAAAATAACCGACGACTTTATGGAAGCGGTGAAAAATAATACCCCTTTTGTTCAGCAATTCCCTGTTGATTCTGATAATCCAAGGGTAAGGCAAGAGGTCGATGCACGTATCTTGTGGGACAAAATTATTCATAATGCCTGGGCCTCCGCAGAACCGGGAGTGCTCTTCTGGGATACCGTAATCAACGAATCTGTACCCGATTGCTATGCCGATTATGGCTTTACAACAGTCTCTACAAACCCCTGTGGCGAAATCCCGCTTTGCCCCTACGACAGCTGCCGCCTTATTGCACTGAACCTCTACAGCTATGTGGATAACCCTTTTACTCCCCAGGCTACCTTCAATACTTCGAAATTTGCACAACACGTTCACTATACCCAACGTATTATGGACGATATCGTCGACCTGGAAATCGAAAAGGTGGATGCTATTCTGAAGAAAATTAATGAAGACCCTGAGGATGCTGAAACAAAGCGTATAGAACGAAAATTGTGGGAGAATATCCGTGAAAAAAGCCTCCAGGGGCGCCGTACTGGTATTGGAATTACTGCCGAAGGTGATATGCTCGCAGCACTCAACCTTCAGTATGGTTCCGACCTGGGAATAGAATTCTCTACCGATGTACACAAGATGCTCGCCACGGAAGCATACCGCTCGTCTGTTTACCTTGCTGAAGAACGTGGCGCTTTTCCGATTTTTAATTATGAAAAGGAAAAAAATAATCCCATGATCACCCGTATCGGTGAAAATGATCCTTCCATAATCGAAGATATGCAGCGCCTTGGCCGTCGTAATATCGCGATGCTTACCATTGCTCCTACCGGGTCGGTGAGTATTTGTACTCAAACAACCTCCGGTATTGAACCTGCTTTCATGGTGTCATATACCCGTCGCAGAAAAGTGAACCCCAACGATAAAAATGTTAAGATTTCCTTTACCGATGAGGTTGGCGATGCATGGGAAGAATACCGCGTTTTCCATCATAAATTTCTGACCTGGCTCCGGGCAAATGAGTACGATGTTGAAGAGATCTACAAAATGGACGATAAAGCTCTTGCTGAAGTAATAGCCAAATCGCCTTATCATAAATCAACAGCTAACGATATCGACTGGGTCGCCAAAGTGAAAATGCAGGGCGCTATCCAAAAATGGGTCGATCATAGTATCTCTGTAACCGTAAATATCCCTGAAAAAACTCCCGAAAGTATAGTGAGTGATATTTATCAAACAGCCTGGGAGTCAGGTTGTAAGGGGATGACCATTTACCGTGATGGCAGCCGTAGCGGTGTGTTGATTGACAAATCGAAAGAAAAAGGTGAAGATGATGGTGTGTTTAAAGAAACAAAAGCACCTCCACGGCCCAGAGTACTTGAAGCTGAGATCGTTCGTTTCCAGAATGATTATGAAAAATGGATCGCTGTAATTGGCTTGCTCGATGGTAAACCGTATGAAATCTTTACCGGTCTGGCCGATGATTTCTTTATGCCTCCATGGGTGGAAAAAGGTTCTGTTGTGAAAGTCAGGGAAGAAGGTAATCGCCATGCCCGCTACGATTTTGTTTATGAAGATAAACAGGGCTACAAGGTTACCATGCAGGGGCTGTCGCGTTCCTTTGATAAGGAATACTGGAACTATGCACGTCTGATTTCCGGAATACTGCGCCATGGCATGCCCATTCATTTTGCAGTGGATCTTATTCAAAACCTTACCCTTGACGACGATTCCATAAATACCTGGAAAAATGGTGTGGTAAGAGCATTGAAGAAATATATTAAAGACGGGACGCAAGTTTCAGAAGAAGAGGAATGCCCGAATTGTGGCCATAAAGGAACACTGGTGTTCAAGGAAGGATGCCTGCTGTGCACCGATTGCGGCTACAGTAAATGCGGCTAATAAATATTGGAAAGAATTGATGTAATAATACCAAAAGGGCTGCCGAAAATTTTCGGTGGCCTTTTTTTATTCTCCGGAGGTGCGGCTAAAGCCACGGAGATGGTGCGGTGGCTTTGGCATTGGCAGTCGCAGCACAGGGTTTATCTCGTCGCATGAAATGTTTAAAACCGCTTTTTATGATAATCGAAATACTGATTGTCGCGGAAAGCATTGATGCAGTTTGCAAGGTGTAGAAATATATTCAGGTCATTGTCAATAAGCCATTGGGCAGCTTCCTTTTTCCTGTTGCAGGCATCGGCAAATACAGCAAGAATATCAAAACCGTTCTTTCGAAGCCACAGGTAGGCCTCCGGTTTATGGTCGATGGCACTGTCCAGAGCGGCAAATTCCGGATAACCGTTTTTTAAAAGCCACTCGTGGGCTTTCATGTCACCACGTATACAACTCGATAACAGCCCAAGTTCCTCATAACCGTTTTCCATCAGCCAGCGATGCAATTCCGGGTTGCCTTTGAAGGTTTCGCCAAATGCAAGCAGTACTTTTACAGGATATTCTTCCATAACAATGCAAAGATACATATCTCCGTTTATATCATGGTGGACATTTAAAGGGCTTTTTATATTTTTGAACCTTAAAGTTGAGCATATGAGATTTTTCCCGTGTTTATTGATAATTGTTGCTTTTCCATTGTTTTTAAATGCACAAACACCTTATAAGGAATATTATGAGGATGATACCATTGTAAAAGCTTCCGGCTTTTTGGATGCTGATTCGCTAAAATCCGGTATGTGGACTACCTGGTACCCTGACGGGAAACAGGAATCTCAGGGTATGATGAAGGAGGGCGTCCCGGTTGGAAAGTGGCGCTACTGGTACCGTTTTGGAATGAAGTGGAAAACCAAAACCTACGGCAATGGTGTGGATACAGTTTGGTTTGCTGCAGGAAATATTAAGGCCTGTGGCGCTGTTGTGGATTCTCTTCGCGAGGGTCTCTGGCAGTCTTTTCACGCGGAAGGAGGTGTGAAAGACAGTATTTTATACACCGGTGGTTTACGGCAGGGTGAGGCATCAGGATGGTATGCCAATGGTAGTAAATCGTTTCAGGGGACTTTTATAAATGACAGCCTTAACGGATACTGCTATTGGTGGCGTAATAACGGTACCCTTGAAATGGAAGGCCGTGTTGAGGAAGACCTGCAGCAAGGGAAATGGATCTTTTATCACACAAACGGGAAAACAGGCAGCACCGGCGATTTTAAAGATGGTTTGCGATACGGCGAATGGGTTTTTTATTATGAAACAGGTGAAAAATGGAAGCAGGGGGTCTATGAAAACGATCTTCGCGAAGGAATGTGGACGGTATGGTACGAGGATGGTCAGATACATCATCAGGGGCCTTTCAGCAACGATAAAGAACACGGATTATGGAAACAGTGGTACCCTGATGGAACGTTAAGTTATCAGGGGAATTTTACCAAAGGTCAGATGGACGGCCTTTGGGAGGGCTGGTATCCTTCAGGAAAAATTAAATACAGAAATAATTATGCCGACAATCAGCGTGAAGGACTCTCACAGTTCTGGTTTGAAAATGGTCAGATGAAGTATCAGGGCCTTTTTAGCAAAGGAATGCGTGATGGCCACTGGACTGAATGGTCGCAATATGGTATTTGCATTCGTGAAGGCGATTACCGTGAAGATGCCAAAGAAGGAAAATGGGTGTTTTATGATGAGGCCGGGGTGCGTGTCCAGGAACAGAATTTTAAAAATAATGCGCCTGACGGTAACTGGAAATCTTTTCATATGAATAATAAAGTCAGTGCAGAAGGTAACTTTACCAATGGTATGAAAGAAGGTACCTGGAAATATTATGATGAAACCGGCAAGCTTCTCAGAAAAGTAATTTACCGGAACGACCGAAAAATAAAAGATATCAGGGATTAGTTTTTATGAGATTTACCTTTGTTTAAGGTGAATCCGAAAGTGGTTCCCACTCCCTGTTTACTTCTGACATTTATGGTTTGGTCGTGCGAATGGATTATATGTTTTACAATGGCCAGCCCCAGGCCGGTACCGCCCTGCTCTCGTGATCGCGCTTTGTCAGTGCGGTAGAACCTTTCAAACAAGCGGGGAATACTCTCTTCAGGAATACCGATGCCATCGTCGGTAATTTCAACAAGAATATTCTCTTCAAGATCAAAAAAGCTTATGGTGGTATGGCCATTTTGGCCTTTACTGTATTTTATACCATTATCTATGAGGTTTGTCAGCACTTGTCTGATCTTTTCCCTGTCGGCTTTTACTGTTATTGTTTTTTCCGCACCAGCTTCAATAATAACAGTGTTGTGGTGTTTTTTTGCTTTTACCTCGAGGAATTCGATTACCTCCCGCGTAAGGGTTACAATGTCGAAGCACTCCATTTTTGGCTGTAATTCTCCGCTTTCAAGCTTACTGATGGCCTCCAGGTCGTTAATAATGGCAATCATCCTGTTAATGCTTTGCTCTGTTTTTAACAAATATTTGCGGTTTATGGAAGGATCTTCAAGGCCACCGTCCAGAAGAGTCAAAACATATCCCTGGATATTAAAGATTGGAGTTTTTAATTCGTGTGAAACATTGCCCAGAAATTCTCTTCTGTAATTAGCGCTTTGCTCCAGGTCATGGATTTTTTTTATCTGACTGTCAGCCCATTCCTTAACTTCAATATTAACTTTTTCCAATACATCCGCTTCGTTAACATCAATGGTTGAAGACTTCTGGCCTTTGGGGCGTTTCAGGTTATGTATGGTTTTGTAAATAAGCTTTATTTTTCTGTAAAAGAAGTTTTCCAGTGTTGAGCTGATCAGAAAATACGATACAAGAAAAACAATCATTGCAATGGCGATGATTGCGAGTGGAGTCATCGAAATAAAAACCAAATGGTAGATTACAAATAATGTAATCATGACCGTGGTAATAACCACTGCATTAAAAACAGCAAGGTTTTTTGGTGAATTAAATTGCATAGTATAAGCTATTTGTCCATTACAAAGATAGCATGTAAAGGATATGAGAATACTGCGCAGGAGATATTTTTTACGATTCGAATTTGTATCCTACGCCTTTAACCGTTTTAATATTGGTGAGGTCTAATTTTTCTCTGATTTTACGAATATGAACATCGATTGTTCTGTCACCAACAATAACATCACTGCCCCATACACTTTCAAAGATTTCATCACGGGTAAAAACCTTATCCGGTTTTGACGTCAGCAGAGAGAGAAGTTCGAACTCTTTTTTAGGAAGAGCAATGGTTTGACCATCTTTTTCAATAATGTAGCGTTCTTTGTCGATCAGAATACCGCTCACTTCAGTTCTGTCGCTTGCTTCTTCTTCATCACGATATCTTCTAAGGAGTGCTTTAACTCTTGAAACCAGCACTTTTGGTTTGATCGGTTTTGTGACATAGTCATCGGCACCGGCATCAAAACCTGCTATCTGGCTGTAATCTTCACCCCTTGCAGTAAGAAAGATGATAATTGTTGACGCCATGCCCTGTTGCCTGCGAATCTCAGTACACGCTTCAATACCATCTGTTTCCGGCATCATTACATCAAGGATTATCAGGTGAGGCTTTACCTTGTCGGCCAGTTCAATAGCCTCTTTACCATTGGTTCCGGTATGAACCTGATAGCCTTCTTTTTTAAGATTGTACGAAAGGAATTCAAGCACATCGGGCTCGTCATCCACCAAAAGGATTTTATACTCTTCGTTACCCATTCTGTTTTAGTATTTTACGAATGAAGCAAATGTATTAAGTTTTAAACAAGGTCATGTTAACTAATGTTTAAATTGTGTATTTAAATATTCTCCTCATTTACTGCAAAAAGGTTATTTTTGATTTTTCATTAAAGATACAAAGAATAACGATATGAGAAAAATATTTGCTTTAATTGGCTTTTTTGCTTTTGTTTTTAGTCAACAATATATTTATGCTCAGCAGTTTAACGGTGGTTTGATAGGAGGTATCTCTGCCTCTGAAATTTCAGGTGATTATCTTTCCGGCCCCAATAAATTAGGTGCTTATGCCGGTGCTTTTGCGAATATTTATATCGCCGACCGCTCAGCATTGCAAATGGAAATCGATTTTGTTCAGAAAGGCAGCCGCAAGGTTCCTGATGCCAGTGATACGATTCCCGGGTTGGTATACGATTACAAGCTTGTTTTGAATTATATCAATGTTCCCATATTATATCGTTACGACTGGACGCCATGGATTTCCTTTGAGGCTGGGCCCAGTATCGGATTATTACTTGATAGCTATGAGATGGCCAATGGGTACACCAATGATGACGTCGCCGGTGGTAATTTTAATTTTTTCGATTTGGGTATTGATGTGGGAATGAGTTTCCGTTTTCTTCTCAACTGGGAGCTGAATGTACGGTACTCCAATACGTTTTTTCTTACCCCTGTGCGCCCTCATGCCGGGAATACACAAACCTTTTTTAATCGTGGCCAGCTTAATGAGGTGTTGAGCTTTACTTTCCATTACACCATTTTTGCCCGTGGCCGCCGATGGTATGAATAAAAAAACCGGCTATAAAGGATACAGCCGGTTTTGCGATTTGTATTTTGTTTTTAATAAGGCTCAATGCGGTATGCTGATCTCCACCAGCTGTAGTGTTTGCGTTGCAGCTCATCAAGTGATGGATATTTATAAAATATCGTTTTCTCCTGATCTGAAACAAAGAATCCGTTTTTAATTGTCTGGAACAATAAATCCCCTTTATAAAAACGAATAATCGTTTTTGTGGGCTTGGAATCTTTTTTCTGAAGATCAATCAGGCAATCCCTCATATGGTTAATATTTGAATAGGGAAGGTTTGTTGAATATCCTGAAACAGGGTTTGTAGCCAGTTCACCCAAACGAAGCTCTACAAAAACAACTTTTGGAAAACGAACAGCATTTTCCGGTTTAGTCATAAAATGACCATAATCAACCGGGCGTAAATTACTGGCAACCCTTGGGTTCACAGGACATAACTGCTGATAAAGATGTAATTCATTGCTATCTTGTGGTGCATAGGTGCAGCACTCCAGCTCCAGTGTTTTGCCGTCTTCAGTTGTTAGGTACAGGCTTTTTAATGCGTCTAGTGGTACATGTTCCAGAACACGGTACGTAGAGAGGTATTTTGAACGCTTTGGCCTTCCGTCGGGCATAGGAACACACTCTTTCTCAATGATATCCAGAGGGAAGTAACTGTTGTCAAGTTTTTCAACATCCACTTCAAAGAACATGGCCTGTCCTTTAGTCCGTTTTTTTGCTCCTACAGCAAGATAATCACCAAAGTCGTTCGGTGGAAGCATGCTCGATATAAGCGCTTCCGGCGTCATTGACAAATAAACATATCTTTTCATTAATACCTCCATTTATGTTTTTAACAATTAATAATCCTGATAATGACCAAAAATAAGAATTATTCTTGAATGGTCCCATTGATATACTGGATATTCCTGCGCATTTTTTTTGTTCCGGCTCTTGCCAATGGAGATGAGCGGAGTGCATTTTTGAATAATGATGACGAAACAGCATTGAGGCCATCATTTTCAATCGCCATTACCTCTTCAATGGTATTAAAAAGCTGCTCCTTATGTGGTTTGGCAAAGCGGTTCCACGGGCATACCATCTGGCAAATATCACATCCAAAGATATAGTCGTTGAAATATTCTTTTAATTCAGGGTTTATGTCTCCTTTGTGTTCAATTGTGAGGTATGATATGCAACGGGATGCGTCGACCTTTCCCGGCGCAGTGATAGCTTTTGTGGGGCATGCGTCGATACAGCGGGTGCATGTTCCGCAACGTTCTTCCACGGGTGCGTCGGCGGGTAAATCCAGATCGCAGACTATTTCGCCGATAAAATAGTACGAACCTCCCGCTGGATGAATAAGACAACTGTTTTTTCCAATCCATCCCAGACCGCTTTTTTGCGCCCATACTTTATCCATTACAGGTGCTGAGTCCACGAAGATGCGGTAGCTAAAAGGACCGTAGTTCTCTGTAATTTTATCTGCCAGTTGCCGGAGTTTTTCTTTAAGAATATAATGGTAGTCGATGCCCCTGGCGTACATGGAAACTTTATATTTTCTGTCCGCTTCAACGTCAGGAGTGTAATAATTATATAATACGGAGATAACGCTTTTTGCTCCATCGACTAATAGTGTGGGGTCAAGGCGTTTGTCGATGTTCTGTTCCATGTACTTCATCGTGCCATGGTGCATATTACTAAGATAAGAAAGATATTCCTCACGATATGACTCTAGCGGTACTGCTTCCGAAAAGCCACATGCTTCAAATCCCAGCCGTAGCGCCTGGTCTTTTATGAAACGATGGAGCTCTTTTGTATTCATGGCCATTTATTCGAAGAGTGAGTTTTGTCTTGCTCCGGGTATTTTCCCTAAATGGCGGTAAGCCCGTTCAGTGACTTCTCTTCCTCTTGGGGTTCTGACAATAAAACCTTCCTGTATAAGGTAGGGCTCATAAACTTCCTCGATGGTGCCAGAATCTTCACCCACGGCAGTAGCAATCGTTGTCAATCCTACGGGTCCGCCTTTAAATTTATCGATTATGGTGAGCAGGATTTTATTGTCCATTTCATCCAGGCCATAGGCGTCGACATTAAGGGCTTCGAGGGCAAATTTTGCAATTTTAAGGTCCACGACACCATTACCTTTTATTTCGGCAAAATCTCTTACCCTCCGCAGCAGGAGGTTTGCAATACGCGGGGTTCCCCGGGATCTTCTTGCGACTTCCAGTGCGGCCTGATCTTCAATAGGAACGCCAAGGATAGATGCGGAACGGAGAACGATTTTTTTCAGGGTTTCGGCATCGTAGTAATTCAAGCGTGAGGTGATGCCAAAGCGCGAACGTAAAGGGGCCGTGAGTAATCCTGAGCGCGTTGTGGCACCCACGAGGGTGAAAGGATTAAGCCCTATCTGTACACTCCTGGAGTTGGGTCCTGTGTCAATGAGAATATCAATTTTGTAATCCTCCATGGCAGAGTATAGGTATTCCTCCACGATAGGATTCAAACGGTGTATCTCATCTATAAAGAGCACGTCATTGGTGTCGAGGTTGGTAAGTAACCCCGCCAATGCACCGGGTTTGTCGAGCACCGGCCCGGAAGTCATCTTGACATCCACGCCAAGTTCATTGGCGATGATATAGGAGAGTGTGGTTTTTCCCAACCCCGGAGGGCCATGCAGCAGCACATGATCCAGCGCCTCTTCTCTGCGCCGTGCAGCCGTGCAGAAGATTTTCAGGTTCTCCACTACCTTGGGCTGTCCCGAAAAAGTAGTGAAATCTGACGGCCTCAAAGCATTCTCATACTCCTGCTCCGTTTGGGTTAAACGTTCTTTATCGGGGTTTAGATTTTCATTCATACTTCGCTGTTTCGTCATCCAAAGGTAATAATTCTTACCTTAGTGCCGAAAATATTCCACACTATGAGAATAATTGCATTGTCAGCGTTTTTTATGGTACTCTTTTCAATTGGAACTTTGGCTCAGCAGGGCTCGGTGAATATTGTTCAACCACAGGAAATGGACTCTTTGCTGGTCAGGGATATGAACTGGCATCTGGAGAATCCACAGTGGGAGGGTTACCGTATACAGATTTATTTTGAAGCAGGAAATAACTCCAAGCGCAGGGCCCAGGATGTTATCGAAGGTTTTATTATGGAATTTAATGATATTCCTGCTTACCTGTCTTTTAAAGAGCCCTATTACCGGGTCAGGGTTGGGAATTTCCATACGCGTTTGCAGGCGGCTGCAGCAATTAAGGAAATCAGTAAAATATACTCCGGCGCTTTTATTGTCAGAGAATCCATAAACCCGGAAATACCATCATTCCAGGATCTTAACCCTCCGGAGCAGGAAAAAATTGAACCGGAGCAGGAAAATATAGAACCATAATACCTGTTTTACTGTTATATAATAAAACCTGTAGCCATGAAAGAAATTGTCGTTGGTATAGATTTTAGTGACTGTAGCCTCAATGCCCTTGAGCATGCTGCACTGGTGGCACAGAAGACCGGCCATGACCTGCTAATGGTTTTCGTGAATAACCCCAATAGAAGTACCAGTTTGCTGAGTGGTACTGTAGATGTAATTTCTGAAGCCAAACGTCGGCTGGCAGATTTGGAGTTGCTTTATGCGGATAAATATCCGGATGTTAACATCTCGTTTAACATTCGTGAAGGAAAGGTTTTTGACAGAATCTGCGCGCAGGCTTTGGAAGTTGAAGCCTTTATGATTGTAGTGGGTACCCATGGTGCCAGCGGCTTTGAAGAGTTCTGGATCGGCAGCAACGCCCAGAAAATTGTCTCTATGACACCCTGCCCGATACTTACTATCAGGCATTCACGCCAGATACAGGACGAACTGAAAACAATAGTAATGCCTGTTGACAGTACTTTGGAAACAAGGCAGAAAGCACCTTTTACTGCTGATCTGGCTCAGGCTTTCAATGCAAAAGTTCATATCCTTAAACTCTATTCCACTTCTGTGGAAGCTGTACGTGCCACTGTTGATGCTTATACCCGTCAGGTAAAGGAGTATTTTGATGATGCTGCAATAGATACTATTGTTGTCGAACGTGAGGCTGATAATATTACCCGTACCACACTGGAGTATGCCCGCGAAGTGAATGCTAACCTGATTTCTATTATGACGGAACAGGAAAAAACAGCTATGAACTGGTTTTTGGGTACTTTTGCCAATCAGATGATAAATCATTCTGAATACCCTGTTTTAAGTATTCGCCCTAAAGAATATATTCGCACTTTATCACGTTAATATTAAGAAAAAAGCCGGAGAAAAGTTCTGTTTCCCCGGCATTTTATGCTATCTGTTTTCGTATTGCTCTTCGTAATATTTCTGGTATTGCCCTGAAGTAACATTGTTGAGCCATTCAGCATTGTTGAGGTACCAGTCGACAGTTTGTTCCAACCCCACAGGGAAGTCTGTTTTAGGTTCCCATCCCAAAGCATCTTTTACTTTTGTAGCATCAATGGCGTAGCGCATATCATGACCGGCACGATCTTTTACAAAAGTGATAAGCTTTTCACTTTCACCATTTTCACGATCGAGCTTTTTATCCAAAATCCGGCACAGCAGTCTGATGAGGTCGATGTTTTTCCACTCATTATTACCTCCGATATTGTAGGTTTCACCGCATGTTCCCTGGTGGAAGATTGTGTCAATTGCGTCGCAATGGTCGCCAACAAAGAGCCAGTCGCGGATGTTTTCACCTTTGCCATAAACCGGTAATGGCTTTTTATGCCGTATATTATGAATAAACAATGGCAGTAACTTTTCCGGGAATTGGTAGGGTCCGTAATTGTTGGAGCAATTACTGATAACCACGGGCAAACCATAAGTATGGAAATAGGCTCTTACAAGATGATCGGAGCTGGCCTTTGATGCCGAGTAAGGGCTGCGGGGATCATAGGCTGTATCTTCAGTGAAAAGACCTGTGTCACCAAGCGACCCGTAGACTTCGTCGGTACTTACATGGTAAAAACGCTTTCCCTCAAAGTTGTCCTGCCAGTAGGTTTTGGCCACATTCAGCAGGTTTACTGTTCCTACTATGTTGGTATTGATGAACTCCATGGGATTGCTGATGCTGCGGTCGACATGCGATTCTGCCGCCAGGTGTATAACCCCGTCGAAGTGATATTTCTCAAATAACGCTGAAATCTGGTCATTACTGGTGATGTCAGCTTTCTCAAAACGATAATTGGGCTCGTTTTCAACTTCTTTCAGGTTCTCCAGGTTGCCCGCATAGGTGAGCTTGTCTGCATTAACAATAAGATAGTCAGGGTATTTCTTTACAAAAAGATGTACCAGTTGACTACCAATAAATCCTGCTCCTCCGGTAATAAGAATATTTTTTTTCATGAGTGATATGAGATTAAGTAATTATTTGTTTTCCAATGCCAATTGCCATTTCCATGCGCTGGACATCATTTCCGGGAGTGACTTCTCTGCCTTCCATCCCAGTTCCTGATTGGCAAGAGTTGTTTCTGACCACACTTTTTCAACATCTCCTTCCCTTCGCGGGGTGATTCGATAATTGAGTTTCTGGCCTGTTGCTTGCTCAAAGGCCGTAATAACCTCCAGTACGCTGTATCCATTTCCTGTTCCTACATTAAAAGCTTCAACATTGCTTTTATTGTTGTTGCTCCTCATGCGGTTTACTGCGGCAATATGAGCCTTTGCCAGATCCGTGACATGGATGTAATCGCGGATGGCAGTACCATCGGGAGTGTTGTAGTCGTCGCCAAATACACTCAGCTGCTCTCTGATACCTGCTGCTGTTTGCGTGACAAAAGGAATAAGATTGTTTGGAACACCAATGGGGAGCTCTCCGATAAGTGCGCTCTCATGGGCTCCGATAGGATTGAAATAGCGTAATAAGATGGCATTTATCGGACTGTTTTTTGCCGTATCACGGATGATCTCTTCACTGATTTGCTTGGTGTTTCCATAGGGCGAAGTTGCCGGTTTTATGGGCGCACTCTCAGAAACAGGAAGCTCATCAGGCTCCCCGTACACTGTACAGCTGCTGCTGAATACCAGGTTTGTAATGCTGTGTTTTTGCATCTCTTCAAGGATATTCATCAGCGCTACAAGGTTGTTGCGGTAATATTTTATGGGTTCCCTGACCGATTCGCCTACAGCTTTATATGCTGCAAAATGAATGATGGCATCCAGATCGCTGTGACGCCGGAAGAAATCAGCTGTTTTTTCGCGATCCGAAAGGTCGAAAGATTCAAACAGAGGTTTTTTCCCGGTGATTTTTGTGATCTGACCGACAACACTTTCGTAGGAATTTGAGAGGTTGTCGACAATAACAACCTCATGCTCCTGATTTTGGAGTTCCACGACAGTGTGTGACCCGATATATCCGGTACCTCCTGTAACGAGGATTTTCATGGTTTATGGTTTTAAGAATGGATGATAATCACCTTTTATACCCGTGGGCTGCGCATTTCTGATGTGGTGGACTATTTCAATACTTTTCCGTGCATCTTCAGCTCTGAAGCCTTCCCCGGCAAGGATTTTTTGATATGAAATGGTATGAAGATCGGTAAAACCACCGCTAAATTCAATCTCTTTACCTTCCACGGTGATAGAGCGATAGGTTCGCTGACCTGCGAGCCGCACCTCTTCCGGGATGAGGTTGTAGTCGAGGCTTAGCAGCCATCTTACGCGTGCCTTTTTCAGGCGCATAAAGCCGGCAGCCTGCTCTTTGGAAGCCTGATGAACGATGTTCTCCTGCACGTCGCCAAAGATCCAGGTGAGCATATCAAAGAAATGTACTCCAATGTTGGTAGCCACACCGCCGGATTTTTCAGGATCGCCTTTCCATGATATCTGGTACCAGCGCCCACGGCTGGTGATATAAGTCAGGTCGATATCAAAAATCTTATCATCAGGGGCGTTTTCAATCTCTTTTTTTAAATCAAGGATCGCCTGGTGGTGTCGCAATTGTAAAATGACATTAATATTCTTGCCCGACTCCTTCTCGATTTCGTTCAGAGCATCTACATTCCAGGGGTTCAGCACCAAAGGCTTTTCACATATCGCATGTGCATCGTTACGTAGCGCCAGACGAATATGTGCGTCGTGAAGATAGTTTGGAGAGCAGATACTAACATAATCGATCTTTTTCTCCCCTTTTCTGCGTAGCTTGTCCAGATGGCGGTCGAAGCGTTCTGCCTCAAGAAAAAATGCCGACTCCGGGAAAAAGGAGTCGATAATTCCAACACTGTCAGAGCGGTCAAGGGCCGCCTGGAGTGTGTTTCCGGTATCTTTAATGGCTTTCATATGGCGCGGGGCAATGTATCCTGCCGCGCCAATAAGGGCAAAATTGTATCTGTCGTTTGTCATTATTCTTTTCCTATAAAAGTAACATTGTTATTTTCCAGTTTGTAAACATCTTTACTTTCCGGGCATATGGCTTTCCCGTTTTCGTCAAAAGTCAGCTTATGTCCGTATCGGCTCATCCATCCTTTTTGCACTGCCGGGTTGCCAACCATCAGTGCATACGCAGGGACATCTTTAATGATCACTGCACCGGCACCGATAAAACAATATTCTCCCAGATTGTGGCCACAAACGATGGTTGCGTTGGCTCCAATGGAAACGCCCTTGCGTACTATTGTCTCTGCATATTGCCCGCGACGGTTTATCGCACTCCTGGGGTTGGTAACATTGGTGAAAACCATTGAGGGTCCCAGAAAAACATCATCCTCACAGATTACACCTGTGTATATTGAAACGTTATTCTGAACCTTTACATTGTTGCCCAGTGTTACTTGTGGCGAGACAACAACATTCTGGCCAATATTGCAATTTTTACCAATTACACAGTGGCTCATAATGTGGCTGAAGTGCCAAATTTTTGTTCCTTCACCGATAACACACGGGTCATCAATTATGGCTGTTTCGTGGGAGAAGTAGGCTTTATCCATATTAATGATTTACAAATTCCAAAACTGAATCAGTGATATATTTTAGTTGTTCTTCATCGAGTTCGGTATGCATGGGTAAAGATATAACACTTTTACAAAGCGCTTCTGTTACCGGGAAATCTCCTTCGTTGTACCGTGGGTCGATGTATGCTTTTTGCATATGCAATGGTACAGGGTAATATATTGGTGCCGGAATACCCTTGTCGCCTAGGTGTTTCTGTAGTCCTTCACGGTCAACATCTTTTAATACCAGCGTGTATTGATGGAATACATGTGATGTGTTTTTACCAATTACCGGAGCAGAAATTTTATCGCAACCGACAAAAGCATCAGAGTAGAAGGCTGCTGCTTTCTGGCGTGCTGTGCAATATTCATCCAGACGCCGCAGCTTGATGCGCAGAATGGCAGCCTGGATACTGTCGAGGCGGCTGTTGACACCGATGTAATCGTGGTAGTAGCGTACAGTCATACCGTGGTTAACTACAACCTTCAATTGTTCTGCAAGCTCGTCGTTGTTGGTGAAAATAGCACCACCGTCGCCATAGCAGCCAAGGTTTTTTGATGGGAAGAACGATACTCCTGCCACATCGCCCATACTACCGGCTTTTTTCGTTGTGCCATCGCTGAACGTGTAGTCCGAACCAATAGCCTGGCAGGTATCTTCAATCACGAATAGGTTATGTTCTTTGGCTATAGCAAGTATCTCTTCCATGTCAGCACACTGGCCAAAAAGATGAACGGGAACAATAGCTTTTGTTTTGGGGGTGATTGCGTTTTTTATAGCCTCCGGGTCGATGTTAAAAGTGTCGGGGAGTACATCAACGAGTACGGGGGTGAGACCCAGAAGGGCTATAACCTCTGCCGTAGCGATAAAAGTGAAAGATGTAGTAATAACTTCATCTCCCGGTTTCAATCCAAGGGCCATCATAGCAACCTGAAGGGCATCAGTGCCGTTGCCACAGGGAATAACATGTTTTACATCCAGGTATTCCTCAAGCTCTTTACCGAGGTTTTGCACTTCAGGTCCATTAATATATGCTGAGGAGCCTATGACATTAAGTACGGCTTCATCAATCTCTTCCTTTATCTTCTGGTACTGACCTACCAGATCTACCATTTGAATCTTTTTCATTGGATAAATTTATATGTTACAGGATTCAGTTTTTAGCAGAACGCTGAACCGGCTGTTTTATGTTTTGAATGCTAATATTTTTTAAAAATCGGGTAAAGATAATTATGTTTCAAGAGATAGGCAATCTATTCCATGAATATACGTTTAATGATATGGACTTTTGCCGGAGTCTGTTAGGGTTAATTGTGTACTTTTGCATTTTTAGAAACAGAATATGAAACGATTTTTACCAAACCTGTTGTTAATAATATTATTACCATTTTCATTTTCGTGTAAGGCTCAGGTTTCCGATAGTGCCATTAATATGCATATTCCGCGTGTGGATGTTGGTTTTTATGTTCCTGCCGGAGATCTTGCTGAGCGTTTTGGGTTAAACAGCAGCATTGGGGTTTCTTATTTATTTAAAGATAAGAAACAGTGGATCTATGGCGCTCAGTTTGAGTATCTTTTTGGTGGGAATGTAAAGCAGGAAGAGGAGATTTTTGATAATATTACTGCTTCCAATGGAAGTATTATTGATGCTTCCGGGAGTATGGCGCTAATGGATACTTATGAGCGTGGTATTTCTGTTACTGCTACATTTGGAAAACTGCTGAATATATGGAGTAATAATCCGAACAGTGGACTGATGGTAACCGGTGGATTAGGTTATCTTACGCATCACATCAGAACGGAAGTTTACATGAACCTCGCACCGCAGGTATACGATGAATATGCTGAGGGTTATGACCGCTTATCCGGAGGCCCTCAGTACAATTTGTTTGCAGGATATATTAATGTGGATCCGCAGAATATATTTAATTTTTATGTCGGATTTGATTTTAAGCATGCCATGACAAAACCATTGCGAAATTATCAGTTTGACCTGCAAGGCCCTGAACCTGATGATTTACGACATGATATTTTTATTGGAATAAAAGCGGGCTGGATGTTACCATTATATCGCCATAAAGCGGCTTCTTACTATTATTATTAAAATGCGGATTTTATACGAAATAGCTATACGTTTTTATCGCTTGTCAATTATTCTGGCATCGGCTTTTAATCCCAAAGCCAGAGGTTGGGTTAAGGGTCGTCAGCGGATTTTCTCTCAACTTTCCGGCGGTTTGCGTGATGAAAATGATAAGCTCGCCTGGTTTCACTGTGCTTCATTGGGTGAATTTGAACAAGGAAGACCCATTATCGAAAATTTCAGAAAACAGTATCCGGGATATAAAATTCTGTTGACTTTTTTTTCTCCATCAGGATATGAAATAAGAAAAAACTACTCAGGCGCAGATTATATATTTTATCTCCCTGCCGATACACGAATTAATGTGCTTCGGTTTTATCAGATTGTGAAACCCGATGTGCTTTTTCTGGTGAAATATGAATATTGGTTTAACTATATCGATATCCTTCATCGTAATAATATTCCAATTTATGTTATTAGTGGAATATTTCGGAAAACACAGCATTTTTTCCGCTGGTACGGAGCCTGGTTTAGGAAACATTTACGAAAAGTATCATACTTTTTTGTGCAGGATGACAGGTCTGTAAATTTGTTACACAGAATTGGAATCAACGATGTTGTTGTAAGCGGTGATACGCGGTTCGACAGGGTTGCTGATATAGCAGCGAAGAGCAGTGTACCAGAGAATGTACAGCTTTTTTGCAAAGGTTACCGAACCCTTGTTTGTGGCAGTACATGGCCTCAGGATGAGGCTTTTCTCAGGGCAGCTCTCGACAAACTCCCTTCCGATGCTAAAGTTATCATTGCTCCCCACGAAGTAGATCCGGGACATACACATAAAATCCTGGATTTGTTTGGCTCTGATGCGGTGCTTTATTCTGAATTTGGTTCAAAATCAATGAATTACCGTGTTTTGGTGATTGATTGTATAGGTATGTTGTCGTCATTATATCGTTGTGCATACGCCTCTTATGTGGGCGGAGGGTTTGGCAAAAGCATCCACAATATTCTGGAGGCATCGGCATATGGCATCCCTGTGATTTTTGGTCCGGAGAATAAAAAGTTTCCGGAAGCAGGTGGGTTACGTCAGGCCGGTGGCGGTTTTGAGATATGCAACGCAGATCAACTGAACCGAACGCTGTGGAGTTTGTTTAACAATAATTCTGAATATTCTTCTGCCTGTAATGCGGCAAAAACATATATGCAGCAAAATACCGGGGCAACAGAAAAAATATTTTCGCATTTGAATTTAAAAATCTAATACTATGAATATTACTCTCAATACTAAGAAAACATTAAAAGACCACAGTGCATTTTTGGTACACAATCATGCAGACCTCCCGGATGGTTTTTTTACACCTGAAAAGCTGGACTATTTCAGGAAACAAAAGGAAGCAAAAAAGAGTATTGTTGGTTTTAATAATTACCAATACACGGAGTATGTAGTTGTTTTACCTGAAAAGAATGATTCACCATCACTGGAAACATGCCGCAAACTTGGAGATGATTTGTGGCTTATTCTTAAAGAAGGTGACAGGCTTAATTTGTCGGTTTTTGATTTGGTTACAGACAATGAATGTGTAAAGGCCTTTTTGGAAGGTTTTGCCCTGGGATCCTATTCTTATTCCCCCTATAAGGTAAAAGAAAAGGAAGATATCAAAACTCCCGGTGAAGTAGAGCTGGTAAGTGGCAACATCACAGATGAAGAGTTACAACGTTTGCTGTTTGTTGTTAAAGCCGTTTATAAAGCCCGTGACCTGGTGAATGAGCCTGTAAAGACACTCACTGCGCAAGCCCTGGCGGATCATTTTTCACAAATGGCACAGGAAACAGGAATGACGGTTGAGGTTTTTGGTAAAAAGAAGATTGAATCGTTGCGTATGGGGGGACTGCTGGGTGTTAATATGGGAAGCCCTGACGATCCGACATTTACGGTGCTGGAATGGAAGCCGGAGAATGCAGTGAATGAGAAGCCAGTTGTTTTGGTAGGTAAAGGAGTGGTATACGATACCGGCGGAATGAATATCAAGACCGGCAACTACATGGAAGACATGAAGTCGGATATGGGTGGCGCTGCCGCTGTTGGCGGGGCGATATATGCTGCTGCAATGGCAAAGTTACCTGTACATATTATAACATTGGTTCCCGCTACCGATAACCGTGTTGATGGCAATGCCATTGTTAGCGGTGATATCCTTACCATGCATAGCGGCGCCACCGTTGAGGTGATAAATACCGATGCCGAGGGTCGTTTGATCCTTGCTGATGCTCTTTCCTATGCACAGCAGTTTGATCCTATGGTTGTGATAGATGCTGCTACCTTGACAGGCGCTGCCATGCGCGCTATTGGGAAATATGCTACTGTTGGTATGCAATCGAAAGCGAAAGCGTTTTTCACTGATTTGCAGCTTGCCGGAGATCAGGCAGGGGAGCGTCTGGTGGAATTCCCATTATGGGATGAATATAAAGAATTACTGAAATCTCCTATTGCAGATATCAGAAATATCAGTACCGGAGCAGAAGGCGGAGCCATAACAGCGGGTAAGTTTTTGGAATATTTTACCGATTATCCTTATATACATCTTGATATTGCAGGAACAGCATTTATGACGCAAAGGTACGGTTACCGCGGTGTTGGTGCCACGGGTGTTGGTGTGAGGATGCTTTTCAGGATGCTTGAGAATATGAAACAGCATTAAAACCCAAACAGTATATTGGCCTGAAGATCAAAAGTTCGGTTTATTTTATTAATTTTGTTAGATACAAACCGGATCATTTATGGATAATCAACAGCCTGCTCAGCGGAAATCGTCAAAACCTGTTATTGGAATTACGCATGGAAATATCAATGGTGTTTCTTATGAGATTTTGATAAAAACTTTTTCAGATTCCCGTATTTTCGACTTTTTTACACCTGTAGTATATGGCTCTTCAAAAGTTGCCAGTTATCACAGGAAGGTACTTAAACGGGAGGATTTTAGCTTTAATCTTGTTAAGAAACCGGATTTTGCCAATGCCCGGCGTGCGAATATTATTAATATTACAGATAATGAAATTCGCATTGAAATGGGGCGGCAAACCGAAGAGGCTGCAAATATGAGCATTCTCGCACTGGATAATGCATTCCATGATATCATGGCCGGAGGTTTGGATGCTTTAGTGAGCCTTCCTGTCGGAAGTAAGCCTTTTAAGCTGGCAAAAACTCGTTTTCGTGATTTTGATGATTACCTTTTAGCTTCCTTGAAAGCCGATGATACCTTGCTTTTTATTGTTAATGATTTTATAAAAATTGGTTTTGTTACCGGGCATATACCTTTTAAAAATATTGCTGAATCAGTAACAGAAGAGATGGTACATAAACGTATTGGTCAAATGCATGAAAGTCTGGTTGTTGATTTTGGCGTCCCTTCACCACGTATTGCAGTGTTATCATTGAATCCCCACTGTGAGGTTCTTAATGAAACGGGCGAGGAAGAGAAAGTACAGCTCATTCCTGCCATAAAGAAAGCCGTGGAGGCAGGACTTGAAGTGCATGGTCCTTATGCTCCGGATCGTTTTTTTGGCTCCGGGGATTATAAAAAGTTCGATGGTATTCTTGCTTTGTATCACGATCAGGGATTATTGCCTTTTAGAACAATATCTGACGATTATGGTGTGTTGTATTATAGTGGATTACCTTGTGTAGTGACACAGCCGGCACAGGAATCGTCGCTGGAGCTGGCAGGGAAAGGGGAATTTAGCCCTGATGCTGCAAGAAACGCAATGGTGCTTGCTGCTCGGATTGTTGAGAACCAAAGAAGGTATGCCCATGATTTTGCGCAGAGTCCTGTGTCGATCCATTCTGAAGATAAATAGTTTTACAATGCCTTAATAAATGCATTATGGCTCAAAAATATTCAGTTAATAAAGTCGCTGATCTTGTGAAAGGTCAGCTTTTTTCTTCGCGGAAAGATCATGTTTCCATTGTGGAAATTCTTACTGATTCGCGTCAGTTGGTGGCGCCACACAAAACCCTCTTCTTTGCATTAAAAGGGAAGAAGGGTGACGGTCATAAATATATTCCTGAATTATACCATAAGGGAGTCCGTAATTTTGTGATTTCTGATGATTTTTTTGATTTTGGATCTTTTGATAAGACGAATTTTATTCTTGTTGATGATACGCTAAAGGCGCTCCAGCGTCTTGCTGCTGCCCATCGGGCACAGTTTTCCTGTCCGGTGATTGGTATTACCGGTTCCAATGGAAAAACCGTTGTTAAAGAATGGTTGTATGAGCTTTTATCGAAGGATTTTAATATTGTCCGAAGCCCAAGAAGCTATAATTCGCAGATTGGAGTCCCTCTTTCAGTATGGCAAATGGATGAAGAGCATCATCTGGCGATTTTTGAAGCCGGAATATCCGAGCCCGGAGAGATGGATGCATTACGGGATATTATCAATCCCGATATAGGTATTTTTACAAATATCGGCCATGCCCACGATGCCGGTTTTATTAATAATATGCAGAAAGCAGGGGAAAAGTTTAAGCTCTTCCGTAATGCTTCAAGCCTCATCTATTCTTCCGACTACTCTGAAATATCTGAGGTTTTTGTGCGATCAGGAAAACAACAGGAAGAAGTTGGTTTTTCTTGGAGCCGTCGTGAGCAGGGGGATTTTTATCTTAAAAAAATAATAAAAAACAGGGATAAAACACGTCTGGTTGCAGCTATCAATGGGTGTGAAGAGTATATTGAAATACCTTTTTCTGATGATGCATCTATCGAGAATGCAATGCATTGCTGGGCTGTAATGCTCAGCCTGGAGTATCCTGCAAAAACCATACAGCGACGAATGCGCCTCCTTCACCACGTAGCCATGCGTATGGAGATGAATGAAGGAGTAAACAACTGTTCTGTTGTGAACGACAGCTACAGCCTTGATCTGGATTCATTGCGTATAGCACTGGATTTTTTAAACCATAATCTTACCCATTCCCGAAAGGTGCTTATTCTTTCAGATATTCTCCAAAGTGGCATCCCTGACAGGGATCTTTATTCTGAAGTATCCGATATTTTGAAGGATAAGGGCGTTGATAAGCTGATTGGTATTGGTACTTCTATTAGTCGTTTCCCTGAGCTTTTTAATGAAAATTCGGAATTCTTTCCTGATACCATAAGTTTTATTCGAAATTATCCTTTTTCCACTTTCAATGATGATGCAATTCTTGTTAAGGGAGCCAGGATTTTTGGTTTTGAAAAGATCAATCAGGCATTACAGAAAAAAGATCATGAAACCATTCTTGAAGTAAACCTTGATGCGTTGGCCAATAACCTTAAATACTATCAGGAAAAGATTCATCCGGGAGTTAAGATAATGGCAATGGTAAAGGCTTTTTCTTATGGAAGTGGCAGTAAGGAGGTCGCCAGTGTTTTGCAGTTTAATCATGTCGATTATCTTGCTGTGGCCTTTACTGACGAGGCTATTGCTTTGCGCGAGAATGGTATTACGCTTCCCATTGTTGTTCTGAACCCTGAACGTGATAGTTATGGTGCGATATTAAAATATGGTCTGGAACCTGAGGTATATAATTTTACTTCATTAAAATATTTATTGGACACTATCCGGGAGATGGATCATTACACTGGTCAGAATCCTGTTCCCATACATATTAAACTCGATACCGGGATGCACCGGATGGGGTTTATGGATGCTGATATTCCTGAATTGACCCATGAGCTTAGCCAACATCCTGAGGTTATTGTCCGTTCGGTTTTTAGCCACCTTGCGGCGAGTGGAAACAACGGAGAAGATGCTTTTACACGCGAGCAGATCCATCGCTTTGAGGTTCTTGCCGGTCTTGTAACTGAAACATTGGATTATCACGTTATGCGGCACATTCTCAACTCCGATGGTATATTACGCTTCCCGGATGCTCAGTATGATATGGTACGTTTGGGGATTAGTTTGTATGGCATTTCCGGGAGAGCTGAGGTGCAGGCATCACTGGAGAATGTCTGTTCCCTGAAGTCGATAATATCGCAGCTCAAGACCATACCCACAGGCGAGAGTGTTGGATACGACCGTGCTTTTATTGCCACCAGGGAAACAAAAATCGCTGTTGTTCCCATTGGCTACGCCGATGGTCTGCACCGCTCACTTTCAAAAGGTAAGGGTGCTTTCTATGTTCATGGACGATCAGCTCATATCATTGGGAATATGTGCATGGATATGTGTATGCTGGATGTTACGGATATTGCATGTTCTGAAGGTGATGAAGTGGTGATTTTTAACGGGATTAATTCCATCCAAAAACTGGCTGAGTCCATTGATACCATTCCTTATGAATTGCTTTCAGCGATTTCAGCAAGGGTAAAAAGAGTTTATTACCATTAATTTATTCTTGCAGAGGAAGATCTGTTTAGTACTTTTGCGGTCATATGGGTAAAGAAAAGGAAAATAAGACAATAATGGAACGTGTTATCCTCATAGGATTAGTTACCAGAGAGACGCCTGAAGAAAGGACATTGGAATATCTTCATGAGCTGGAATTTCTTGCCAGAACTGCCGGAGGGCATACCATAAAACATTTTATACAAAAATTGGATTATGCAAATCCGCGAACATACGTGGGCAGTGGAAAATTGGAGGAGATACAGCAGTATGTAGAAAATAATGATGTAGATATTGTAATTTTTGATGATGAATTGACTCCATCTCAGGTTCGCAATCTGGAGCGGGCGTTTCAGGTAAAGGTTCTGGACAGAACCAATCTGATTTTGGATATTTTTGCTTCACGTGCGCGTACAGCACATGCCAAGGTACAGGTGGAACTGGCTCAGTATCAGTATTTACTTCCCCGGCTGACAAGGATGTGGACACACCTTGAACGACAGCGTGGTGGTATTGGTATGCGAGGGCCCGGGGAAACGGAAATTGAAACCGACCGCCGGATCATTCGCGACAGGATAGCACTTCTAAAGAAGAAACTTACCAATATCGATAAGCAAATGGCCACCCAGCGCGGAAACAGAGGAAAAATGGTGCGCGTTGCTTTGGTAGGTTATACGAATGTAGGGAAATCAACCATTATGAACAGCCTCAGCAAGTCGGATGTCTTTGCTGAAAATAAGCTTTTCGCAACACTTGACACTACAGTCCGGAAGGTGGTAGTAAAGAACCTTCCTTTCCTTCTTTCAGATACCGTAGGGTTTATCAGAAAATTACCTCATGGGCTTGTGGAGAGTTTTAAGTCAACACTTGATGAAGTTCGTGAAGCTGATCTTTTGGTGCATGTCGTGGATATTTCACATGCTGATCATGAAAACCATATGGCGGTGGTTCGGGAGACGTTACAGGAAATTGGTGCTGCTGAAATTCCTGTGATCCTGGTGTTTAATAAAACAGATGCTTATTCCTGGACACCCAAAGAAGAAGGCGACCTGAGTCCTGAAACAAGAGAAAATATTTCTCTCGAAAGCCTCCAAAAACATTATATAGCAAAAGAAAATACACCCTCTATATTTATTTCAGCTAAAACAAAGCATAATATTGATGCTTTTAAGGAAACCTTATATCAGGAGGTAAATAGAATTCATCGTATACGATATCCATATAACGATTATTTATATACTGAGCCCGTTATAGAGCCGGAGGAATAAAGTAATTTATGAAAAAGAGCCATTTAATATTGTTATCGATTGCCACAGGGCTTTTGTTGTCCCTTTCATGGCCGATGAATGGTTTTCCCGGGCTATTATTTATCGCATTTCTTCCGTTATATTTTATGGAAGATCAAATTGCATCCCAACAAGGGAAATACAGCTCCTGGGCTCCGTTTTTATTTTCCTTACCGGGAATGGCAATATGGAATGGACTTACTACCTTTTGGATATACAACAGCTCCGCAGTGGGAGGAGTTGTCGCCATCACCCTGAATAGCATATTAATGGCTTTTGCAGTGCAGTTATACCATCTGATAAGAAGAAATGTATTCCGCTTCAGAGGTGGCTACTGGATATTGGCCGTTGTATGGATGTCGTTGGAGTACCTTCATCTGAACTGGTCGTTAAACTGGCCCTGGCTAAACATCGGAAATGCTTTTTCCATGTACCCTCGCTGGATTCAGTGGTATGAGTATACAGGTACTTTTGGCGGTACATTATGGGTCTTTCTGGTAAACCTTTTGTTGTTTGTCGGGCTTCAGAATATTCTCACCGGAACACGGAAAATTAAGATCGCACCTGTACCTGCTATTATTTCAGGGGTATTGGCTCTTCTTGTCCCTTTGTTTTTATCAGCGTTTATGTATAATCATTATGAGGAAAAGGAGGATCCGGTTGATGTTCTGGTTGTGCAGCCCAATAACGATCCTTATTCGGAGCAGTATGGGCTTAAACCTGAGGAGGTGTTGGATAGGGTTTATAATTTGATTGATGAATATGGCGATACGCTGGTAGATTTTATTGTGCTTCCGGAGTCGGTGATACAGGAACGTAATGTTTTTGAGCGTCAGTTGATGAAAAGCCACAGTGTCCGGTCTGTTATTGATTTCATGGAAGGCTACCCGAAAAGTGCCATGTGTATTGGTGCGGCAACGTATAAGCTTTTTCAGGAATGGGAGGAGCTTAGTCCCAGCGCAAGGCTGATATCCCGAACGAAACAGTATTACGATGCCTACAATACGATATATTATATCGATAACGCATCGGAGATACAGTTATACCATAAGTCGAAGCTTACCCCCGGAGTGGAGTCCATGCCAATGATTAAGTATTTACCTTTTATTGAGAAGCTTGCTCTGGATCTTGGTGGTACTGTGGGTAGCCTTGGTATAGATATGGAAAGAAGGCCTTTTTACAATGTTTATAATGATATTCAGGTAGCTCCATGTATTTGCTATGAATCGGTTTTTGGCGAGTTTATGTCAGGCTTTGTTGCCAATGGCGCCAAAGTGATATTTATTATGACTAACGACGGTTGGTGGAAAGATACACCCGGTCACCGTCAACATATGTCGTATGCAGTATTACGTGCCATAGAAACACGTCGATCAGTAGCACGTTCTGCGAATACAGGAATTTCATGCTTTATCAATCAACGTGGTGATATTGTTGAGCAAACACCTTATTGGGTTAAAACGGCTATTCGCAGGGAAATAAATGCCAATGATGAGATAACATTTTATGTTCGGTATGGCGATTATTTCGCACGAATAGCCGTATTTATTATGCTAACGATGTTATTGATCAGTGTAGTCAGAGGTGTTCTTGACCGTTCTGCCCGCCTTCATCGTTAGTGTATTTGACCTCCTGTTTTTTTAACTCTTTGTATGCAATCCATAAAGCAAGAACGCTGGTCATGATTATGGCACCGTTGCCAATGGGTGCACTGGTTCCAATGGGTTCCCCTCCAACAGTAGTTCCATCTCCGTTTTGGGTGGGGTCGGGTTGCGCTGATGCACCTGCTGAGATGCATAACAGTAATAGAGCAATAAGTATATTCTTGTTCATAATGATTGGGTTTTATCGGTTCATAATAAATTTTTCTGCAGGGATGTTTGAATCAGGGAAACAGACAATGTAAAAGCCCGGATTGAGAGTGAAATATGCGGTATGTGTATTTTTATTTTGATGATAGAGACACTTTCCGTCTACAGTGAAAATATTGACTGTTCCATAGTAGGATCCTGAGATTTCCAGACTGTTGTTTTTTTGTAGTAACGTAACTTCTTTTACCAAAAAGTTATTGATGCCCACCGGATTTGGTGTTAGTACAAAACGATAGGGGTCGTCTTCCGGGGAGGCTTGAAAATCAATCGACCCGGTTTGTGTGAGATCATATGTAAGTCCTGTTTTAAAATCTTTCAGGTAATACGGGTTTTCATAAAGAAAATTATCACCATTAAAAGCAATTGTATAGATACCATCCTCCGGAATATTCAGTCCCAGACAATAATCTGTGGAGGTATCATTTGGTGTAAAGCAAATCGCATAGTTGATGCTGTTGTTTCTGATAAATACACCGGGAAAGAAAGGCTGAGACGGAAGTTTTAACGCATCGTATTCCGGATCAAAGCCATGAGATGCATCTGCAGAGAACCCCAGAAAGCAGTTGTCTTCCATGTCATTATAATGTAATTCGATCCCTAACGCAGAGAACTCTTTTTTGTAAATACCTGCCTCATTGTAAGGAACCATTGCGGTTTTTGTGAGAGAAATAATATTTTCATCATCAAGAACCTGGATAAAGAATCCCTGAGCAACCGGTATTATTCCCTCTTCAAGATTTCCTACTAATCCGTTCCATTCGATATAATCGCCATTGTACCACACATATACGGTGGAGGCGATATTATTTTTTTCGATCAGATCCCAGTCGATGGGCGCCGTGAAGGGGTTTGATAAAAGATGAAAGCCTGAATAGGAGGTAATTTCTCCCGTAAGGGTAAGATTTGTAAAAGTTATATTACTGTTTACCAAAGAATCTTCGAAGCTTATCAGGTTATTCCCGGAAGGTAAATATACAGAGTAGCCAGCGCCTGGGATGAGTGTGTCATTGCCATTGATGTTTTGCCATGATTGTGAAGGTTCGTCATAAGCTCTGATAAATGCATCAGTGGGGAAAGCATCCATTGCGATAACAGTTTTAACCGGTGTTCCGATATAATGGTATATAGCGTCCTCAGGATCATCGCTGTATGTGCCTCCATTGAGCAACTTATTGATTTTAATATTATGATAAACAGTGAGTAGATCGAGCGAGTCGAGAAGGAAGCCACCATCATTAATTGTAATGTTCTGAACATAAGCATGTTGCGAAATAATGGGATAGTCTGCAGCACCGGTGTCAAGCAGAATATTGGATTGTGGCCCGGGGATACCATTATCCCAGTTGGCTGCCTCGAACCATTCTGCTCCATTAGTGCCTGTCCAGACAGTCTGCATTGGAGACACAAAATTCTGGTTCTGATTTTGATTTCCAAAGGTATTGGGGATTTCTGATTGCCAGAAAAAATGGTTATAACCGGTTCCGTTTCCGGCTAATTGAATTGATGTCCCTACAGGAGTGGAGGAAGATTCCTGCACCATAACATCTTCACTCTGCAGCCCTGCAGCAGGGCCTTCAGTACCTGTAAAAGCCCCCTCATAGCTGATATATGATAATATCGAACCATTGTAATCCAGGGCAATGCCATCCGGAGCACCATTCTGTAATGAACTGAAATAATAGTAATAAAAGTAATATTGTCCGATAGTATCTCCCGGGGTAAAGTTATCAACACTCATGGCATTATACGGTTCTCCGTTGTTACCATTGTACAGCGAGACGGTAAAATTTACGGGACAGTACTGTTCTGCATTTTCAATAATAATTTCAACACCTTCATCCGTATCTTTTGAATTATCATCATAATGGAATTCATTAATCCAGGCGGTTGGGAATGTTGTAATGGTAATATAATCATGCAGCGTTAGCGTATCATTATTGTTTATACTGTCGGTAACGATCAGGGTGGGAGAGTAAACTCCTGGCAAAGGGTATGAAAACACCGGGTTTTCTGATGTTTCATCGATAATGGAATCGTTGTTAAAGTCCCAAAAACACTGATATGGCGGATTACCTCCCCAGGTATTGTTATAAAAATGGATTGGTGAATTGCAGAAAGTGTTCTGTAGGTCAGAGGAAAAAGATGCAGTGAGGGGCTGGCTTCCCTGGGGGAAACCGGTAATAAGGATATCATCCCATCCGGCCTGATCAGTGCCGCCGTTTTGTTTTGCTTTGAGGGTTACTGACAATTGGGTCACAGTGTCTGGAACATTATACTGATACGTTTCCCATCCGTTTGTTGAATATCCTCCTGAAGCGCCATTAACAATTTCGACAGGTATTGTGACTCCGTTAAGGACTAACTCCAGCTGCAGTTTGTCGCCGCTGTCGAAGGCGTTTGCCTGATAGTTGCACGAAAGGTTGACATTTGTAAATGCAGATATTTCGATGGTGTCGAAAAGCAGCAGGTGGAAAAAGTTTCCTCCTCCGTTACTGTTATCCAGATCCTGCATGCCCCAGAAAGAGGTTCCTGATGAAGGAGTGATCTCTCCCAGTTCGTTCACCATATCCCAGATGTCACCACTGACATTATAAGGATCTGGATCTGCTGAGTACTCCCATTGTCCGGGAATAGCATTAAAGTTTTGAAACGCCAGAGTATCCTGCGCCTCTGCCTTGCAAAATACCAGTACCATGATTAAGAGTGCCGGCAGCAATTTAATTGTTTTCATAGCGTTAATATTAATTAAGTGACTGAATGATTGTTACTAATTGCTATGGGTTAATACAAAAAGTGCAAAAACGTACCCATGCGAAAGCAAAAAAAATTACATTTGTGGCGATGAGTAAAATGCAACCGGAACATTACGGGCCTACAATGAAGACCTATGCGGATGAAAAGCTAATAGAAATGCTGAAGGATCCTGCTACGTATCATGATGATGCCATGCTGGCAGCTATTTGGGAGGCCGACAAGCGTATGTTGAACTATGAGGGATTACCGGAACTTAAAAGTAAATATGAGCAGATATATTCTCTGGTACTTCAGGCAGAAAGAAACAGGGAGGAGGAAGCACAGCAAAAAGCAAGAGAAGTGGATGAGCCGGAACTGTATACTCCGGGAGCGATTTTTTGGTTAACAGTGTTATTTAACACCTTGTTCGGTGGCTTTATGATGGCATATAACCTTAATAAAATAAATAAAAAGGCACAGACCCAGGTGTTTGTATTTACCATTTTGTATACGGTTGGTGGTCTTTTTGCCGTTACTTTGGTTCCATTAGGGAGCATCTTCCCAATAGTTTATAATATAACCGGAGCCTTTATATTACGCGATTATTTCTGGAAACGTTTTATGCCTCTACGGCAGCGATTTAAGGTTAAATCATTGCAAACCCCATTGCTTATTGGGATAGGATATTCAGTCGTGTTGATAGTAGTATTATATTTTTTTGGTAATCAGCTGATACCACAGCCCGCATTATAGCATCTGCAGAAAGTGAATTTCTTTTTGTGTAAGATGTCTGTATTTTCCTCTGGGTACGTCTTTCTTTGTCATTCCTGCAAACATCGTCCTGTCAAGCTTAACAACTTCATAGCCAAGGTGTTCAAAGATCCTTCTGATGATTCTGTTTTTTCCGCTGTGAATCTCGATCCCGACAGATTTTTTATTTTCCATATCAAGAAACGCGATTTTATCTGCAGCGATAAAGCCATCATCCAGGGTGATACCCTCGCTGATAGCGATAAGATCGTTTTTTGACAGTGGTTTATCCAGGTCAGCCTGATAGATTTTGCGGATATTGTGTTTTGGGTGTGTTAGTTTTTTTGCCAGATCTCCGTCATTTGTAAATAACAACAGTCCTGTGGTATTTCTATCCAGCCTGCCAACTGGTACAATACGTTCCTTGCATGCATTTTTTATAAGCATATCAACTGTCTTCCTTTCCTGAGGGTCTTTCATCGTAGTGATATAACCTTTTGGTTTGTTCAGAAGTACGTATTGTAATTTCTCTCTGCGCAGTTTTTGTCCATTCATTGTGACACTATCTGCAGTGGTTATTTTAGTTCCCATCTCAGTGGTAACTTTTCCGTTTACTGCAATTACTCCGGATTCAATAAGCTTGTCAGCTTCACGTCTTGAGCAAACACCACTTTCCGCAATATATTTGTTGAGCCTTAATAGTTCAAGGTTTTCAGAGGATCTTTGGTCCCTTTCCCTGCTTTGTTTTTTCTTTCCGTATTGTGGCCCGGAGGGTTTATGTTTACCCTTAAAGGTGTCTCTATCGTCTTTCCGGAACTGTTTTTTATTGTCCATAGTGCTATTTTTCGGCTACAAAAGTACGAAACAAATTATGATGCACGCCAAAAACTCTGTTTCATGATAAAATATGGTTTTTTTGGTGTTTATAATGTTGGATAAAATGCATCCGTGAGGTGTTCCAGTTTATGTTGAGATCCCAGAATAAAGACACTGATAATGTCGAATCGAACTTCATTGCTGAGGTTTGATGAAAGAATATATTTGTTGGCAGCCCTAATAAGTTGTTTTTGTTTTATCCTGTTCACTGCCATCGCGGGGTCGTACATGGAGGTGCTGGTGCGGGTTTTTACTTCTACGATAACAATGATATCCTTAATTTTGGCGATAATGTCGATTTCGAGATGTCCTGCTCTCCAGTTACGCTCCAGTATTTTATAGTTGTTTTCGAGGAGGTACTTTGCTGCAATATCTTCTCCTTTTTTACCTGTTTCATTATGTTCGGCCATGGCTATATTGATTTAAAAACGTTAATATTTATTTCAGGATATAATTTTCTGTATTCGACAATTTCCTCCTGCAGGGATTTGTGTTTATGGTAATCATCATGGTTTTTCATATTGGCAACAGCGCTTTTGATATGGTTTTCGCTGCCTAAAGAGAAGCAAATGGGACCGGGATTCCAGGCAAACCGGATGTTGGTGTATTTTTGTGAGTTCACAAAATGGGAAGAGCCGCCTTTTATATTTTGGATCAGGTCACAGACGGGCATTCTCGGGTTGATGGTATGGATGATATGTACATGGTTAGGGAATATTCCAAAATAATATACATCGACATTGAGGGATTTCATCCTTGCGTTGATATCATGACGGATGAGATTGGCGATAACCTCATCGATTACGGGTTCATAATCGAGTGTTGGGAGGATTGAGTGAATCGTTATTCGGGTGATAGAGTAGCGCATAAGTTTTGAGTTTTGGGTTAATGACTGACCCTTTGAAAGGGTTTAAAGCCCTTTTAAAGCACTTCAAACCCTTTGAAAGGGTGGGGAGTTTCCCGATCTACTTCCTCCCTTAATACCAAAACACAAAAAAAATAACCCTCCCGATCACAAATATTTTTTCAAAACCATACTATATAGCATCCAAATAATTACAAAAAAACTAACCATAACAGCCCCTGCAACGATCATCCTCCGCATAGAAAAAAAATCTTTTTCATCACCTTTATTATCCATGAACCTTAATTCAACCTCCTCTTTACCAACAATAAACTCCACCTCGCTGCCCATTTGCAACGAAAGGTTCTCTTGCTCATGCCCCGAAGGGAATTTGAATGCTATGGGAATGCCGTACTCCTGAACATGCTCCAGTATCGTCTCTTCCATCGTTCGCTGCATCCCCGGCTCCGGATCTTTCATGTTCGTTAAATGACCCACAATCAAACCGCTGATCTTTTCAAAGACCCCGGCTCTTTTCATCGATACCAGCATCCTGTCAAGGTGGTAGTGGTACTCCCCAATCTCTTCGATAAAAAGAATCTTATCCTGCCATTCCGGTTCACTGCATGTTCCAATCAAACTGTAAAGGATCGACAGGTTACCCCCTGTAATTATACCTGTCGCTGTGCCGGGAATGTTGTCAGGGCTCCCTTTTACCTTGTACTTAAGAACCTCACCGAATAGAGCCTTGCGTAAACTCTCTATAGCGCTCTCCTGCGAGTTCCTGGTAATCGTTTTTGCCATCGGACCGTGAATCGTCTCAATGTTGTATTGTTTTTGTATATGACTGTGTAATACGGTGATATCGCTGAAACCAACCAGCCATTTTGGCGATTGCTCAAATGCCGTGAAGTCGATTTTGTCGATGATCCTGTTGGTGCCATAACCTCCACGGGCACAGATGATAGCCTTTACATTCTGGTCGTTGATGGCATCCTGTATGTCCTCAAGACGCTTTTCATCATTCGCACTGAACATATCCCGGGATTTGAACATATTTCTGCCCATTTCTACTGATAGCCCCCAGCTGCTGAAAACTGTCAGGCCATATTCAAGATCCGCCGGATTTACCCTGCCGGAAGGGGCTATTATCCGTATCGTATCGCCCGCTTTTAAAGGCTCTGGTCTTCTCATATTAATTGCTTAAAATGCAAATTTGCACATTTGATCGGTAAGTTACCGTATTCTTCATTATTTTTGCCCGAAGTTAATCAATTTATACAAGTTAAAATATTATGAAAGACACAACAAAATCCTTCAAGCGCACACTTGTGACCTCCGCTTTGCCATACGCAAACGGACCCGTGCACATCGGCCATCTCGCCGGAGTTTATGTACCTGCAGATATTTACGTCAGGTATATGCGCATGCGGGGTGATGATGTGCTCTTTATTGGTGGTTCCGATGAACATGGTGTGCCAATTACCATTCGCGCCACAAAAGAAGGTGTTACTCCGCAGGATGTAGTCGATAAATATCATGCAATTATTAAAGACTCCTTCGCAGATTTCGGTATCTCATTTGACGTCTATTCCCGTACCTCCAGTCAAATGCATCACGATACAGCTTCAGAGTTTTTTAAAAAATTGTACCACGATGGCAAATTTATCGAAAAAACTTCCGCGCAATATTATGATGAAGAAAATCAACAGTTCCTTGCTGACAGATATATCACCGGTACATGCCCGCATTGTGGAAATGAAAAAGCTTATGGCGATCAGTGTGAAAACTGTGGAACCTCACTCAATGCTACTGACTTAATTAATCCTAAGTCTACCATTAGTGGTAATGTGCCCGTTTTAAAAGAAACAAAACATTGGTACCTGCCACTGGATCAGTATGAAGGTTGGCTAAAAGAGTGGATCCTTGAGGGTCATAAGGAATGGAAATCAAACGTTTACGGACAATGTAAGTCCTGGATCGATGCCGGACTACACCCCAGGGCTGTTACGCGTGACCTCAACTGGGGTGTAAAAGTGCCTCTTGATGGTGCTGATGGAAAAGTGCTCTATGTGTGGTTCGACGCACCCATTGGTTATATCTCTGCAACGCGTGAACTGACACCTGAATGGGAAAAATACTGGAAAGATGAGGATACCAGAATGCTCCATTTTATTGGTAAGGATAATATCGTCTTCCATTGCATTATATTCCCTGCAATGTTAAAAGCTGAAGGATCATATATCCTTCCGGAAAATGTACCGGCAAATGAATTTCTTAACCTTGAAGGTGATAAAATATCTACCTCCAGAAATTGGGCAGTGTGGCTCCACGAATACCTCAGGGATTTTCCCGACAAACAAGACGTGCTGAGGTATGTGCTTACCGCAAATGCCCCTGAAACAAAGGATAATGATTTTACCTGGAAAGATTTTCAGGCCCGCAATAATAATGAACTACTCGCTATTTTTGGAAATTTTGTAAATCGTACCCTGGTACTAACGCACAAGTATTTTGACGGTGTTGTCCCCGCAACAGGTGATATGACCGACGAAGATAAAGCTGCTCTTGATGAACTTTCTGTAATCCCCGGTAAGATAACCTATAGCCTCGATCATTTCCGCTTCCGTGAAGCGCTTAATGAAATGATGAATATGGCACGACTGGGGAATAAGTATCTTACCGATCAGGAGCCCTGGAAAAAGTGGAAAACGGATCCGGAACGCGTTAAGACAATCCTGAATATCTCATTACAGATTTGTGCAAACCTTGCAGTGGTATCTCAACCGTTTCTCCCCTTTACAGCCAATAAACTGGCAGACTTCTTTAACCTCAAAAACCTGAATTGGCAAAATGCCGGTGAATTGCTTTTGAAAGCTGGCGATATTATTAATAAACCGGAACTTCTTTTTGAAAAAATCGAAGATACCCAAATTGAAGAGCAGGTAAATAAACTGCTAAAAACAAAAGAAGAAAATGCTGCTGCCAATGTAGAGGTTAAACCTCAGCTTGAAAATATCTCTTTTGATGATTTCACCAAAATGGATATTAGGGTAGGTACTGTTCTTGAAGCTGAAAAGGTGGCCAAAACAAAAAAACTGCTCAAACTTCTTGTGGATACAGGCGTAGATAAACGTACCATCGTTTCAGGTATCGCTGAACATTATTCCCCGGAAGATATCATTGGTAAGCAGGTGACAGTATTGATAAATCTTGCCCCACGGAAAATTAAAGGTATCGAGTCTGCAGGAATGATTTTAATGGCAGAGAACCACGATGGAAAACTCTGTTTTGTGAGCCCCACAGAAGAATTTACCAATGGTAGCGGTATTAGCTAAACTATAACCGTTCGTCGGCTTTAAATGCGCCCCTGTAATGGAGTATCCACTGGCTGCGATCCAATGGATTTACCCCTTTGTAGGGGCGTTCTTTTCCTTCGCCCTCCGGGCATTCCTGATAACCTGCATATTCAAAACGAATAATTCCTTTTCCTTTTGTAATCGAACTTAACCGAATTCCATAATCATGACTGGTGGACACAGGTATTAAGCCACCGATTTTTACCCTGTCTTCTTCAAAAACCGGCGATTCAATAGTTCCCCGCATCCCGTTTATGTCGCTGGCAATGCTTCCGAGTGCCTCTTCCGGAGCCATAATGGTAAAACGATAAATAGGTTCAAGCAATTTTGTTCCGGCATTTTTTAATCCATCCATTATGCCCATTGGTGTGGCCAGAATGAAATCTCCCGGGCGACTGTGAACCTCGTGGTCCTCACCACCTGACAGGGTTACCTTGATATCCGTTACTTCCCAGCCTTTGATGCCCTGTTGCAAGGTACGTGGAATAGTGCGCTCCACCTCATTCTGGTACTTCCTGTGTATTTTGTTAACCCCCACTTCCGAGTTATATGTTATTCCACTCCCCGGTTCCCCGGGCTCAATACGAAACTCCATCACTGCCCAACAAGGCTTTGGCATTGTGTACTCCACATACCCGGTTGCAGCGGACGATGGTGTTTCCTTATAAATGACGGTGGGCTCGTCGTATTCAATGTCAATTCCAAAACGACTCTTCAGTTCCGCCTTTAAAATCTGCATGCGCATATAGCCTGTCAGCGTAACATGCATCTCTTTATCATCTTTATACCATTTGAAGCCCAGGTTAGGATCCTCAGCATCGATTTTTTCCAATGCGTCGCCCAGTTTTCCGTAATCCGCCTCATTTTCCGGATGTATCTGAATCGTTAGTACCGGTGTTTGCAACTGTTTCTTTTCATGCACGCCATCCGGGTTTCCAAGTATGTCGCCGGGACGAATATCCGGCATTCCCGATAAAATACCAATATCACCGCACTCTATAACTCCCGTATCAATGTACTTACTCGTCAGGTTTTTCTTTATAGAGGCAATCTTCATCTCTGTTTGTTGACTGAAGTTGAAAATGACATCCCTGGCATTCATTGCGCCGCTGAAAAGACGTACATGGGCGAGCCGGCCAAATACCGGGTCGTGTTCCACTTTAAAAACAGTCGCTGCTGTATCATTATTTGGTAATGTTGACACCGCAGGTAAAAAAATATCTGTTATAATATCCAGCAACTCAGTAGTACCAATATCGTTTTTTGCCACGGCCCCAAGAACCGGAACAATGTTGTTTTTGCGTGCCTGTATGGTGATTTTCTCATTTATTTCCTTTTGGGAAAATGATTCACCCTCCAGGTACCTTTCCATCAACTCATCATCATTGGAGGCCAGTGATTCCAACGTGATTGTTTGGAGCTCTGATTCACCATCTTCATGCCAGAGTTTCGTGAAAGTGGCCGTAGCATCGCCTTCATTGACAGGGCTGTGCATTACAGCAGGCATGATTTTTAACTCTGTTATCAACTGATTAACAACTTTTCGGAAATCGGAGCCCTGGCGGTCTGTTTTATTTATTACGATTATGGTTGGGATATTCATCGATTTTAGTGCCTGCCACAATAAATATGTGTGCGACTGTACACCTTCTACTGCCGAAAGAACAAGTATGGCGCAGTCCATAATATACAGGCTACGCTCAACTTCTGAAACAAAATCCGCGTGACCGGGAGTGTCAATAAGGTTGATGGTACTCCCTCTCCACTGAAATGAAACCGGAGCCGTGCGAATGGAAATTCCACGCTTCTTCTCCAAATCCATCTGATCCGTTATCGCGGTCCCCGAATCTACACTGCCTTTGCTGCGGATTGCCCCGCTGGCATATAGCATGTTCTCTGTTAATGTTGTTTTCCCTGCATCCACATGTGCAAGTATACCGATGTTTCTGATCTGCTGTTTCATAAGAATTTTACAAATATAACAACCAGATTTATATGAATTTTGAATAAATTTTTAATTCCTGCTAAATTGGCTGTAATCAAGCCTTTCAGACACTTTAACCCATTGAAAATGACCATCTTTTAATTCCTGATATTGTAAAATGAAAAAAAATATTACCTTTGCACCCTGTTTTAAGGCTTAGATTAATTTAATATTTACACAATCGGCTGATAGTAAAAGCATTGTGTCGTGTTCTTAGATGATTTGGCCCTATAGTTCAAGGGATAGAACAGAAGTTTCCTAAACTTCAGATTCTGGTTCGAGTCCAGGTGGGGCTACAGGGTTTTTTTTAACCTTTATTAACACAATATTAAACCTTTTTTTGAGTTTTATTATTAACTGACGGGATTAAAGCGTGAGTTTTGGATGTCAAAGAGTTGTAATTCAAAATTTCTAAATTAAAACGTTAGTTATGAAAACAACAGTGAAAAGTTTAATTGCAGTTCTTATTTTTCTTGTACCGGTAATCGCTTCTGCTCAGGGTAGAGGTTTTCAGGGTAATATGAATGCAGAGGAAAAAGCTGAACAGATGTCTAAACATATGTATGCTCAACTCGATCTCTCAAAAGATCAATTGAAAAAGATCGAAAAAATAAACCTCGATCATGTTACCAAACGTGAAAAAGTTCGTCAGGATATGGAACAGTCCCGTAATCAGTTCCAGAAACAGATGAAAGACATTCGTGATGAACATGAAGAAGCCCTTGAAAAAGTGCTTACCGAAGAACAGTATAAGGAACTGTTAAAAATGCAACATCGGCGTCAACATGATGATAGAAATAGAAGAAGTGAGAAAAGACGTAGATAAGTAATGATGGCACGATTGTTGCAATAACAAGACATATTAATTTGTCCTTCCTAAATTTATCTTCTCTATATTTTGGTTAGTTGGTTAGGTTTTGTGCCCCGGGCCCCCGGGGACTTTTTTTTGTTATTTATATGTGTTATAGATGATTGCTTCGCATGTGTCTTTTCTGATTTTATTGCGTTGTTTCCCTTCTGTATATCCCACTGAAACCAATAATAAGACCCGTTTTGAACGTGGAATATTTAACGCTTTCTTTATACGTTTTTCATCAAACCACCCCATAATACACGAACCAAGCCCTTCTTCAGTCGCCGCCAGACAAATATGCTCCGTGGCTATTCCAATATCAATCAACGGGAAATGCTTGTTCTTGGCAATGCCTCCTGCCATGCTACTCAGGTTAGGGCGCTCCTCAACAACCACAATGATCACCGGCGCCTGAACTGCGAATTTGTTCATCCCCAGACCTCTGGCAGCCTCTCCAACCTCACCTTTTAGCTCCGGATCCGTGACTACTACAAATTTCCATGGCTGTGCATTGCAGGCCGAGGGTGCAAGTCGACCACACTCCATAATGCGCTCCAGCTTCTCTTTTTCTATCTCCTTTGGCAGATAACTCCTGTCACTCTGTCGCTTTTGTACCAGCTCTGAAAATTTCATCTTTTCTTTTTTGCAAAAATATACATTTAACGAATACCGTATCTCCGAATATTTGATTCGGAACATTAAGAAATCTTAATGAAACCCCAAAATCCACACGCTGCCTTGCGAATCATAATATGCATTTGCAAATGAATTTTTACATATTTGAAAAATGCCTATGTATATGTATTATAAATTGATAACCAACCCGTAAATATTGCTTTTTTTATCGTATATTTATACCGCAGTTTTTGAATATACCTGATCAACTGATTGATTCAGTTGTGCTTATCATAGTCCAATTGTGCGATTTTGTACTTGGAAGTAATGTTTTATTAAATTAATAAAGCCTATGCGTATATTCCGTAAACTCACACCACCGCCCCGATGGGTCTTCCCGGTAATTATCCTCCTTGGCGTTTTCTTTGGCCTTGGCATTTACACTTTCCACATCTCACGGGCTCCGTCGTACCTCTCCGATAAACCTGAAACCTGCGTTAATTGCCATATCATGACACCGCAGTATGCAACGTGGTTTCATAGCTCGCACCGTGAAAGGGCTCATTGCAACGATTGCCATGTGCCACATAACAATGTAGCTAATAAATATTACTTTAAAGCTAAGGATGGGCTTCGCCATGCTACGATGTTTACTCTGAGGAAAGAACCTCAGGTGATCTTTATTAAAGATGAAGGTAAAGAAGTAGTTCAGCAAAATTGCATCCGTTGCCATGATGATTTACTTAGTGATCATAAACTTCTGGCAAAAACTGAGCAGTACGCTCACCACCGTACAGAAAGAAAATGCTGGGAGTGTCACCGTGAACTTCCGCACGGAAGAGTGAACAGCCTCTCAAGCGTACCTGATGCTCGTGTTCCCCTGCCAGAATCACCGGTGCCAAAATGGTTAATCAATAATTCCAAAAACAATTAAACCTGCTATATGAAACCTATAAGTCAACAAATTAAAGAAAAGCCCTGGAAAGGATGGTTCCTTTTCCTGGTAACAATAGTGATTGTATTTTTCCTTGGACTGCTCGCATCACAGGTTGTGGAACGCAGAGCGGAAGCCGTATTTGCCTATGCTCCCGAAGTAGAACACGGCCAATATGAACCACGTAATGAAATTTGGGGTAAGAACTTCCCCAGGGAATATCAATCGTACCTAAAAACAGCCGAAACCGATTTTGCAAGTAAATACAATGGCAATACCATGATCGATATGCTTGAAGTTGATCCACGACTGGTTGTGCTTTGGGCCGGATACGGCTTTGCAAAAGATTATAATCAGGGTCGTGGACACTATTACGCTATTGAAGATATGAGGCAAACACTGCGTGTCGGCTCACCCATGGAAGAAGGTGAAAAAAGCCCCATGCCAAATACCTGCTGGACTTGTAAAAGCCCCGATGTCCCGCGCGTAATGAACCGCCTTATTGAAGAAAAGGGTGACTATACTGCCGGTGTGGCAGCTTTCTACGCCGGTACATGGGAAACAAAAGGCCATGAAATTGTAAATCATATCGGCTGTGCCGATTGCCACGATGCCGAAACCATGAATCTGAGAATATCCCGCCCTGTTCTCATTGAGGCTTTCCAAAGGCAGGGTAAGGAAATGACCGAATTTTCCCACCAGGAAATGCGCTCACTGGTTTGTGCCCAGTGCCACGTGGAATACTATTTTAATAAAAAGAAAGTACCCGGGTCACCTTATCTTACTTTGCCCTGGGATAATGGTTATACTGCGGAAGACATGGAGAAGTATTATGACGATATGGAGTTCTCCGACTGGACACATGCACTCAGTAAAGCACCTATGCTTAAAGCCCAGCACCCCGGATATGAGGTTTACCTTACCGGAACACACGCCAGCCGCGGTGTATCCTGTGCCGACTGCCATATGCCTTTCAAATCAGAAGGCGGACAGAAATTTACCGACCACCATATGCAAAGCCCCCTGAATGATATCTCCTCATCCTGCCAGGTATGCCACCGCGAAGATACTGAACGTCTGGTGGAAGATGTCTATTCGCGACAGGATCGTATCATTGAAAACCGCGATAAACTGGAAGAGCTGATCGTTAGGGCTCACGTAGAAGCTAAGTTTGCATGGGACCAGGGTGCCACCGAAGAACAAATGAAGGACATCCTTATGGATATACGCCACGCACAATGGCGATGGGATTATGCAGCCGCATCTCATGGCGGGTCTTTCCACTCACCAGTTGAAACAAGTCGTGTTATCTCAACAGGTATCACCATCGCACAGGAAGCTCGTCTGAAGCTCAGCCGCCTGCTGGCAAAAGAGTTTGCCTACACCGATGAAATACCCTATCCCGATATCTCTACGAAAGCCAAAGCACAGAAGTATGTCGGACTCGATGAACCCGCCATGCGCGCTAAGAAGAACCTTTTTATGGAGAAAATAGTTCCCCTTTGGGAAGAAAAAGCCGCAAAACGCGAAGCAGAATATGTTGTGACAATGAAATAAATTTAGTTGCCTCACAAAAGATCCGTCTGGTTTTAGCAACCTGACGGATCTTTTTGTGCTTTCCGGAACCGTGGCAAAGGAGGAGATTGTTTATTGTTGTCAGGTTGTCACAACCCGACAACCCGACAACCCGACAACCCAACAACCCAACAACCCGACAACCC
>CAZQNY010000007.1:0-54136 GCA_964594665.1 uncultured Bacteroidales bacterium
CCTCATCTGCTGTTGGAAGGTATGCTAATCGCTGCTTATATTATTGGGGCAAATAAAGGTTATATTTATATCAGGGGCGAATATGGATTATCAATTCAGCGAATTGACCTTGCCATTAAACAGGCCCGGGAAGCCGGCTTTATGGGTGATTTTATCCTTGGCAGTGACTTTTCCTGTGATATCGAAATACGACTGGGTGCCGGCTCTTACCTTTGCGGTGAAGAGTTAACATTACTTGAGTCATTGGAAGGAAAACGCGGTTACCCCCGAATAAAACCTCCCTTCCCGGCCGAAAAAGGCCTCTTTGGAAAACCTACATTGGTAAATAATGTGGAAACCCTGGCGCACTACCCTTCCATTATCCTTAAAGGTGCCCGGTGGTATAACAATTTGGGTACAGAGAAATCTCCCGGAACAAAAATATTTACCATCTCCGGCAAAGTGGAAAAACCCGGTTTTGTTGAAGTTGAAACAGGCGCAACATTGCGGGAACTAATCTGGGATTTTGCCGGTGGTATGCGCAATAACAAGGCCTTTAAAGCAGCCCTCCTTGGCGGCGCCGCAGGAACTTTCGTCGATGAATCCATGCTTGATGTTCCCCTGGGCTATGATACTCTTAAAGAAAAAAACCTTACCCTTGGCTCCGGCGCAATTATGGTTCTCGATAAAGACGACCAGGTTGGAAAAGTACTTTATAATGCCTTACGTTTTTTTAAGCATGAATCGTGTGGCAAATGTGTGCCTTGCCGGGTGGGATGCAAACAGCTTGTAGTCGCTGTGGAGGCTCTGTTAAAAGGTGAGTATCCCGGCGGTGCTCAGTTCCTGGAAAAGGAAGCTGAATATATGGCTCAAACATCTCTGTGCCCTCTGGGCCAGTCACCCATATTACCCATTAAAAGTGCAAACCGGTTTTTTGATATTGAAGCAATGGAGTAGTCAATCATTATTACATCTATGAAGAAAAAAATATCCCTGATAATTGACGGTCGAAAGATAAATGCCTTTGCAGGTGAAAATCTGCTGCAGGTAGCCCGTGATAATGGTATTGACATTCCCGGGCTTTGTTACCATAAAAAATTAACCCCTACTGGCGCCTGCAGGTTATGCGTGACCAAAATTGAAGGTACCCGCGGCCTTACAATGGCATGTACAGTGCAGGTGCAGGACGGTATGGTGGTTACTGCCTTTGACGACGAGCTTGAGAAAAACCGTAAACATACACTCGATTATCTTCTTGCAGAACATAACGACGAACCGCTCAAGCTGAAAAATGACGAGCTGGCAGTGCTTGCCGCCCGGTATGGCCTCGATAATTATGAAAACCGAAAATATCCTTCCGTGTGGAAAGAGATGAACTACCCGAAGGATGATTCCAGTCCTGTTCTTGCATATGATGCTTCAAAATGTATAAAGTGTTTCCGTTGTATTAAGGCCTGTGATGAGGTGCAGGGAAAGAATATTCTTAGCTTCACCGATCGTGGTCTGGGTTCATACATTATTGCCGGTTTCGATCACTGGGTCGGTTCTGAGTGCGATGGGTGCGGAGAATGCGTCCAGCTTTGTCCTACTGAAGCTCTGACCGAAAAACCACACGCCACTGCTGTACAATCCGGATCAATAGATAAAAAGGTGATTACTACCTGCCCCTATTGCGGTGTGGGCTGTCAATTGGAGCTCTGGGTGAAAGATAATACCATTGTCCGTGCAAATGGTGTGGAAGGGGTAAGCCCCAATGATGGACGTTTATGTGTGAAAGGCCGTTTTGGATACGATTTTGTTCGTGATGATCGTCGCCTTACTATGCCATTAATAAAAAGGAACGGGGTATTTGAAGAGGCATCATGGGATGAAGCACTCACCCTTATTGCAGAAAAATTTAATGCTGTCCGTGATGAATTTGGCGGGAATGCTTTGGCAGGCTATGCCTCTGCAAAATGTACCAACGAAGATAATTACCTTTTCCAGAAGCTTTTCAGGGTGGTTTTTGGAACCAATAATATCGACTATTGCACAAGGCTATGTCATGCTTCCACAGTAACAGCAATGTTGAAGGCTATTGGCGACGGTGCCGGAAGCAATTCCATTGAGGATTTTGAAACCACGGATTGTCTTTTTGTTACGGGTAATAACATTATTGAAACCCATCCCATTACTGCAACCTATGTGAAGCGTGGTGTGGCAAAAGGTATGAAGGTGATTGTTGTGGATCCCAAGTGGACTCCGTTGGTAAAATATGCCAATATCTGGCTGCAGCCAAAATTGGGGACAGATGTGGCCCTTATCAATGGCCTGATGCACGTCATTATTGAGGAAGATCTTGTGGATATGGAGTTTATCCGCAACAGGGTTGATGGGGGAGAGGCTTCATTTGGTGCCCTGAAAGCACTTGTTGCAAAGTATTCTCCCGATTATGTTGAAGAGATAACAGGTGTTCCGGCGGATAAAATTCGTGCCGCAGCAATTATGTATGCCTCAGCAAATACCTCTATGATTGCTACAGGTATGGGTATGAGCCAGCAGGTGACAGGCACCAATAACGTTTTTAGTCTGCTGAATATGTGCTTTATCGCAGGGCAGATAGGGAAGGAACGCGCAGGAATAAATCCTCCCCGCGGGCAAAACAATGTGCAGGGTGCCACCGATGTGGGTGTCTCTCCGGTGAACTATCCCGGGTATATTCCTGTGACTGATGATGAGAACCGTAGAAAAGTGGCAAAGGTGTGGAATGTGCCCTGTGAATCGCTTAGCGGAAAACCAGGTCTTACCACAGTAGAAATTATGCAGGCAGTGCATCATGGAGATATAAAAGCCATGTATATTATGGGCGAAAACCCGGTTGTTACTGATCCGAATCAAAACCATACCCGTGAAGCTCTTGAAAAAATTGACTTCCTGGTGGTTCAGGATATCTTTCATACCGAAACAACCCCCTATGCCGATGTAATTCTTCCGGCGTCAACATGGGCGGAGAAGGATGGTACTTTTGTGAACAGCGACCGCCGTGTGCTGCGGGTGAGGAAAGCCGTTGAACTCCCCGGGATGGCGCGCCCCGACTGGCAGATACTTCTGGATGTAGCGCATGCAATGGGGGAAGATATTGGCGATTATCAGCACCCTGAACAAATTTTTGACGAACTGGCCCGCGTAACGCCAATGCTGGGCGGTATTTCATATCAACGGATTGATAAAGAAGGTATCCAATGGCCTTGCCCTGATGCTGACCACCCGGGAACACGAACATTATTCCTGGAAAAATTTAATACCCCCTCAGGGTTGGCAAAAATTCATCCTGTGGAATACATGAAACAAAATGAACGGGTCTCTGATCGTTTTCCGTTTTTGTTGAATAGTGGCAGAATACTGTTCCATTATCACTCCTCCACCATGTCACGAAAAGTGGATGCCCTGAATGCCTATGAAGATTCCAGCTATATGCTTATGAATCCGGCGGATGCTGAAAAGCATGGCTTTACACACGGCGATACGGTGAAGGTCTGGAACGACCGTGGTGAACTGGAAACAACATTACGCATATCAGATCAGGTGCTTGAAAGTGAGCTTTTTATGCCCTGGCATTTTAGTGAAGCTCCGGTGAATGCCCTTACACGCGATGAACTGGACCCGCATTCGAAAATCGCCCCTTTTAAGCTTTCTGCTGTTAGGGTTGAAAAGATTTAATGCTCTTTACTTAGCCTGCTTTTTTTAACCTGCACAGCTTTCGGTGTTGTGATTGGTGTTGGTATCAGGTGCTGTCTTTGTTGTCAATGATCCATTTTGAAGGATTGGTTCCTTTGTGTTTTTTGAAAGCTCTGTAAAAAGCTGATTTTGATGAGAACCCGCTTTCATAGGCAATTGCAAGGATATTGTATTTTTCAATATCTCCATTTAATGCCATTTTACAAAACGATTCAACTCTGTGCTGGTTTATGAAATCAAAAAAATTTGTATTTAATTCTTTGTTGATAATCTTTGATAATTGATAGGATGGCATACCAAGGCTGCGGGCAAGGTCGTGTAACTTTATATCTGTAATTAAATGTGGCTGTTGCTCTTCCATAAACAACCTTACATTTTCCATATCCTGATTTAACCTGTTTATTGATTCATATTCTTTGGTGGGAGTAGGGTCTGTAATAGTGAATTTTGAGATTAAACGGTTGTTTTGAAATCCATAAATTCCTATTGTGATACTAAAAATAAGGAATCCCCATTGAAAGATTACAATGTAAAAATTAAGATATGCCTGAAAGTTTAAACCAATTATCGCAACAGACGCTATCAACCAAAGTAATGTGAATGCCAATAGTAAACTCTTTAGAAATGTCAACTCAAGTTGATGAATGTTACTAAAATTATTTTTTAATTTTTTTCTGTATTCTGTTATTTTAAAAAATGATATCAGGAGATATACAGGTACCGGAATAAGCTGAATTATTGTGGTAATCTGAAAGCGCAATCCTGCATTTTGAGCTCCTGTTTGCATAAGCCTGATTTTTACCTCAGCATCTGCAAAAATAAGATCCATAAGAAGGATATAGACCAGCACTGCAGGGATAAAATGGAGGATTTTTGTATTGAAAGAGATTGCAGACGAGTTTGTTATATTTAAGGTATAGAAGTAAATAATCGGGCCCAGCAGGTAGGGAATCCCCATGTCAAAAAATATTAAAAATGGATAGCGTATTAATATTTCGCTGAACTCCAGATAGTTGAATAAAAATGTGATCGCTACCAAAGCAAATATCCATCCCAACGAACGATCTGCACGGTTCTGGTTTCTTTTAAACAGAAAAAACAGGCATAGAAAAATATTTATTACAGTACCTGTAAATGCTAAATATTCCATTATCAATAGGCTGAAATTTTATCTTCTTTCCCCAAAGATATAAAAATGTATTAATGAATGAAGACTGAATCCAGACCGGGAGAGCTGATTTTATAAATAATGATGTATCGGTTACGTGTGTGTAAGATGTTGATATATAGGTGTTTTTAAGATAGTGGGATGTGCTTTGATTTTATCGGGACGACATCACATATTGATTGTTTGATCTTTGTGACAAAAACAAGATGAAGAATATTCTCAGAAACGATGCCTTTGTTCTGTGGTTTTTCGGAACCCTGTCTCTGATTTTACTGCTCCCATACCTTTATGCTATCAATTTTAATATTCCTGAAGGAATGGAGGCTCCTGTCAGTAAACAGGTACTGGCAATTATTACAGTTGTCCAGACTTCGGTTTTTATGGCACTGGCTGCTTGGGGCGGTGTGACTTTGGCAAAACGATGCAATTTGCCTTTTAAAGTGGATTTATTCCTGAACTGGAAGGATCTGGTGAAATTTTCAACCATTGGTCTGATCGTAGGGCTGGGACTTTTATTGATCGATTATGTTTTTCATGTTACAGGAGTGTCATTAACATTCTTTAGTGCTGAGCTACCGACCTGGTGGAAGGGTTTACTGGCTTCGTTTTACGGTGGATGGGGAGAAGAATTGCTGCTTCGTTTTTTTCTGGTGGCATTGTTTACTCGTGTTTTTATGCTTGTGGCAGGAGAGAAGAAAGAACCTTTGCAGAGGATGAAAGTACTTGCAGTTTTTACTGCAGCCATATTATTTGCTGTGGGCCATATTCCGACAGTGTCAGCTCTGACAGAAATAAATACACTGGTTGTGATACGTGTGCTGCTTTTAAACAGCGCCGGTGGAGTGGTTTTTGGTTTTATCTATTTAAAAAATGGATTTATCCCTGCTGTAATTACTCATTTCTTTGCAGATATAATTTTACAGGTTTTGGTTCCCGTTATGTTTTGATTATTGGATTATGGTTATTTGGCTATTTGTAATATTGGTTTTTATCATAAGATATGTTTTTCCTAAGAAATGTGGAGAGCAATCGTGTTATCGGTTAACGGTAATGCCTGTTTATGGCTTCCGGGGTAAAGTTTTACGAATGGCTTATATGGTAACCAATACTTTTTTGCTTTTTGCTCCCCTTTTTATTTGCCGGTTTGATGTTAATGCCATAGCAGTGAACGGTGTTGTTCTTGCTTCTCTTGCCCTGGTCTTTTATTTTTTTTCTGTAAGGGATTTCTGTAGGGGGCGAGGTCTGATTTCTTCCGGTGTATACCGGTTATCCAGGAATCCACAGACTCTGTCTTTTATTGCATTTTATGCCGGGATAGCCCTATGTATCCAATCGGTTTTTTATGCTGTAGTCCTGTTGTTTTTTATCTTTTCAATTCATGGGTTGCTTTTAATGGAGGAAAAATATTGTCTGATGAATTTTGGGTCCGATTATTCTTCCTATTATCAATCAACTCCGCGGTATATATGAATTTCGCACCCTGGTTTCCCGGAATTGTTACTTTTGTAGTTTTTAATCTACAGCATGAAATTACCGGGTACGTTTCTGGAAAGTCTGAAGAGTCAAATTGGTGAAGATGGAGTTCGGGATTATTTACGATCATTGGAGTCACCGGCGCCTGTTGCCGTAAGAATTAATCCTTTAAAATGGAATGACCCGGTGCTTCCGGAGAAGGTTCCCTGGACCAATAGTGGCTATTACCTCGACAGCCGGCCCCAGTTTTCACTTGATCCCCTGTGGCATTCCGGTGTGTATTATGTCCAGGATCCGTCTTCAATGTTTCTGGAACATGTTTTTCATACACTGGAGCACGATTTGGAAAATCCTGTTGTATTGGATCTTTGCGGTGCCCCGGGTGGTAAAACCACACATCTGGCTTCGTTGATGAATGGGAATGGAGTGCTTATCGCCAATGAAGTTATCCGCCCGCGCAGCAGAATATTAGCTGAAAATGTCAGGAAATGGGGTATGCCCAATGTAATGGTTACCAACAATGATCCTGCTGATTTTGACAGTTTTGAAGGTTTGTTTGACCTGATTGTTGCTGATGCCCCCTGCAGTGGGGAAGGACTTTTCCGTAAATCTCCGGAAGCTGTGCAAGAATGGTCAGAGAACAATGTGGATTTGTGTGCCAGTCGTCAGCAGCGGATTATTGCTGATGTCTGGAAAGCCTTAAAACCCGGTGGATACCTGATATACTCCACCTGTACCTACAATTGCCGGGAAAATGAAGAAAATCTTCTCTGGATCAAAGAGAATCTGGATGCAGAAATAATATCAATCGATGTACCTGAACAATGGAATCTTACTGCATCCTCAATGTCAGGGATTCCCGGATGGCATTTCTATCCGCATAAAGTAGTGGGCGAGGGTTTTTTTATTTCTGTGATTCGAAAAAATAACGGAAAAACTTTTAAGCTTCCGCGGAAAAACAGAGATGCTGCTTTGTCACGGATTTCGGGGGAAATGCTCAATGTATCCGATTTTTTCATGAATGAATTTGATCTTTATTCGGTTGGGCAGGAAGTGTATGCCCTCAACCCTGCCATTCGTTCTCTGGAAGAGATTATCCATTCAAAGCTTTCCATTGTGCACCGTGGAATATTCGCAGGTACCATATCTGATCGTAAATTTATTCCTGCACACGATCTCTTTTTATCTCCTTTTTTAAAGCTCGATTCATTTGAATCAATGGATCTTACAGATGACCAGGCGATGGCAATGGTGGCAAAGATGCCCTTTTTACCGGAAGGACTGAAAAAAGGAAGCCGCTATCGTATGATGTATCGTGGTGTTCCGGCTGGTGGGATGAAATTTTTGGGCAATAGAGTCAATACAACGTTCCCGCAGGAATGGCGGTTACGGAAAATCAGCCATAAGATAATCTCTGTTTTGCCCTAACCTGCCTGGATTATGAGGTTCAGGCGATCAATATCCAAAATAGTTACTGATTTATCTTTCACTTCGATGATCCTGTCCTTGTTAAATGAGCTTAACGTGTTGATAACACTCTCTTTTGAGTAACCAATAATCGCAGCAAATTCCTTCCGTGTGAGGGGCAACTCAAATTGGTTACTTTTATATATTGATGCAAACTCCATGAGCAGCATCGCTAAAGCACCGTCCACATTTCTTCCCTTTATTCGCATGATCCAGTGTACCATATCATTGGTAAGGGTTGATATATGACGAATAAATTGAAATGCAAAATTACCGTTTCGTTTGAGTATTGATTGAAACGCATCCATGTCGATTAAGCGTACCTCTGAATCCTGAAGTGCTGTTGCACTGAAGTCAAGCTGTCGCCCGGCAAACGAACACATGATTCCGATAAAATTCATTTCGGTGAGAATCTTGACTGTAGAAACACGATGATCATCGAAGACATTTATTGTAACAATTCCAGTTTCCAACAGATACAAATGACTCGCACTGAAGTTTTGGCGAATGATCATTTCTCCCTTTCGGTAGTTCAGAAGACTGCTATTGGCATAAAGCATATTCTTCTCTTCATCTTTTAATATCGCAAAGCAATCTTCCAGAGTGACATTACATCCCGAATTGGTAATACTTTCTAAATTCATATTTGAATATGTAAATATTTATATATAATGATGCAAAGTTACATTCTTTAGTGAAAGAAATTGCATAGTCAGCAATGAAAAAGAGCTTTCCCTTTTCGGGGGTAAAGATGTATATGTCAGTTATATTTGTTGCGAATTGGAAAACTAAAAAAAGTAGAATTATGGCAGATCTCAGATTTAGAATTAAAGCACATTCCGAACGTGCTACAAAAACAATTGTTAAAGCAAGAAACTTTGAATTTGTAGTTGATGAACCCGAAGACCTCGGTGGAAAGGATGAAGCAGCAAACCCCGTGGAATATATGCTGGGCGCTCTCGCCGGTTGCCTGAATGTTATGGGGCATTTAGTAGCTCAGGAAATGGGTTTTGAACTTAAAGGATTGAAAATTGATATCGTTGGTGATTTGAATCCCGCCCGTCTTTTTGGCTCATCCATGGATGAACGTGCCGGGTTTAAAGGCATGGAAGTAAAACTAAAACCTGATGTTGAAGGCGTTGATATGGATACCCTTGACAAATGGATGAACACCATTGCTGATCGTTGTCCTGTATGCGATAACCTTAAGCATGAAACACCTGTGAATTTATTTGTTAAGTAATACTATTTATCCTCCGGTTGTGCAATAATCGGAGGATCTTCTTTATTTTCTAAAAGCACTCGTAAAATCAGTGTTAATAAGACCAGTATTTTTATTAATAATCGGCGAATCAATGGGACTAATGAAACTCTGATACGCTGTTTTATAAAATTCTTATTTAGGCATTGATATCCAGATAATGCTATCATTTGTGATGTCATAAATAGCAGATTGTTGGTTTTCGATGGCAAATTTATGGAAATAAACTTATACGCGATCCATGGTGATTAATTTTTTTGTTATTGTGTGGCTAATTTATTTATTAAGCCTTTAAATATTATTCCGTGTAATGGGAGCACTAAATACCAATAGGCTCTGCCCCATAATCCTTTTGGGCGGAATGTGGCTGTTTGGATAAGTATATTGTCCTTTATCTGAAAATCCAGCCAGGCTTCTCCCGGTAGTTTCATTTCTGCAAATAATAATAAGCGCTTTTCCTTTTGGCTTGCGTAAAGTACTCGCCAAAAATCTAACGTATCCCCAGCCTGAATTGTATACTTGTTTGTCCTGCCCCTTCGTAAGCCAACTCCTCCCGACAGTTTGTCAATAAATCCCCTGAGTTTCCATAACCAATCGGCATAATACCAGCCTGTCTCTCCACCTATCTTCCATATCTTCTCAATGCATTGCTGATTGTCTTTCACCTGTCTCTTACGAAGATCCTTATAACAACCATATTCAGGCACGTGGATAAAATCAGAAATTTTATAATTCAGCCTTCCGCTTATGGTCGAGTCTTTCCAACTGGAAATAATCTCGTTTTGTGCTATCTTGCTGAATGCTCTTTTGATGCTTTCCTTATAGGTTAAGGGATGTAGCTGAAGCAATTTGTTGATTTCAGTGTCTTTTGCTATTACTTCTACTTTCATGCTGTCAACCAATGAAATAGCAAGTTTATAGGAGGTTGATGTAATGAAATAGAGCCAGTAGGAAGACAATTTGGGCGTCATTACCGGAATGGTCCATATAATCCGTTTTAAACCTCGCACCTGTGCAAAACCCATTAACATTTCTTTGTATGTAAGAATTTCATCCCCTGCAATATCAAAGCTCTTGTTGTAGGTTGTCGTATTACCTAAAATTCCTCTTAAAACTGTAATGACATCAGTAACACCAATAGGTTGACATTTTGTTTTCAACCATTTTGGTGCAATCATAATTGGTAATTTTTCCACTAAATCACGAATGATTTCGAATGATGCACTCCCTGACCCAATAATGATACCTGCGCGAACAGTTGTAAGGGCATAATTTCCTTTGCTTAATTCGTTTTCAACGTTTTTTCTTGATTTCAGGTGTTCTGATAATGTTTCGGAATTAACTATGCCGCTCAAATAAATTACCTGTTTTACGCCTGAACGATTCACTGCTTGCCTGAAATTTATGGCCGATTGATGCTCTAATTCAAAGTAGTTTTTCGAGGTTGACATTGAGTGCACCAGATAATAAGCAAAATCAATATCCAGGGGGATGTTTTTCAGGGATTCCCTGTTGGTCAGATCTGTTTCGATTACCTGAATCTTTGTTTTGACAGAATCGGCAACATGAAATTTATTTAAATCCCTGACACAACAAATTACCGAATACCCACTTTCCACCAGAATAGGTAATAATCTTTTTCCTATGTACCCTGTTGCTCCTGTTAATAGTATTTTTTTCATAGTTATGTGCTATCCTGGCTCTGTATTTTGGTGCAGAAATATTTTATGCTAATGATGCAATCATATTTGTCATTTTAGTTTTTGCTTCCTCAATGATTGCCTTTAGCTCCTGATTTTCAACGGCCAGCATTGATGCTGCGGGATCAACGGCTACTACTTGTACCTCTCCATCGTCGAGTTCCTGGACAACAACATTACAGGGCAGCATAGTTCCGATTTTATCCTCCTTCTGCAACGAACGGTAGGAAAGAGATGGATTACATGCTCCCAGAATTCTGTATTTTCTAAAATCCACACCCAACTTTTCTCTGAATTTTGTGTGAAGGTTTATTTCGGAAACAATGCCAAAGCTCTCTTTCTCAAGAGCGGTAATGACTTTTGCAACTGCAGTTTCAAAATCTGATTGTAGTGTTTTTTCAATATAGTATTTCATAACTCTGTTTTTTTGATTATTTGCAGTAAAATAGAATACTGTTTATTACTACAAATGATTGAGGGCTGTTGTTCATTGTATGGAATGTAAATATGCCGGAAAAGAAAGACCATTTTCCAAATAACAATACCATGGTTTCTATGTTCATACTATTGAAGGAACTCTCACCGAATGTAAATCACATTTGCATTGTGTGATTATTTTTCGTATTAATGAGTTCACATTAAATGAAAACGAAAGGTTTTATGTTAAAAATTAAAGAAATTAAAAAAGACGAAGATTTTAAAGAAATTACAAAAAATGAATTTATTGATTTATTGTTTGAACACCTTGACAAATTTGGGGACCCACGGGATCAAATTGAGGATTGCCTGAATTATGCGCTCTCCGATGAACCCGGAAAAGGTGGTTTTGCTCTTGCTGCTTTTTATGATGATGCCCTTGTTGGTGGACTGATAATGAACAATACAGGAATGGGAGGCTATATTCCTGAAAATATCCTTGTTTACATTGCGGTCAATAACCAGTACCGTGGGAAAGGTATCGGAAGACAGATAATTGAAAAGGCTGCCGGTATTGCTGAAGGTGATATTAAACTACATGTTGAATACGATAACCCTGCCAAAAGACTGTATGAAAGGGTAGGTTTTACCAATAAATATGCCGATATGAGGTTATCAAATCCTAAAACCAAATAAACTCTCATGGCACGATTAAATGTAAGTATTACAGAAGTACGAAATAATATACTGAAACTTAACAATTATTTAAAGATACATAATATTGAGTGGAGCCTGATAACAAAGGTTTTCAGTGGAGACGAAGATTTCATGAAAGCGCTTCTTACTCCCGACCTGATTAAGGATCTTCATTCGGTGGGAGACAGCCGGTTGAGTAGTTTGAAGACATTAAAAATCCTGAATCCGGATATGGTTACCATATACATTAAGCCTCCGGCAAAGATTTATGCCGACGAAATTGTACAATATGCCGATATTTCGCTTAATAGCAGCTACCGTACAATTATGGCACTCAATGAAGCGGCGCAGAAAGCTGATAAAATACATAAGATTATTGTAATGGTTGAATTGGGCGAACTGCGTGAAGGTGTTTTGCGCGAAAATCTTGAAGAGTTCTATGAAAAGGTTTTCGACATGTCCAATATTGAAGTTATTGGACTGGGCTCTAATCTGGGTTGTATGTATGGTATTGAACCTACTTATGATAAGCTTATGCAACTCAGTTTATATAAAATGATTCTGGAATATAAGTTTAATAAAAAACTTCCCATTATTTCCGGTGGTAGCTCCATTACATTACCTCTTCTTGCGAGTGGTAAGCTTCCTGAAGATATAAACCATTTCCGTATCGGAGAGGCAGCCTTTTTCGGTACGAGCCCGCTGGATAATGAGACCTTTAATGAGTTATCTGCCGAGACATTCCGCTTTTATGCCAATATTATCGAGCTTGAGGAAAAGGAAATTGTCCCTGATGGTGTGATTAGTGATGCCAGTATCGGGCATACTGAGGATTTTGATCAGGAGATGATAAGCGAAACAACCTACAAAGCAATTGTTGATTTTGGCTTACTGGATGTGGATATGAACGAATTGGAACTTTTGGATCCTTCTATCCAGTATGTGGGTATCACCTCTGATATGACGGTGCTCGACTTAGGTGATAATCTTACAAGTGATAAGAAGAAAAAATATCGTGTGGGGGATAAAATTTGCTTTAAACCCAGTTATATGGCTGTAGCACGGCTTTTAAATTCTAAATTTATTGAGAAAAAATTTGTTTAGAAAATGAGTAATAGTTTGATTGAGATAAAGAAATCTGCTCTTGAAAATAACTATGGTTTTATAAAATCTCTGACAGGTGAAACTGCGGATATTTGTGCTGTGGTAAAAGGTAATGCATATGGACATGGTGTGGGGCAGGTACTTCCTGCCCTTCAGAGTTGTGGTGTTTCATGCTTTGCCGTTTTTAGTTCTACGGAAGCATTAAATTGTTTTCGTTATATTCGGGACGATTCCCGTCTTATGGTTATGGGATATGTTGAAAATGCCCATTTACGGTGGATTATTGAGAATAATATCCAGTTTTATATCTATTCTTGTGAGATTCTTAAATCAGCCATTTCTATAGCACAGTTAATAAATAAAAAAGCACAGGTCCATCTGGATCTGGAAACTGGAATGAACCGAACAGGACTTACTGAATTGGCACTGGATGACTGTATCAGGCTTATTCGTGAATATGAAGAATACATTACTGTTGTTGGAGTGACAACGCATTTTGCTGGTGCTGAAAGTATTGCGAATTATGTTCGCGTTATGGATCAGTTTGCAATATACAATCAACGCGTTGCATATCTTGAGCAACAAGGTATAGATCCCGGAATCCGTCATGTAGCCTCCTCTGCCGCAACAATAATATACCCTCAGACGCGTCTGGATATGGTTCGTGTAGGTGTATTGTTGTATGGATACTGGCCGACAAAGGAGATCTGGATCCAATATGCCCGATCGGTGAAAAATCACTCAAATCCTTTACAGCGGTCTATTGTCTGGAAGTCTTCAGTTATGGTTGTAAAGGATGTTGAAGAAGGTGCTTTTGTTGGTTATGGACTGGGTTATCAGGCTCCGCAGGATATGAGAATAATGATCGTACCTGTGGGATATGTAGACGGATATAGCCGGTCGTTGAGCAATAATGGACACGTACTTGTCAATGGGCAACGTGCCGATGTTATTGGTACGATCAACATGAATATGATACTTTGCAATATTTCAGACCATGAACATGTCTGTCCTGGTGATGAGGTAATCCTTATAGGAGAACAAAATGGTACGGAGATTACTTTTTCTTCATTTGCAGAAATGAATAATTCCATGAATTACGAAATTCTGGCACGCCTCCCTGAGCATGTTCCCAGAGTACGTGTGTAATTGTTTTTCTTTTTAAAAAAAATATCCCTTTTATCAGATGCTGGTCGGAGGGATATTTTTAATTTTGTGGAATGAAAGATAAGGTTGTCATTATTACCGGAGCGTCCTCAGGCATTGGTAAAGCCCTGGCAGAACAATTTGCCAGACGACAGTCGTGGGTTGTGCTGGCTGCCCGTAATGAAGAGCGCCTTTCAGAAGTTCAGAAATCCCTTGAGAAATATAAAACCCGGACCCTTTCAGTGAAAACTGATGTTAGTGTTGAAGAAGATTGTAAAAACCTCATTGAGAAAACTATTGAAGCTTTTGGACGGATAGATATCCTGATCAATAATGCAGGGATCTCAATGCGTGCTCTGTTTTGTGACCTCGATCTAACAGTTATCCGTCGGTTAATGGAGGTGAATTTCTGGGGTACAGTGTACTGTACGAAATATGCTGAACCATATATCGTTAAGCAAAAGGGGACTGTTGCAGGGATAATCTCTATTGCCGGTTACCAGGGCCTTCCCGGCCGTACAGGCTACTCAGCATCCAAATATGCTATCAGAGGTTTTCTTGAAACGGTGCGTATCGAAAACCTTCGTACCGGAATGCATGTGCTTATTGCTGCACCCGGGTTTACCAGTTCAAATGTTCGCTTTGCTGCACTTACTGCCGATGGCTCTGCGCAGGGGTCTACTCCACGGAAGGAGAAAAACATGATGTCGGCAGAATATTGTGCGTATCGTATTTATGTAGCTGTGCGACGACGCAAGCGCAGCCTGATCCTTACTACTGAAGGTAAACTTACTGTATTGCTTAATAAATTATTCCCGAAATTAGTCGATAAAGCATCGTATAAACTTATGGAAAAAGAACCCGACTCTCCTCTGTTGCGTTATCGAAAAAACAAGTAGAATTCACTGCGTTTTTTTATTGTGGCAAGGCTTCAGGTTTTGCCTGTTCTAATATCTGCCTCTGTCGCGTTCGATTTCCCTTTTGGTATCCTTTGCTTTCAGCGTTTCACGCTTATCATATAGCTTTTTACCTTTTGCAATGGCTATTTCCAGCTTGGCTAGCCCTTTTTCGTTGATAAATAGCGCTATAGGTATGATGGTAAGCCCTTTTTCCGTCAGACTTTGAAATATTTTCTTCAGCTCACGCTTGTTAAGCAACAGCTTTCGCAGACGCTTGGGGTCGTGGTTGTTGTAGGTGCCGTATTTATATTCACTGATATGCATACCAAAAACATAAAGCTCATCGTCTTTAAACTGGCAGTACGATTCAGCGAGGGTTGCTTTTCCAGCCCGGATGGATTTTATCTCTGTGCCGGTAAGTACAATGCCTGCAGTAAAACGATCCTGGAGAAAATACTGATAGAATGCTTTCTTGTTCTTTATGTAAACTGATGATGCCATAACTGTGTTTCGAACCGCAAAGATACAATTTTATGGAAACAGGGCAGGAGTGTTACCCCTTGTTTTGCTGCTGCTTTAACAACTCTTTGGTTGATAATAACCCACATGCTGCAAAAATATCTTCACCTCTGGATGCACGAATTGTTGTTGTAATACCTTTTTTTGTTAATTGATCTCTGAACCAGATCATTTTCCCCTCATTGCATCCTTTGAGTGGTGTTCCTGGAATAGCATGAAAACGAATAAGGTTTACGCGGCATCGTAAACCATTTAACAGCCGGGCCATCTCTTTTACATGCGTTAATGTATCGTTAATGCCTTCGAACATAATATACTCAAACGATGTACGCCGTTGTTTTCCCATATCATATGCCCTGATTTCCTGTACTACATCAGCGATAGGGTAAACATTCTCAATGGGCATTAACCGGCTGCGTTCTTCATCAAATGGAGTATGCATACTGATTGCCAGGTGACAGTCACTATCATTTAGGAATTGTTTCATTGCTGGAATAACACCTATTGAAGATACAGTTATCCTTCGGGAGCTCATTCCAAGCCCGTATCCGGAGGTAAGTATCTCCAGACTCTTCATGACATTATCAATGTTATCGAAAGGCTCTCCCATACCCATATATACAATATTTGTAAGCTTTTCAAACTCCGGAAGGCTAACGATTTGATTTACAATCTCACCGGCGGTAAGATGCGCCTGGAATCCCTGTTTCCCGGTCATACAAAACAAACAGCCCATTTTGCAACCTACCTGCGACGAAACGCATAATGTAGCCCTGTCATTGTCGGGAATATAGGCTGCTTCGATAAATTTATTTCCCGCTGCAGGGAAAAGATACTTCCTGGTACCATCTTTCGATTCCTGTACACTGGAATGTGTCATTCTGCCAATAGTATAGTGCCTGCTGATCTTTTCCAGGGCATTTTTTGAAATATTATGCATCTCTTCCACCGTAGTGATATGCTTTTTGTACAGCCAGTCGGCAATCTGTTTGCCTACAAATGGTTTCATCCCGAGTGAAATGGCAACATCTTTAAGTTCATCTAATGTTTTCCCGAATAAAGCCTCTTTTTCCATTAAAAATAAATTTCAGTATGAATGTTTGTATAGGGGATGCCTTTGGAAATCAAAATATCTCTTACTTCTACCGACATCTCAGCGCTGCCGCAAAGGTAGTAATTTGCTGATGCCGGCAACGATTCCATATTCTGCAAATATTCTGTTACGCGTCCATCATAATCTTCTTCTGTTGATTCCTGCGATAAACATGCGGTGTAAGTAATACCTGATGTTTTTTTTATTTCTTGATAAAAATATTTGTCACCGGGTTGTTTTACACCATGAATAAGTTTGATGTCACTTATGGAATGTTGCTGCCATAAACCTCTGAAGGGAGCTATTCCGGTGCCATTACATATCCACCATGCATTATCTGCAGCAGGAATAAATTTTCCAAATGGCGATGATACATAGATGCTATCTCCGGATTTTAATTCTGACAGAAGAGGTGTAAGCATGCCATCGGGTTTTTCTGTGAACAGAATTGTAAGTTGTTCCGGATCATCACTTCCTGCTATGGAATATAAACGTGACTTCTGATCTGATTGAAGTTTTATGCCTACCACCTGGCCCGGAACCCAGGATATAGAGTATCGTATTTGAAGTAAATAACCGGTAGCTGAAATTTTGTTTATGCTACTGACCGTTGTCTTTATATAGTGTTGCCTGTTTTTCATCATTTGAGAAACAGTATGCAGGCCTGAGTGTTCACTTATAACCGTATGATAATATACAGAATGTAGATTATTACCAATAAAGCACCTTCAAGCCGCTGAAGGATATATTTTCTTTTTCCAAAATAGAGCATTACAAACAACGCTACTGTTGATACTAAAACCATAATAAGATCACTCTGTAACTCAGCATATACCGGCAATGGACGTATTGTGGCACTGGCTCCCAACACAAGCAGAATATTGAAAATATTTGATCCTACAACATTTCCAATGGCGATATCGGGGTTCTTTTTTAGTGCCGCAATAACAGAGGTTACCAGCTCGGGTAATGAGGTTGCCAGTGCAACCAGTGTGAGCCCTATTACCGACTGGTCGATGCCCATTTTTGTAGCTATATCAGTAGCTCCGTTTACAATCCAGCGGCCGCTTAAAAATAACCCGGCAAGTCCGCCAACAACAAACAATACTGATAAACCGGTTGGATATTCTTTTATATTGCCGCCTTCCTTTTCTTCTTTGCTTGCATGTTGTGATGCCCGTCGGTTTAGATGGATAAACAACAAGAAAAGAACCAGAAAAACAATGCCCTCGACTCTGTTAATGGCCATTATCCCATCATTTATAAAATACATTACCAGACATAGAATTACAGTAATGAGAAATGACCCGGGAATAACTTTGTTTGTGGTGCTTTTTTTAGCCGGAATAGGCGTTATAATGGCTGTAATACCAAGGATGATGAGTATATTTAATAAATTGCTTCCCAGCACATTTGCAATGGACAGGTCGGTGTCGCCACGAAATGCAGCAAACCCGCTGATTACCAGTTCAGGTAAGCTGGTGCCAAAAGCCACAATGGTAAGGCCAATGACAATACTCGGAATACCCAGCTTCTTGCCGATAGAGGAAGATCCTTCCACTAGCATATTCGCTCCGACGATCAGCACAATAAACCCAAGAAAAAACAATATCTCTGTCATCACTCCCTTTCTTAATGTGATCCATACGATAAAAATAGTATCGCCAGGTTACATTTTCTGTGAATAATTTCTTGCACCAAATATCAGGCTTCCAACCCGGACAATAGTAGCACCTTCTTCAATGGCAATTTTATAATCTCCAGACATACCCATAGAGATTTCACAAAATTGCGTTGAAGATTCAAAAAAATCTTTTTTTATCGATGTAAATATGGTTTTCAGGTTTCTGAATTCCTTTCTTACCTGGTTTTCATCATCTGTATAGGTTGCCATGCCCATTACCCCGATGATTTGAATGTTTTCCATTGCCCGGTAATCGTCGCTTTTCAATATACTGTGTGCTTCGTCCATATCCAGGCCAAATTTTGTTTCTTCTTCAGCAATATGAAACTGCAGTAAACAGGATATTGATCGGTTGTTTCTTTTAGCCTGTTTGTTGATCTCTTTTAAAATTTTCAGGCTGTCGATGCTGTGAATGAGTGATACTTTAGGGGCAATGTATTTCACTTTGTTCGTTTGAAGATGCCCGATAAAGTGCCATGAAATATCTTCCGGCAAATTGTTGGCTTTTTCTTCCATTTCGCGGGCTTTGTTTTCTCCAAAAACCTTTTGCCCGCAATTATAAGCCACAATAATATCGTTGTCGGGTTTGGTTTTTGAAACGGCTACCAGGCAAACGTTATCAGGGATCTCTTTTCTTAAAGCTTGAAGATTATTATTGATACACATTACCTTATTTTTTTAATGGCAAAGTTATCTTTTTTCTTCGAGAAGACGTTGAAATTCCAGCATTTCATCACGTAATCGTGCCGCTTCGATAAAATCCAGCTCTTTAACTACTTTTTCCATTTGTTTTCGGGTTTTGTCAATGGCTTTTTTCAGCTGTTCTTTTGTCATATAGCTTACTACCGGATCAGCTGCAACACTTGAACGGTCTTTTTCAATATAAGCACCTTTCTCAATGTTGTCGCCGGCCACCGTTGTTTTACCAAGAATGGATTCTGTTGATTTAACAATTGCCCTTGGCGTGATATTGTGTTTTTGGTTGTATGCCATTTGTTTTGTTCTGCGGCGTTCCGTTTCTTCAATGGTACGGCGCATACTGTCGGTAATTTTATCGGCATACATAATTACTTTCGCATTGAGGTTACGTGCTGCCCGCCCTGCTGTTTGAGTTAGCGACCGTTCCGAGCGCAGAAATCCCTCTTTATCAGCGTCAAGGATTGCTACCAGCGATACCTCGGGCAAATCAAGGCCTTCACGCAGCAGGTTTACACCGACAAGCACATCGTATTTCCCCAGGCGTAAATCACGCATGATCTCTACTCTGTCGAGTGTGTCTACGTCCGAATGAATGTACTGACATTTTATATGAAGCTTTAATAGGTACTTTGTCAGCTCCTCAGCCATACGTTTGGTGAGTGTTGTTACCAATACTCTTTCCCCTGTATCAACAACACGATTGATTTCATCCAGCAGGTCGTCAACCTGATTAATGCTGGGCCTGACTTCAATTACCGGATCCAGAAGCCCTGTGGGGCGTATAAGCTGTTCCACAATAACACCTTCCGACTGTACCAGCTCATAGTCGGCAGGAGTGGCGCTTACATAAATGGTTTGTGAGATGATACGCTCGAACTCATCGAATTTCAGTGGCCTGTTATCAAGTGCTGATGGAAGTCTGAAGCCATATTCCACCAGATTTTGTTTGCGTGAACGATCGCCTCCGTACATCGCCCGAATCTGAGGAATGGTAACATGCGATTCGTCAATAACAACCAGGAAGTCATCCGGGAAATAGTCTATCAGGCAGAAGGGTCTGCTGCCCGGCTTGCGGTGATCAAAATACCGTGAGTAATTCTCAATGCCCGAGCAATATCCCAGCTCTTTCATCATCTCCAGGTCATACGTTACTCTGTCTTCCAGGCGTTTTGCCTCCATATGACTGCCGATTTCCTTAAAATATGCTACCTGCTCGTGAAGGTCATCCTGAATATTACGGATTGCTCCGTTTAAGGTCTCTTTGGATGTTACAAATATATTGGCAGGGTATATTGTGATCTCCTCAAGGTCTTCAATACGCTTACCTGTTTCCGGCTCAATGATTTCCAGCGTTTCAATTTCATCGCCCCAGAATAAAATCCTGAATCCGAAATCGGCATAGGCTGGGAAGATGTCCACCGAATCACCTTTGACCCTGAACGTTCCCCGGGTGAGCTCTGTTTCTGTGCGACTGTACAGACTGGTGACGAATTTATGCAACAACATATTTCTACTGATCAGCTCACCGCGGTTGACTGTAATAGTATTTGATGAGAATTCCTCCGGGTTTCCGATGCCATAAATACAGGATACAGAGCTCACTACGATTACATCTCTGCGCCCTGAGAGCAATGCTGATGATGCACTCAGCCGCAGCTTTTCAATCTCATCGTTTATACTCAGGTCTTTTTCAATATACGTGTCTGAGGTGGGAAGATAGGCCTCCGGTTGGTAGTAATCATAATAGGAGACAAAATACTCCACCGCATTTTCGGGAAAAAAATGTTTGAATTCACCGTAAAGCTGTGCCGCCAGTGTTTTGTTATGTGAAAGTATCAGTACAGGTTTTTGCACTTTCTCAATAACATTCGCAATGGTAAAGGTCTTACCCGAACCCGTAACGCCCAATAAAACCTGCGCTGTATCTCCGCGCTCAACACCTTCGGCAAGTTGCTCTATGGCCGCCGGCTGGTCGCCCGTAGGCCTGAATTCTGATGTTATTTTAAAGGGTGTTGGCATTGTATCCTAATTGTTATTTGTTATAATGGTACTAACCGGAAAATGATCTGAGAATTCTATATCCCTATGTGTTTTATATTTTAAAGATCGCAGATTTTTGTCATAAAAAATATAATCGATTCTTAATCCGGGATATTTGCCGTTAAAACTTGTGCCAACACCTTTTCCCGAAGCTTTGAATCCATCTGTCAGTTGTTTGCTGATCGTTTGATAACTGTAGGATGCAGGCGTATCGTTAAAATCACCGCAAAGAATAACTTTATATGGCGATTTGCTGATGAAAAGGGAAAGGGAATCGGTCTGGACAGCTCTTTTTTTGAATGCTTTTGTTAATTTCTCATACATCCTTGCACCTTTGTTTCTTATTACTGCCTGCGATGCATTGCCCCCTTTGAAATCAGCAAGTCCCAACTGATCTTCTTCTTTTAAGTAAACAGATTGCAAATGGGCGTTTATGATTCGCAACGTGTCCTGCTGGTGGACAAAATCCGCATATACAGCATACCGCCGCGTGTGAGGATCTGTTAAGGATCCTTTTTTTACAACCTCCTCCTTTGAGAATAAAATAATACGCTCAGTATTTTCTGTGCCCGGATAATACCTTGTAAAAACGTAATGTTTCATTCCTGTTTTAGCTTTAATTTCTTCTACAGTCTTTAGAAAAGTTCCCGGAAGGCAATCAAACTCCTGAAGACAAATAATCTCTGGATTTTCTTTTTCAAGGAATTGTAAGAGATCATTCTGATACTGTATGTTTTTCTTCTCATAATCCATTCCCAAATATTTTACATTAAAGGAGAGTACTTTAATGCCATTGTTGCTGTTGGAATAGTTGAAAAGATTCCACTGAAAGAAACTTCCAGAGATGCCGGTTGTAGCGATCATGGCTACTAACGAGATGATAAATAGTTTTTTCCCGGCAGAGAGCCATAGAAAAACAAATAGCATATTGAGGAAAAGAAAATATGGGAAAACGAGCCCTGAAAGAGGCAGAAGGTCACTGTCAATAGAGTCTCTTGCTATAAAAAGAGGCATTAAGAGTACCAGAGCAGCAATGATATTAAGCATGATAATCAGGTACTTGCCTGTTTTGAATATGCCATTGCCTCTATGGTGTTTTTTCTTTTTCAATGGATCATGGTTTTCTAATATAATAACATCCAACAGACACTATTGTTTGCTTTGTTTAAATAGCATCTCTTTCTCTTTTGACGAGAGACTGTCGTATCCTGAACGAGCGATTTTTTCGAGAATTCGGTCGATTTCTTTCTGTTTTTTTGCACGATTGGCATTGTATTCTTCATCTGATAGCGGGCGTCCGTTCCTGTTTACTGACCTGAATCCCTTGTTTTTCTTTTTTTTCGGGAAAAGGTCATTTAAGGAAAATTTCTTTTGGGGTCGTTTTTTATGATATTCAGTCGCTTTTGTATTAAAGAGTGCAAAAATGTATAAAAATCCGGCTATTGCACCTCCAAGATGAGCAATATGTCCACCGGCATTTCCTGATGACTGTATGCTGAATAAGTCGATAAGCACAAATATTAATGCGAGGTATTTAAGTTTTACAGGCCCAAAAAACACCAGATTAAGGGTGTGATTTGGCCTGTATGCAGCAATGGCAATTAATATTGCCAATACTGAGGCTGATGCTCCAAGAGCAGCACTTCCGGCGGCATGATCCGCAAAAACAGGAAATACATTAAATGAAAAAATATAAAGAAATGCACCCGCCAGTCCACCAATAATATAAACCCTTAAAAGATGACGTTCTGTCAGGTGTTGCAGAAATATAGTACCACCAAACCACAACATATACATGTTAAAGAAGATATGCCAGAACCGTTCATGAAGAAACATATAGGTGAATACTGTCCATGGCCTGCTGATTAGCGTTTCCAGATCTGCCGGGACTGCCAGGAACCGTACAAATTCCCACGCCCCTGTTTCTGATTTAAATAACCATGCTACAACCCCTGCCAGATAGGTTAATAACCAAACACCGATGTTTATTAATATAAGCCTGGATAAAAGGCTCCCGGATTCAAAAAATCGACGGATACGCTGTATCCATTGCTGAAACATATTGGAATACATAACTAATAAATGTTTTTCTTTCGCCAATAGCGGATCAGCAGGAACCCAAAAATCATACCACCAAGGTGTGCGAAGTGCGCCACATTACTGCTGCTGTCAGCAAAACCCGAAATAAGCTCTATGGCACCATAGATAATTACAAACCATTTTGCCTTGAGAGGGAAAAGAAAATAGATGTAAATCTCTGAATTGGGGAATAACATACCAAAAGCTAATAACAATCCGAAGATGGCTCCACTGGCACCAACAACATTCGGCAGGTTAAGAAAGTATTCTCTGTATTCGGAGATGAAATCCACGGCAGTTTGTAATGCCCCATGATTTCCCGGATTTTGTTGCAGTACATTGGTTTGGGCCTGGAAATTAAGAAAATGATCCCAGATGATACCACTGTTTTCGCTCAAATGGAAACGATGCGATGCAATAAACTCTGAAAGGGTCTGTATGGATGGTTGGTCCAGAAAAGCATCCATCATATTGATAACAGGATTGATCTCAAACCATGCGATGACGTAGTGTGTCAGCGCGGCACCTATACCACATATAAGGTAGTATATTAAAAAACGCTGGCTACCCCAAACATTCTCAAGTATTCGCCCAAACATCCATAAGGCAAACATATTGAAAAACAAATGCGACAGGCTGCCATGCATAAACATATAGCTGATAAACTGGAATGGCCGGAAGGCACTGCTAAAGGGATATCTTAATCCCAGAAGGTCTGTGAGGTCATTGCCTGTAGTCATTCCTACAAAGTAGGTCCCGAAAAAGAATATTACATTCAGAATTAATAAGTTCTTTACTACTGGTGGGAGGTTTCCAAAGCCTCCCGGGCGATATTGATTGCTTGTCATTTTTTTCTCTTTTAAAACATGGTATCCAGCTTATTCGATGGAATAATTGTCAGTGTCTTCCCTCCGTCAAGGTCATTCTCCGGTGCTGAACAGGCAAACAAGGAGCTTGCCAATGTATGCATCTCTTCCGGGGTGAGTGGCTTTTTATCACTTATTGACATACTTTTTGCCATGGCTTTGGCTAGTCTCATATGCCTGGATGATGATCCGGGGTTCAGGTTTTTGTATTGTTCCAGGGTATTCTCCAGTGTTTGCAGAATAATCTCTTGTGGTAAATCCACCGGGGCACCGTTGATAATAAAACTATTTCCGCCAGCACTGGTTATTTCAAAACCAAGCCGCATAAACTCTTCGTAGAGCTCTTTAATCAGTGCTGCGTCCGAAGCATTCACGTGCCAGGTCTCCGGGAAAAGGGTTTTTTGGCTCCCGGGAGTGGCATTCTCCAGGTTTTCAATGAAGTTCTCGTATAATACACGCTGATGTGCCTTCCGTTGATTGATAACCATTAACCCTGATTTTACCGGTGTTACAATGTATTTTTGCTGCACCTGAATAAAGGAATTAGTGCTTTTGTCTTCTGTGCTTTCAATCTCAGCACCTGCAGTGATTTCAACGCCAGGTAATTGTACGTCCAGTTCCTGCTGAACTCCGGGAAATACTCCCGGCGAAAACATGGTTTCCCAATTAGCACGGTTCCCGTCAGTATCCGAATTTGTGGTATTGAAAGGACTGTAACCGGGGTCGATCTTAACCGTTGGTGGCTGGATGTTGTGATCCGGTTTCAGGGGTTGTACATTAAACGACTGCTCCGTATTAAAGTCAATAGACGGTGTAATGCTGAATTTCCCAAAGGCCTGTTTTACTGCTGATCGTAAAAAGGAATAAATCAGGCGGGCATCCAGAAAATTGATTTCTGTTTTCGTAGGGTGTATATTAACATCAATATCCGCAGGATCCACCTCAAAGAAGATAAAATACAGCGGATAGGAGCCATCAGGAATAAGTTCTTCAAAGGCGCTCTGAACAGCATGGTTAAGATAGTGATGTTTTATAAAGCGACCATTCACAAAGAAGAATTGTTCGCCACGTGTTTTTTTTGCATACTCCGGTTTCCCAATAAATCCGGAGATTTTAATTTTATTGGTCTCAGCTTCTATGGGTACGATTTTTTCATCAAAATTCGCACCCATCAAAGATACAATTCGCTGTTTGAGGTTTCCTTTTTTTAATTGTAATACCGGTTTATCATTATGGTAAAGATCCATTATAATCTGTGGGTTGGCGAGGGCAATATGCTGAAACTCTTCGATACAATGACGAAGCTCCACATTGTTGGATTTCAGGAAGTTTCTTCTTGCGGGCACATTATAAAACAGGTTTTTAACTGCAATAGAAGTTCCTTCAGGGCATGAAACCGGCGATTGTCCGATTATTTTGGAGCCTTCAATAAGCACTTTTGTTCCAAGTTCATTGTCGTGCTGACGGGTATTCATCTCTACCTGAGCAACTGCTGCAATTGATGCCAGGGCTTCACCTCTGAATCCAAAGCTACGCAATGCAAATAGATCCCCGGCCTCCGATATTTTACTAGTGGCATGACGCTCAAACGACATCCGTGCATCGGCTTCACTCATGCCTTTTCCATTGTCAACAATACGTACAAGTGCCTTTCCGGCATCTTTTAAAATTACCTCTATCTCATCGGCACCGGCATCAATGGAGTTTTCCATCATCTCCTTAATGATGGATGCCGGGCGCTGTACTACCTCTCCCGCGGCGATCTGATTTGCGACAGCATCGGGAAGTAAATGAATAATATCCGACATTACCTAAAAGATTTTTGCGAAGAATATAAAATAGAGGATGATTAGGGCAATGGCCAGGTAAATGAATATCGTGCGCTTATTGGAACGGTCATTTTTTTGTTTTGCTTCCTTATGCCATGAACTCTTCATGCTCCCTTTTACGCGGTCTTCGGTAGTTAATTCACCTCCCTCGCGCATCTTTTTACGTCTCTCCAGCTCTTCCTTCCGCGGGTCGTAATACCGTGCCGGAAAATCAAATCTTTTGGGCTTCGGCGTTCGTGCAAATACAATCTTCATATAAATAAACTTTCTACAAAGATAGGATTTTTTGAAAAGCTTACCTTTGCATTAATTCGTTTACGTTCGAGGATGTGTTAATGAGTGGTTTCTTTTAATACTATTGTATTTTATGCTTAAATATTTTCTTTTTATTCTTCCGGTAATAATAGTTTCCTGTAATAGAAATCAAGCCCTTTCAGATGGTGATAATAGTAATGATGCACAGTATGCTATGGGGTTTACACTATCTTCCGATCCTGAAATAATTTCATTATATTATAATGGAGAAAAAATGACTTATGGCTTTTCTGAAAATGAAGCTTCTGCTACAACCCAATTTGTCAATCGGGATACTCCACGATATGTTTGCCTTTCTTCAACTCACGTAGCCTTTCTTCAAACCCTTGGCGAAGCGCACCATATTGTTGGTACTCCTGATTCTTCCTTTATATATAATGAAGAAGTAAAAAAGTTTATTCGTGAAGGGAAAATAGCAATGATTTCCGATGGCGCCGGACTCGATGAGGAACTTATATTGGATCTTGAGCCAACATTGATTTTTACCGATCATATGCGTAAAGATGAAATGCAGCTTTTTATACGGACCGGAATACCGATCGTATATATTGAAGAATTTCGGGAGATTTCTCCCCTGGCAAGGGCTGAATGGATCAAGGTTTTTGGTGCCTTTGTTGATAAGATGAACCTCGCCGACAGCCTGTTTTCTGCTGTTGAAAACCGTTACAGGAATATTTCCCGGAAAGTGAATTCACAGGTCGAAAATCGACCGGAGATATTTGGTGGAATGGAATTTCAGGGTATTTGGTATGTGAGTGGCGGTGCAAGTTATATTTCACAACTCTATAGTGATGCAGGTGCTAATTACATTTTTAATGATAATGATAAAGATGCAAGCATACCCCTGGATTTTGAAGTCGTTATTGACCGTGGCCGTGATTGTGACTTTTGGCGTGTTGTTTATGGCAGTAATAGTGAAATAACTTATGAACTTATTGCAGGGTTGAATCGCCATTATGCTGAATTCATGGCCTTTAAAAATAGAAGCATCATTGCTTGCAATCCATCAAAAACACCCTATTTCGAACAAGGCGTTCTTGAACCGGATGTATTATTGATGGATCTGGCAGTGGCCTTGCATCCGGGTATATTTGATACGGTGTATTATCCAAAATATTATAAATTATTAAAGTGAAATATGTATTCTTATAGAAAGAGAAATGTTATTATTTCTTTGTTGTTAATAGTTTTTACTATGTTGCTTTTTGTGGGGAATATTTTTCTGGGATCCGTGAATATTCCTTTCAACGAAGTGTTGAATGTTTTGAGTGGGGGAGAGGTAGCACGAAACTCATGGCAAAGTATTATATTGAATTCCCGGCTTCCAATGGCGCTGACATCTGTTTTTGCCGGAGCGGCATTGTCGCTTAGTGGCCTGCTGATGCAGACACTTTTTCGTAATCCTTTGGCCGGACCTTCTGTATTAGGTGTGACTTCAGGAGCAAGCCTTGGTGTAGCATTGGTTATTCTTCTCGCCGGCGGAGTATTGTCACAATACCTTGTTCTCTCAAATATTAGTGTTATCCTCGCCGCACTTATTGGGGCCGGAGGTGTTATTTTTCTATTGCTTTTTATTGCCGGACGTATCGGTAATCATATCGTTTTACTGATTATTGGTCTTATGATCGGTTATGCTGTTTCGTCTCTTGTGAGTGTGTTGCAGTTTTTCTCTGCCGATCATGCGCTACATGCCTATGTGATTTGGGGTATGGGGAGTTTTTCAAAAGTGGGATGGCAGAATATGATTTGGTTTGGTGCTCTTATCGTTCTTGGCATAGCTGCTGTCATAATGTTGATAAAGCCGTTAAACCTGATTCTTTTAGGTGATAACTATGCTCATAATATGGGCTTGAATATGCGCCGCAACAGGGTTGTGATTATTTCGGTATCGGGTATGCTTGCAGCATTAGTTACCGCCTACTGCGGGCCTGTGGCATTTCTTGGTGTGGCCGTACCTCATATAGCCCGAAACCTCTATCGTAGTAATGACCATCGTGTTATCGTTCCGGGAGTGATTTTTTCCGGCGCTGCATTTGCTCTTTTAATAAATCTGCTCTCACGGCTTCCCGGAGCTTCCGGGGCATTGCCGGTAAACGCGTTAAGCTCCCTTATTGGTGCTCCAATTGTTGTATGGGTCATTCTGCGAAACAGACGAAAGGAGATGTTATGAAAAATCCAAAACCTAATATGGATCCGGGAAAACGAAAACAAATGATTTCTGCATATAACCTCTCTGTGGGATATAACGATGGAAATAGCAATAATGTCGTCCAAAAGTCTTTACGCCTGAAGATGTTTACAGGTGAGCTGGTTTGTCTGCTGGGGCCTAATGGTGCCGGAAAATCAACGCTTTTGCGAACCTTGTGTGGCTTACAGCAGCCTTTAGCCGGATCTGTTCGGCTGGCAGGAATACCTCTTGACGAATATTCGCCGCAAAAACGCTCTACCGTTGTTAGTGCCGTATTAACCGATAAGGTTTCGGTGGAACATATGAAGGTATTTGACCTTGTGTCCATGGGCCGTTATCCCTACACCGGATTCTTTGGCCGCTGTTCAGTACTTGACAGGGAAATTGTTCAGGAGGCTATTCATATGGTTGGAATCGATGACCTCAGCGACCGTTTTATTGATCGCCTGAGCGATGGTGAGCGCCAGAAGGTGATGATTGCCAGGGCTTTGGCGCAGGAAACTCCTCTTATTGTTCTTGATGAACCTATGGCTTTTCTGGATTTCCCTTCCAAGCTCGAGCTTATGCAAATACTAAGAAAACTCGCTACTGAACATAATAAGGGCATTTTGATGACGACCCACGACCTTAGCCTCTCTATTCAAAGTGCCGACTGGATATGGCTCATCGGACAGGATCAGAAAATACGACGTGGTGTGCCTGAGGATTTGGTTCTTAAAGGCGACTTTGCAGACTTTTACCAAAAAGATAATGTGAGTTTTGATGTGCATTCCGGTGAATTTCGCATTGCTCCGGGGACCACAAAAAAAATTAGTGTCCGGGGGAATGGCCTTCATGCCGCATGGGTGCGTAAAGCCTTGATTCGAAAAGGCTTTAAAATTGTTAATGCCCGAAAAGGTCAGGAACAAATTTTTGTGGGTGATGAAAAAGATTTTGAAGTACTGATTCGAATGGATAAGAAAGAATATAAAGTGAACTCTATAAAAGATCTTTTGTTGAAAGTACAGGAATTATAAACATGCGCGAAACTTTTTTAGCTCTTATAATTATGGTAGTATTGAATTCCTGCTCAATCAGGGAGGCAGATGTATTATTAAAAAATGGGACAATATATACTGTTGACTCAGCTTTTTCGATATCCAGCGGTATGGTTTACCATAATGGTAAAATTCTTGAAACCGGCGATTGGGAGGCATTGCAGAAAAAATATAATGCCCGCATCGAAATTGACTTAAAGGGGAAACCTGTCTATCCGGGGTTTATTGATGCTCATAGTCATTTTTACGGGTACGGCACTTTCCTTGGAATGGCCGACCTTAACGGAGCTCAATCTTTTGATGAGGTGTTATCCATACTTGCAGAACATGCAAAACAGTTTCCCGGTGAGTGGATTGTCGGTCGTGGATGGGACCAGAATAACTGGCCCGTTAAGGAGTTTCCTGTTAATGACAAGCTTGATGAGCTCTTTCCCGGGAAATATGTGGTGCTTATCCGTGTTGATGGCCATGCAGTACTTGCAAATTCCGCCGTGCTTGATAGGGCAGGAATAAATAGTAATTCAGCTATTGAGGGAGGGGAAGTTATTGTGAAAAATGGTTTGCCTACGGGCGTCTTGTTGGATAAAGGTGCAGATCTTATTCGTGACATGATTCCTGAGCATTCTATTGATGAAAAGAAGTTGATTATCGAAAAAGCTCAGGCAAATTGTTTTAAAGCCGGGTTAACTTCCGTTTGCGATGCAGGTCTGGATGCTGATATGATAGATCTTTACCATGAAATGCATGAGAACGGATCACTGAAAATGCGCATCTATGCAATGCTAAACCCCGGTGAGGAGAATGAAAACCGTTATATGCATGAAGGCCCGTTTGTAACTGACAGGCTTACAGTACGTAGCGTGAAACTATATGCCGACGGTGCTCTTGGCTCGCGGGGGGCTGCAATGATTGAGCCCTATTCCGATGACCCCGGTAACAATGGTATTTTTGTGATTCCGGAATCACAAATGAAAGCCGTATGTAAAAGAGCTTTTGATGCGGGATTTCAGGTGAATACACATGCTATTGGTGATGCCGCCAACAGAATGGTATTGAAGGTGTATGCTGAATATCTTCCGAAAAACAACGACCTCCGCTGGCGTATTGAACATGCCCAGACGATTCATCCTGATGATTTGCATCTTTTTGGCAGGCATAACATTATTCCGTCGATACAATCAACGCATTGTACTTCTGATATGATCTGGGCAAAAAATCGACTGGGAGATCGTATTAAGCATGCTTATATCTATCAACAATTATTGCAGGAAAATGGCTGGATCCCCAACGGAACCGATTTCCCCATTGAAGATATTAGCCCTTTGAAGACGTTTTATGCGGCTGTCTTCAGAAAGAACCTTTCCGGATGGCCTGAAGAAGGTTTTCAGATGGATAATGCTCTCTCAAGGAAACAAGCATTGAAGTCTGTTACCATATGGGCAGCTATGGCTGGTTTTGATGAACATTATAAAGGATCGTTGGAGGCCGGTAAAGTAGCTGATTTTGTAATCCTGGAAAAGGACATTATGCGCTGTGATGAGAAAGATGTATTGAATAACCGTGTACTGGCAACATTTATTGATGGTGAGTTGATGATAAAAGACGATTCTTTGTTTTTGAAATAAAATATTTCTTATCTTCGACGCCCGAAACCGTGTATTATACGTCGTTTTTTAATAATAAGATATTTTGAATGGCGTTATACAATAAGCATCAGGGATTTTGAAAATATCCTAAAATACATGATGCACTTTTCCGACTACCGGGCTCCGCAAGGGGTCCGGTTTTTTTATCTGCTCTGACGTCAGGATACAGAAAGGTTTTTTTCCAGAATTTGAATGAGTTTATCTTTTTGTATGGGCTTTGAAATGTAATCGTTACATCCTGCTGCAATGGATTTCTCCCTGTCACCCATAAGGGCGTATGCCGTTTGGGCAATGATAATTACATCTTTGTTGCTTTCCCTGATTCTTTTTGAAGCCTCCAGACCGTCAATACCAGGCATGCGCAAATCCATTAAAATAATATCGATATGTGGATTTTTACTCATTAGGTTTATACCATCAATACCATTTTTTGCAGAATCGATTTTTTTTACAATCGGGGATAATATTTCCTGCAGGTAAGTTAAGCTGACATCATCATCTTCAACAATCAATATATGTGCTTTCTCCAGTGTGATCTGTTTGTTGGTTTTTCCTTGCAGTTGATGGCTGTTATGTCTTAATGAGCTTTCCTTTGCTTTTAGGGGTAACCTACAACAGAATGTACTTCCTTTTCCCTCTTCCGACTCGACCAGTATGGAGCCCCCCAGTTGTTCGATATACGCTTTTGAAATCGCTAACCCTAATCCGGAGCCTTCAAAAACCTCCTTATCTTCTATATCAGCCTGCTCAAAACGGTTGAATATAGCTTCAATTCGGTTTTGCGGGATGCCAATGCCGGTATCAGAAACACAAATCCTGAAATCATCATCGTTGGGTAATGAAAAATTTAATTCTATTACTCCGGTGTGAGTGAATTTAATTGCATTTTTGATTAGGTTGGATATCACTGTGAATAGCTTATCGTGGTCTGTTGTGATCTGGTTTTTATCTTTAGCGATATTGAACGATACCCGGAACTCCAGGTTTTTTGCTATTGCTTCAGGATAGAAAAAATCATAAAGATCTTTTCCGAGTTCCTGAAGAGAAAACCGGGTTTCTGTTATTGTAATTTGACCGGATTCAATTTTTGAGATGTCGATTAAATCATTTAGGGTTCCCAGAAGCCGCTCGCTGCTTTTTTTTATTACTTCGGTGTACTGGTGTCGCTTGGTTTCTGATAAATATGGGGCATTTAATAATTTTAAAAATCCCAGAATCCCATTCATTGGAGTTCTTATTTCATGGCTCATATTTGCCAGGAATGCTGATTTAAGACGATCCGATTCCTGTGCTTTATCCAAAGCGAATTTTAATTTCTCCTCAGTTTGTTTTTGGTTAGTAATATCCAGAATAATGCCGTTTGCATATTCAATCCTGTCAGGGTGAGCGTCAAATGGAATTCCTCTTGCTCTCACATCAAGCCAACGAACTCCCTTTTCGGGATGCACATAGCGAATCTGCTCCGTGAACACAAACGGTGGTTGCATGCCTCTGGCATTTGCTTTCATAAGTTTCTCGATATCATCAGGGTGTACATATGTAAACCAGCGGCTGAAGTTGTGCTTGTCGTCTTCGGGAATTCCCAATAATTTTGTAAACGAAGGACTTACATGTATTACTTCAATCGCTGTCTGATCCAGGTTGGCCCTGGTTCTGTATATTATGTATCCTTCCGGATTTTGAAGCAAAGATTGGAGGTGTTTCTCCCGTAGTATTTGCTCAAACTGTATCTTTTTCTGCTGTGAAATGTCCTGAATAATTCCATATAATTTTATGCACTCCTGATTCAGCTCTTTGATTTTTCCAATTATCCGTACCCATATCCTATGACCCCTGGCTGATATGATCTCAGTTTCAAAGTCAAATTCATTGCAATTGTTTATTGCATTTATGAAAATTGCTTTTATTTCTTCTTCGCTCTTAGTACAGAAAAAAGTCGTAATGTTGTCAAGTGTCGGGCTGAAACTCTTATCAACTTCAAAAATCATTTGAGTAGTTGATGTCCATATAAAATCGTGGGTCTGAATATTGAATTCCCATCCGCCGGCACGGGCTAATACGCTGGTTTCATGTAGCAGGAGATTGCTTTTTTCAAGGTTTTCCTCTGCCAGGTTGAGACGTTTTGCATTTGTAAGATCATTGCAGGTTTTTTTTATTTTACTGATCAGGATATTTAAAAATCCGGTATCTTTTACCAGGTAATCAATGGCTCCGAGTTTCATCATTTTAACGGCGATTTTTTCATCGCCGTATCCTGTCATAACTATGAAATTCGGAACGATTTTCGTTTGTTTTATTATCTTTAACATGATTTCTTCACCTGTGCCATCGGGGAGCTGATAATCAAGAAGTATGATTTCCATTGGGTCGCACTGAATAAGCTGAAGCGCATCAATACCATTGGTGGTCCCTTTTGTTTTGTAACCAACCTCTTTGAGTTTTTTTCGTATCAGATAGTTTAGTCCTTCATCGTCTTCAACGACAATTATCGTATACGATTGCTCGGGGATATTGGCTTTGCTTTTTGGCATCGATGTTGGCATAATGAAGAAATTTTCGTTGTTGAAGGTGGTATTTGTGTTACTTTGTTTTAATCTCTGGCATTTCTACTACCAGAAGAAACAGACCAAGTTTCCTGATCGCATCAACAAATTTGTCATAGTCGATGGGCTTTTTTATATAATTGCTGCATCCCAGATCGTGACAGCGCTCTATTTCCCTTGGGTCATCTGTTGTTGTAATCATTATTACCGGAATTTTCCGTAATACTTCATCTGATTTAACTGCTGACAATACCTCTATGCCATCAACCCTGGGCATCTTGATGTCCAGGAGCAACAAAGCTGGTAATAAGTTTTTTCCCTGCTTCTTTTCTTCCAGGAAATCCAATACCTGTTGGCCATCGGTGAAGTGAATGATCTCATTTAATACGCCTGCACGTTTTAAATTTCTTTTTATTAATGTGGCATGCCCCTGATCGTCCTCCGTAAGGAGTATTTTGAGTTCTTGTTTCATAATGCTGTTTTTTTGACTGGTTTTATCGGAAGTTTAATGGTTATTTCCGTGCCTTGATCTATGTGTGAGTCGACAGATATTTTCCCGTGATTTTTTTCAATAATTTGTTTTACTATATTCATTCCCAACCCACTTCCGGGTTTTTCCGGGTTTAATTTGTAAAACATTTCGAAGATTTTTTTCTGATGAATATCTTCAATGCCAATACCATTGTCAGAAACACGATAAATAGCATATTCTTTACTTTCTTCTCCTGATATTGTAATATAGCCTTTTCTGTCAGGTGACATAAATTTTATCGCATTGCCAATAAGGTTTGCGAAAAGCTGATTTACCTGATCTTTATCTGCATAGCAACGGGGAAGATCCCTGACAATGCATTCAATCATGTTCTTATGAATTTCATATTTAAAGGAATCAATGACCTGTTGCAGGAGGATGTTCATTGAGAGCAATTCCGCCCGGGGATCCTGCCTTCCTAAACGGGAAATCTGTAATAATCCTTTGAGCAGTTTATCCATTTTTGAAATGCTGGTGGTAATATAATGGATGGATTCCGGTAATTCTTCCTCAAGAATTTCTGAACATTGTGCTTTTAGTGTCTCTGGAACACTCTCCTGCGAGAGAATACATGACAATTCATTTGTGGAAGCAAGTAGTTCTTTACTGAAACCCTGAATATTCACCAGTGGAGATCGCAGATCATGCGTTGTGATATAGAGAATTTGCTGGAGCTCTTCTGTTTTAGCTTCAAGCGATTCATTAAGCCGTTTTAGTGCCTTTTCATTGTCTTTTATTGAAGTGATGTCAGAAGCCAGTTCAAAACGCAATTTTCTGCCATCCGGCCATTGAATAACCCTGTCTGAACATCGGTACCAATGTTGGTTTATTTCATTTTGAAATTCCCAGACATGTGCTCCTTTTTGATCCGGATTAAAAATAATGTTATTGGTGCAGAAGGGGCACGGTTCATCCCTGTTTTGAAGCGCTTTATAACATTTTTTACCAATAATATCCTCTCCCCAGTTTTGCCTTGCAGCAGTATTTCCGTGGACTAACTCAAACGTATCGGGGTCTGCAACGTATATTACATCTTCAATGCCATCCAGTAAAGCCCTGAATACTTGTTCGTTCTCTTTTATCTTTTGTTCCGATGCTGTTAATTGTTGATTTGTAGCCCGCAGCTGCTGGTCACTGTATTCAAGTTTGTGGTTAAGCGATTCTAAATGTTCCTGCACAGATACCTGAGCATCTATTTTTTTTTCAAGTTCCGAAATATGATTCAACAATTCGGATTTGCTGTAACTGCTTATTCCTGACATGTATCATTAGGTATCGGTTATGTTAATACTGTTGGTTGTATATATCGATCTATAAATATAGTGTTTTTTTTTGAATATCATTGCCTGTTGAATAATTAATTAATCCGGTGGGAATTTCCACCCAGACACTTCGGCGTAAAAAGCCTCCTGTGTCCTGGAAATGTATCTTTCCTCCCATCCGAAATAGTTTCTCCTGTGTACTGCTTATTATTAAAGGTGTTAGTTCATCAATCTCTTTGCGAAGTACATTGGCTCCACCAATTAGTGCAATTTTTGATAATGCAAGAGATGAGCCTGACTTATTCAGCTCCTTTTCAATCTTTTCAATGGCGGGTATTGAATATCGGGGGTCATTTGAATTATTGCCGTATTTTGGTTCTCCCGGAAGCATAATATGCGCCATGCCTCCAAGTTTTAAGTCGGAATCGAATGCAATTAATGCCAGGCAGGAACCAAGTGGTGTGGATTGTAAAATCGATTGCCTTGAAGTGACAACAATGTCACCGGGAGATATATAACTAATGGGGGAGCTCATATTTTTATACAGGGTTGTAATTAGCCTATAAAAATACAAGTTCTATTTGATAAAGTCTAGTGTGTATGGTTGTTTTCGGTTCTGTGTCTGAAAAATAATGTGAATTGAGTTGTGTTTAGCTCAACCGGTTGGTAATCCATTGAATTTAAAGTATGTATATCTCCCTTTTTCCTGAGGATATACTCCGGTTTGCTCTCCGACCGATGATCAAGGCTTAGTGCGCCATATCTTGCAAATATTGCATGTAAGCCCCAGTCACTGTATAGCGTGTTATCGATACCGATTGTTTTGCCTCGCCCGGTGTATCTTGCTATTTCCAGGCAATCATCGATTGTACCCTGTCTCTTTGCCTGACGCTGCGTTGCATAGATGGAGAGTATTACACTTATTACCAGTAGGAATATACTGGTGATTTTTAATATTTGCCTGTAACGTTGCTTTTCTGATATCCGGTTTTCACTCCGGATAATTGCCGGAAACGACAGCCAGGCCAGGCCAATTGAAAGAAATGGATATACAGTGAGGCTATAAAATATCCGTTGTACAGGACTAACCATAATTGGAACGGTTCCGGCAAGAACCAAAATGATAAAAACCAAAGAGTAGGGGAGCTGGTCTTTTGTTTTTAAAAGAATCTCTTTTCTGCCTTTGGGTAGTAAAACAGCTAGTAGTACAAGGGAAACAGGAATAATACTATTCTCAAATAAATCACGGAGTACTTTTAAGCGTGTCTCAGTACCCGTGGCAGTGATGCTTCCATATACCTTTCCGGTAACATAGTGATCAAAATTTGCCTGCGCCCCGGGAATCAGGAAATAGAAAAACATCAGCGGAAGAATCGTAAACAGTATTATTAGAATAGTATCAGTTACAGAACGCCTGAAAGTAATCGTTCTTAAGAATAGAAATATCAGGAATGGTAATACCCAGATATATAGTCCTGAAAACCCTTTTGTTAACCACGCCAGGGAGAGAAGAAGCCCTGCGATACATACATTGAAAAAACGATGTTTTTTTAAACTGATAATATATAAAAGTACTGAAAATGTGGTGAATACAGCCATGGTGTTTTCAAGAAGGTTACTTCCGGCAGCCCACACAACAACATTAACACCTGAAAATAATAACAGCGGAACCCATGCGTATTTTTTACTACCTGATAATTGTTGCCATATTAAGACCATTCCATAGCCTGTAAGCAAAAACATTGTTAATGAATAAAACCGCTCTACATAAACTGAATCTCCGAAAATACGAAACCAAAGGCTTTGAATTCCAAATGCCAGTGGTGGATGTTCATAAAATGCATTGAAATATACAGATGCAAAGTGAGGTTTCCAGAAACTTCCCTGCCCCTGAGCCAGGTTTCTGGAAATTGTTGCGTACATCATACCGTCCATAAACATTCCGCCCCGGAACAGTCCGGGACCGGCAAAAATGAGGAATACCGAAATAGAAAGAATGAAATACCAGATCGTGGTTTTTTTTGCGTTCATGGAATCACTGTATCTGGTGCAAATATAGGGCATATTATGTGAAATAATCGGTCTCCCTGCCATATTAAAGCAAAGAGACCGATTATGAATAGTTATGCGGCGGTATTATAAGCCAATGGCAAGAATCACAAAACCAATTTGTTTCTGTGGATTCATTGCAATTGTTGCCGAAACAGGAATAGAAAAATGTTTGTTAAGCATCACGTTTTTTGTACCTGTAACTCCTGCATGAACAACACCCATGCTGTCGCCATAGGCACTTTCTCCATTGTTTAACACTGTGCCAAGAAAGAAATCAAGGTTCATGGAAGGAGACACATTTACCGGATAACCAAATTCAAGATAGGTGCTGTAGCGCTGGTTACCCTCCTCATCGCGGTCACCACCCCAAACCATTGAACTTAGGGATACCTTTAATGGAAACTTCTCAGAGATTTTATAGGAAGCCGTAACATCAATGTTATGTGCCGTGGTTGTGCGATCAAAATGCCAGTATTTCTGCTCAGGATGATATGTAGCGAGATTATTTTCATCTCCAATCACATATAGGTCAACAAATCCGATAGTGAAATTGCCAATGCTATAGCTGCCAAAAAGATCAAATTCCGAATAGGTGTTGTCAAAGGCATATCCGCCCCAATAGCCTATGGTGAAGCCGCCAATACTTGCCGAAAGTGATCCTTCAAAGCAAGGTGCCGAACTTACCGGAATACCTCTCCAGTAATGCCTGCTGGTGATCTTTACGCCTAAATCAGTTTTAATTATACTCTCCTTTGAATTAACAAGGGTGTCCTGTGCCTGTATTGAAACAAATGCCAGAAGAAATGCAATTATGAATGCTGTTTTTTTCATGATTGTAGTATTTATGTGATTATTTAAGATATAGGAATAATAAGGCAGCAATTGTGGCACCAGCCAAAGGCGCAACAATCGGAACCCATGAATAGGACCAGTCAGACCCTCCTTTATGACGGATTGGTAAAATGGCATGCATAATCCTTGGTCCCAGGTCTCGGGCCGGATTAATGGCATACCCTGTTGGCCCGCCTAAACTTAAACCAATGGCAACAACCAGGAAACTAACCGGTAAGGCACCAATGGAGCCTAATCCTACATTAACATCCGAAAGTTCTGCTGCTGTTAGCTTCGGTCCTGCGATATAAAAGATGACAAATATCAATACAAAAGTTCCAATAAGCTCAGTAATGAAGTTTTTGCCATAGTTGCGCTCTGCCGGACCGGTAGAGAATGTTGCCAGAATAAGACCTTTGTCATCTGTCTTCTGATAATGATCGTGATAGGCTGCCCATACTAAAAAAGCTCCTAAGGCAGCACCAATCATTTCTCCGGCAATATACAAACCTACACTCGACCAGGGAAATAATCCGGCGACCGCCAGACCGACGGTCACTGCCGGATTTAAATGTGCACCACTAACAGGGCCGGCAACAATTACGCCGGTCATAACAGCTAATCCCCAACCCATTGTTATTACTATCCATCCACCATTGTTTCCTTTGGTGTTTTTCAATACTACATTGGCTACGACACCGTTTCCTAACAGTATCAATAACATTGTTCCAATTATTTCGGCTATAAATTCGTTCATGATCTATCGTTTTAGTTAAAGTTTGCCGGGGTGCTTTTAATTCCCCCTAACACCCCGGCTATATTTAATGTTAATCGTTTAAATAATACCCCTTGGCAATGGATGTAAACTGCTCTGTCTGATCCTTTATCCATGCTTCATCTTTGCCCAATTCCTTAGCCATAATACGGGCAACTTCCGGTGCCATCTCTTCTGCTGCACGTGCATCAAGGAACAAGGCTCTTACACGGCGTGCCAGCATATCATCAACAGTCATGGCCATCTCTTCGCGACAGGCATACACTACTTCGGCTTTTACAAAATCGAGTCTTTTATGAAGCTTCCTGCCCAGTTCAGGTGATTCTTTTATGAGCTTTCGGATTGTATCTGCCTCCGAACCGTATACATATAACGGATCGGTGAGGTCAACATTTTTTTTGTATCCATGCACCGGAAGTTTTTCCGTTACACATGGATGATCATTCAGCCCGGCAACCTTTACGGCTTTGTCGACAGTATCCTGACCCATCTTGCGGTAGGTTGTCCATTTACCACCTGTGATGGTTACAAGGTTTGATTTACTTACCAGGATTTTATGGCTGCGTGAGATCTCCTTGGTCTTTTTGCCGTCGCCTTTTGGCGCTGCCAGTGGCCTGAGTCCCGCATAGATACACCTTACATCGCTGCGCTGTATAGGTTTTTTCAGATATCTTCCTGCAGTATTGAGCACAAACTCAATCTCCTCGTCCAGTGCCCGGGGCTCAAGGCTGGCATCATTAATCAATGTATCTGTTGTTCCAACAACAACTTTACCTCTCCACGGAACAGCAAATAATACCCTTCCATCATCTGTCTTTGGGATCATAATAGCATAATCACCACCCAGAAATTCATGATCCACAACCAAATGAATCCCCTGACTGGGTACAACCTTGCGTCTGCCACCCGCTTCATCCATCTGGAATATCTCTTCAGCAAATACACCTGTGGCATTGATTATCGCTTTGCCTTTGAATTCAAATGTTTTGCCATCAAGCTGGTCCTCGGCCTTTACTCCGGTTACTTTTCCGGTGCTGTCTTTAATTAACTGAGTGACTTTTGTATGGTTTACAGCTACACCTCCATGATCAATGACACTTTGTGCCAGATTGACGGCAAGTCGTGCATCATCAAATTGTCCATCGTGGTATACAACACCACCATGAAGTTTGCTCTCCCTTATTGTGGGAAGTTTTTTGATTGTCTTTTTTTTGCTGAATGGCAATGAGCGTCCCAGTCCCAATCTGCCGGCCATAAGATCGTAAAGTGTTAATCCAATGGTGTAAAATGGTTTCCCCCACCATTCGTAATTAGGAATAATAAACGACTGGTTTTTAACCAGATGAGGTGCATTTTTGCGTAATAATCCACGTTCGCGCAATGCTTCCAGTACCAGTCCTACATCTCCCTGAGCAAGGTATCGCACACCACCGTGCACAAGTTTTGTGCTTCTGCTGGATGTTCCTTTTGAAAAGTCGGAACCTTCCAGGAGAAGGGTCTTGTAGTTTCTTGTTGCTGCTTCCAGTGCAACTCCCAGGCCTGTCGCTCCGCCACCAATGACGATAACATCCCAGAGGTCCTCCTGAATAGCTTTGTTTATTTGTTTATCTCTGTTCATTGTGATATGATTTTTTAGTTCTATTCGTCGTCATCTTCATCAATCCAGTCTTTGGCTCTGGCGAGTGCTTTTTGCCATTTGCGGATCATTTTATCCATGGTGATATCTTCAATCTCAGGAGTAAAGGTGCGTTCCTTAGCCCATTGTGTGTGCAGCTCTTCCATGTTTTCCCAGTAACCAACTGCTAACCCTGCAAGATATGCTGCTCCAAGTGCCGTTGTTTCAAGCTGGCCGGGACGAACTACCGGTGAACGCAGTGTTTCCGACTGAAACTGCATCAGCAGATTGTTGGCCGCTGCACCACCATCAACCCGAAGCTCTGTGATATCAATGCCCGAGTCAGCTTCCATGGACTGTAGGATATCCATTGCCTGGAAAGCAATGCCTTCAAGTGTGGCCCGTGCAATATGACCATGATTGGTGCCCCTGGTCAGACCCACAACAATACCACGCGCATACTGATCCCAGTGTGGCGCCCCGAGGCCGCTCAGTGCCGGAACAAAATATACCCCGCCATTATCATTTACAGTGTAGGCAAGTGTTTCAATCTCAGGGGCATTTTTTATCAAACCCAACTGATCACGTAACCATTGTACTGCCGCTCCGGCAATAAAAATAGAGCCTTCAAGGGCGTAGGTGACTTTATTGTCGATTTGCCATGCTACAGTTGTCAGAAGATTATTTTTCGACTCTATGGCCTTTTCTCCGGTGTTCATTAGCATAAAACATCCTGTTCCATAGGTGTTCTTTGCCATCCCCGGATGAATACACTGCTGACCAAATAGTGCCGACTGCTGATCACCTGCAATACCGGCAATGGGAATTTCATGAGCAAAAATTGTTGTCTTGGTATGCCCTACAACTTCACTGGAATTCTTAACTGCAGGCAACATGGATGCAGGAATTGTGAACAGCTCAAGTAGTTCGTTGTCCCATTCTCCGGTTTTTATGTTATAAAGCAATGTACGACTGGCATTTGTCGCATCTGTTACATGCTTTTCACCTCTTGTAAGCTTCCATATCAGCCAGGTATCAACAGTACCAAAGGCTAATTTTCCGGCCTCAGCTTTTTCTCTGGCTCCTTTAACATTATCCAGAATCCATTTTACCTTGGTACCGGAAAAATAGGCATCGATAACAAGACCCGTCTTTTCTCTGATCATATCCTGTAAGCCCTGCTCCTTTAATGTATCACAATAACGTGCTGTTCTGCGATCCTGCCACACTATGGCGTTGTATATGGGATCTCCGGTTTCCTTGTCCCAGACAATTGTTGTCTCACGCTGATTTGTGATTCCAATAGCAGCAATGTTCTTTCCATTAATGCCGATTTTTGTTATCGCTTCTGCTGCAACTGCCGCCTGCGATGACCAAATTTCATTTGGGTCATGCTCTACCCAGCCCGGCTTTGGAAAAATCTGTTCAAATTCCTTTTGCGCAACCGATTTTATTGTTCCGTCTTTGTCGAAAACAATGGCTCGTGAGCTGGTTGTCCCCTGATCGAATGAAAGAATGTACTGTTTCATGCTTATTGTGTATTTGGTGTATAATAAATTACTTTTCTTAATATCTTGACATGTTTAATATATTGCAATATTTAATACATTGTAATACTATGTAGTTGAACAAAAAAAAGAAATTACTCTTTTTTTAACCAGCTGGCTGCTCTTCCAACCGCTTTATGCCAGAAATATTTCATTTCTTCAGCCAGATGTTGATCCATTTTTGGATGGAAGGATTCCTTTGGGTTAACATTTTTTATAATATCATCTTTTGATTTCCAATATCCTGAGGCGAGACCTGCAACATAGGCAGCTCCAAGAGCTGTTATTTCAAAAATTTCTGGTTTAAGCACTTTACTTCCAAGAATATCAGCCTGGAACTGAACTAAAGTATTGTTAGTGGAAGGCATTCCATCTACGCTCATGTCTACAAGGTGGAAATTTCCGTAATCTTTTTTCATGGCTTCCACAACATCCATTACCTGAAAGGCAATACTTTCAAGCGCAGCTCTTGCGATATGGCCTGTTTCTGTACCCCGTGTAATACCGATAATAAGTCCGCGGGAGTATTGATCCCAGTAGGGAGCGCCCATTCCTGCAAAACTGGGCACCATATAAATGCCGCCGTTATCTTTTACGGTTTCAGCAAGGTCTTCAACTTCAGCAGCGACTTCAAAAAAGTTCATATGGTCACGGAGCCATTGCACCACGGCGCCACCAACAAATACCGAACCTTCAAGCGCATAACATACTTCATCTCCGATTTTCCAGGCTATCGTTGATAGTAAATTGTTCTGTGATTCAACAACTTTATTTCCTGTATTGAGCATCAGGAAGCACCCTGTCCCATAGGTTGTTTTCAGCATCCCGGGGTTAAAGCAGGTGTGCCCGAAAAGTGCAGCCTGCTGATCGCCGATAATACCTCCAATAGGCACTTTGGCTGCAAATACTGTCGTAGCTGTCTCTCCATATATCTCAGAGGATGAGCGTACCTCGGGAAGAAGTGCTGCAGGAATGCCAAAATAATCCAGCAATTCTTTATCCCATTCAAGAGTGTGGATATTGAATAACATGGTTCTGCTGGCATTGGAAACATCCGTGATATGCAGTTTCCCGGCTGTTAATTTCCATACAAGCCATGTGTCAACAGTACCAAAAGCAAGCTCTCCGTTTTCAGCACGCTCTCTGGCACCTTCCACATTATCTAATATCCATTTTATCTTTGGTGCAGAAAAATATGCATCGATTAAAAGACCGGTCTTTTCCTTTATAATGTCTGTTAACCCTTCCTTCCGCACCTGATCACAATATTCCGATACTCTTCTGTCCTGCCACACAATGGCATTATAAATGGGTTCGCCTGTTTTACGATCCCAGATGATGGAAGTTTCCCGCTGATTTGTAATACCTATTGCTGAAATATTATCACCGTTGATATTTGCTCTCGAAAGCGCTTCCGCTGCCACCGACGCCTGTGTATACCATATCTCATTAGGATCATGTTCCACCCATCCCTGGTGCGGATAGTATTGTTCATACTCCTTTTGCGCCAGAGATACTATTTTCCCGTGCCTGTTGAATATTATTGCACGCGATGATGTTGTCCCCTGATCTAATGATAATATGTACTTTTCCATATCCGTGCTTTTAAAGTGGTCGGTCAATTAATTTCCTTAATGATATACTGATCTCGGCAAAATATTCGGTCATAACGATTATCTGAGCTTTGCCCATTTCTGTTATTGTATAATACTTCCTGGGAATTCCTGACTCAAGCTCCTGCCAGCGCGATGTTAATATCCCGTCTTTCTTCAAACGGTTCAACAGGGGGTATAATGTGCCTTCTGCAATCTCAATTGAGGTGATCTCTTTCATCTTGTCAATGAGCTCATAACCATAAAAATCCTGCTTTTCCAAAAGCAACATTATGATATATTCGATCAGGCCTTTCTTTACCTGTGACTTCCAGCGAATATCAAATTCTATGTTTATGTTTTCAGTGGCCATATAATGTACTTATCATTGTACCCAACAAAAGTAATACATAATACATAGCATTGCAAGGTACATAGTAATAAAAGTTAATATTTATTTAATATAGATTTATTTAAACCCTTGGTAGTGAGTTTATTACGTACTATTTTATCTTTCTGTTTAGAGTTGTTGTAAATAAAAATCACCCTATTTAAAGTAGGGTTTAAGGCTCAGAGAAATACAAACCCGAAAATATTACAGTGTCCAGTTATACAACATTTTAATCTCCTCACTCCACTTCTCTATATCCGGAGTTTCAAGGATTATGGGAATATTATTAAAGCGCGGGTCTTTCATCATCCTGACAAAAGCCTCAGGACCAATTGTACCCTTTCCAATGCTTTCGTGACGATCCACGTGACTGCCCAGAGGCTTTTTTGCATCATTAAGATGTATTCCTTTAAGGAAATGAGCACCTATAACGGAGTCAAACTGACGGAATGTTTCCTTGTATCCTTCGGGTGTCAGTAAATCGTACCCAGCGGCCCAGGCGTGGCAGGTGTCGATACATACACCTATGCGGCTTTTATCTTCAACATGTTCAATAATAGCAGCAATATGCGAAAAATCATATCCCAGGTTTGTGCCCTGTCCTGCCGTATTTTCAATTACGGCGGTTACTCCTTCGCTGTTATCCAGCGCAATATTTATCGATTCAGCAATTCGTATCAGGCAATCATCAATGCCGATTTTTTTTAAATGGCTTCCGGGATGAAAATTGAGCAGTTTTAATCCCAATTGCCGGCAACGTTGCATTTCATCAATAAATGCTGTTCTGGATTTTTCCAGCCCTTCTTTTTCCGGATGACCAAGGTTTATAAGGTAGCTGTCGTGGGGTAAAATGTGCTCCGGTGCAAACCCGAATTTTTCACAATTGGATTGAAACCCCTCGATTTGTTTTTCTGTTAGCGGTTTTGCCTTCCACTGACGTTGATTCTTTGTAAACAGGGCAAAGGCTTTTGCTCCGATTTCAGATGCATTTTCAGGCGCATTATGAACGCCGCCGGAAGTTGAAACATGGGCACCAATATATTTTTCCATTGTGAGAAATTTTATGATTGTTTTGTCAGGTCGTTTATTACTACAGAGGCACAAAACAGGCCAAAGATTGCCGGCATATAAGAAATAGTCCCCCGAACAGATTTTTGGTTTTCTGCATCATCGACATGGAGTATTGCTTTTTCATCCGGCTTTTCACTGGAGAAGACAACTTTGAACCCTGTGCGGATACCAAGCCTGTGTAAACGCTTGCGAAAATAAAAGGCCAGTTTATCGTTGTATGATTCATTAACATCACTGATGGTTACTTTTGTAGGGTCAGTGCGTCCTCCTGCTCCCATGGAACAAACAATGGGAATGCCTTTTTGCATGGTGTGATAAGTGAGAAAAACCTTCGGCGCCAGGGTGTCGATAGCATCCACGACATAATCGTAGGAGGCCATATCAATCACTTCCTTCATGCGCTCGTCTTTAAGGTATTCATCGATCACTGTTAGCTTTATCCCTGGATTGATATCCTTAATACGTTGTCCCATTAGTGAAGCTTTTGCCTTATCACGTGTTGAATTCAGGGCAAGCAACTGACGGTTTATATTTGTTATTCCAACCTTATCTCCATCAACAATAGTCATGGCACCCACACCTGCTCGTGCAAGTGCCTCTGCAGCAAAGGCACCAACACCTCCAAGGCCAACAACCAGTATATGTGCATTTTGCAATTGCTCCGATTTCTCGTCACCAAGTAATAGTCTTGTCCGGTCAAACCATTGTTCCATCTGCAGTAAATCGTTTATGTATTTATTACTCCTCTTTGAGTGCAAAGGTAGCTATCACCGCTGTAAGTCCGGCAATAACAAAGGTCAGAATTTTGGCGGTAAACACCTTTTCCATGCCTGTACTTATCCATATGATGGTAAAAACCATTCCTGTTACTATGGTCAGAATAACTGCTTTTCCATGATATTTTTTCCAGAAAAGTGTAAATAATATCACAATGGAGAATGTACCGCCAATGCCGGCCCAGACATATCCCACAAGGGTGTGGATAAGATTGGTAAACGAGGAGAAGTATGCCAGTGAAAGGGCTATAAGGGCAATTACAAGAGTAAGAATTCTGGAAAGCCTGAGCGAAGCTCGTGGGGAGGGTTTCTTTTTCATATTGGGCTGAATAAGATTCTCCGATAATTCTGTGGAAGATAAAATCAGGAGGCTGTCGGCTGTGGATATCATTGCTGCTATGGCTCCCGTAATAAGTATTGCTGCAATTGCCGGCGGAAATATTTCCAGAATTACTGATGGCATTACAAATTCTCTATCGGTGAGGCCATCAGGACCAAATATCGCTATCCCGATCCAACCGATGCATAATGCCCCCACATAGGCAATCAGTGTCCAGATAATACCAATATTACGTGCCATTTTTGCCTGCCTGGCATCTTTAATGGCCATAAACCGCATCGAAAGCTGTGGTTGGCCGCCCAGATAGCCAAAAAACCAACTGAATCCCCCCACAATAACGATTCCTGCACCAAAACCGCCGGCAGCACCGGTTAAGCTTGTATACGATTCCCCCGCACGCGAGAGCGCTTCAGGAATGTTTGAGGCAAACAGGTCCGGATGATTTCCCAGGTAAATGACACCGGCAATGGGGCCCGCCACAAGGGTAATAATCATGATGATCGCCTGAATAACATCTGTGTATACAACACTGCGAAAGCCCCCGTAAATTGTATAGGGGATGATGATGGCCGCAGTAATCAGCATCCCGGTTTTGGGCTCCAGGCCAAACATGGTGTGCAATGCTTTTCCTCCACCCAAAAATTGTGCTCCCACATAGAAGAAAAAGAAGAATACGATGGTTGATGAGCTTATTATCCGGATCCATTTCTGCTGTTTATTGTGGCGCTTGGCAATATAATCGGTGAAGGTATTGGCTTCATAGGCCTCAGCTTCCTTTTGCAGTCTCCATGATAGTGCTGCCCAGGCAGTAACGATACCAGCCACACATCCTATGGCAGTCCATAACTCCAGCACTCCGGTAGCGTATGCTGCACCGGGCAAACCCAATAATGCCCATGACGACTCTCCTGTGGCTCTCTCCGATAGGGCTGCAGCCCAGCCCGGTAAGCCCCGGCCCGCAATGCTGAAGTCAGTTCCCGATTTCACTTTTCGCCCCTGATATATGCCCCACCCGATGAGCAGTGCCATATAGGAGATCATCACGATTAAAATTTGCTGTGTATTACCCATAATTACTTGCGCTTTGAGCTTGATTGTGGTTTTCTTTTAAACAGATCTCCAAATTTATCAAATTCTGTAAAATATGAAATACCCACACCCTGCGTATATGGTGAAGTGTTATTTAATAAATCTGTTTCATTGGACTTATTAAATGCTTTTAACCGGAATCGCCCGTCTTTGGTGATTTTGAATTCCACATTCACATCTCCCACAATATTACTTGTGTTTTCTGTGTTGTCTGTGCCCATAACACCAATGTTCCCGTCAATGATTACGCGATCGTCAAATAGCTGTGTCCGCAGGGCTACTTCTACTTCTTCCTGAGTGATCTCATCCCCGGGCCGATAATTAATACCAACATCAAAATCTTTGCTTATCTGTGACAACCAGTTACTTAGCTGGTTGGTTAAAATATCAAAAGACGTTGCTCCGAGACCACTTGTTAATGCTGTGTTTGGCGATGAGAATGTAAACGAGTTCAATACAAGTAACGATAACATTTGCTGTGTCATAACTGTATTGTTTGTTGTATCTATCGCACTGAATACAATCTCCTTTGTCTGTGCATCTACATTCGGTAGCTCAATGCCGAAATCAATTATCGGGTTGCTTACCGGGCCGGATAAACCAAGTACACATTCAACGGGTATACGCAAACTGCTGATGGTCGTATCGGCAGTTGGTATTCCATTTAGACTTGCCCGTAATTTATACACAGCCTTTACGTTGAGTTCTGCGTCCATGGCATCACCATTGAGTGTTATTGTTCCTCCTGAACGTATTTTAAACTTTTTGCGAATAATATTCTGCAATGTAAAGGTGAAGTATCCGGCATCAATTTCATAATCTCCAAAGATCTCATAATTGTACTGATCATCCATTACATACCTGATATCTCCATATCCTGTAACATCCATATCTCCCATATTATCAGGTAGAAATATCTGCATCTTTGTGGAGGGATCGACCTGAATACGCGAATCGATATTTATACCACTACCTGTGGTCGGTTGGGGCTCCGTTTCGCTTATTAGCGTATCAGAATTATTGATAAAAGTGATGTAATCCATATTTCCAACATCTACGCTGTACGATATGGGAACCGTGACATTCGTGCCTTCCGTTGTGGTGATCCCTGCAGTCAGGTACATCTGGTCAAGCAAGCCTTTCAATTTTAGGTTTCCTGTTGTGAAGATATCACCATAGAACGAACTGTTGTCCATACTGCTTGTACGCAGGACATTTAGCTTTTTAAAATCCAGATTCAAATCCATTTTGAAATCCTGAAAATGGTTGTGCCGTAATGCCCCTGTAATGAATAACCTGTTGCCCTTGTAATCAGTGATGGTGAAATCATCAAAGAGAATGGCATTTTTTTCAAGAACAATATAATCAGCAAAGGTGTAGTCTACTTTTGTATAGTCGATTTTTAAACCTGTACGGGTAAAACGTAATCTTCCTGTAATAACCGGTTCTGACGGTGTGCCATAGAGGTTCATATTCCCTGTCATCCTTCCGGAAATATTACTTGCGATGCCTTCAAGCCAGGGCCTGATAACTTCCACGTTAAAATTCTTTGTTCCTATATTGAAATCAAAAGTACCTCCATTATTTGGTGCGTAAAAACCTCTGATAAATAGCGTTGTATCTGATCCGATATTTCCTGTGTAAATCAGATCACCCAATACATCAAGATGATTTTGGCTTTGATTCCATGTTGTTGAGGCCAGTAATTGCCCCATCTTTTCATTGTTTAGAGAGAAGTTTTCAATCGATAAATCACTGATAAAGTTTGGTGATCCTGACAGCCCTGTCAGGCTGGCATTCCCATTCAATAAACCGTCAAATCGGATTTCTTCCGGCATAAATAAGTCCAGGACCTGTAAATTCAGATTTGTGAATTCTGCATGCAATGTATCCTGAACGTTATTCGATATTCTGCCTTCAACAAGAAGTTCCTGGCCGGGGCTTCTGATTCCGACATTCTTAAAGCTCGTGCCCTCTTTAGTGAGCATTATTCTGTTGTTCCCGGGAATATGCCATACTGTATCATTATAAGTAATGCGGTTTTTCAGTAATGTAATTTCAATATCCGGGAAATCAGATAGTGAGGCTCTGGCTGTAAGGAACCCTCTGTTTTTATCCTTTAATGAAAAGTCATCATATTCTGTATAAAGATGAACGGTGTCATTTTCTATAAGCGAAGAAATCTTAAAGTTTTGAAGTGTTACCGGTACGGTGTCTTCAGGTGAAGCTTCGAGTAAAACAATTTCTTTTACCATTAACCGAATATCACCCTGCAATGAATCTATCTCTGTATTCAGCTCCAGATCATTAAATGTTATTCCTGAAAAATTGATTTCCCCGGCATAGAGTGATATATCGCTTTTTCGGTTCTCGCCATTATATTCTATCCTTGCTCTTCCGCCATCAGGAATCGAAAGATGAGGAATAAAAAGTCTTGTGAAGTCTTCCGTGTTTTTGAATTTGATATTTGCAATAAAATCACTTTCGCTCCAGTTTATGGAATCCTTCGCGCTGTTGGATTGAATTAACCGGGGTGCTATTTTCGTTATATAGTTTTTTGCTGTTTGGGCAAATTCAGCGTAGGGTATACTGCCCGAAGAATACAAATCAAACATATCGGAATTGACAAAAACTACCTTCTGGAAGGTACTGTCTCCCGTGCTCTTTTGGTTGATGTATAGCTGATCCAGATGTAAAGTATCTCCATTCAGGATATAAGTTGTCCCTTCTGCTGTTATAGTTCCGTTTATTCTGTCGGGATCAACACCTGTAGCGTCGGCAGTAAGTGTTGTGGATATTTTTGCTTTATGCAGGCTGTCGGTGAGATGCAATCCATAAAGGTCAATATCCTCCAACTGAACCACAAGGTCTGTTTGTGGATTTTTGCCTTTTGTATCCATAAATCCTGATATATCAAGGTTCCCGAGCTCATCATTTAAAATCATCCGGCCAAAAGCCCTGTTTCTGACAAAACTTCCGTTGATGGAAATGGTATTAAGTTGGTTATTCATAAAAATAACCGAATCAACGGTACCAATAAGTGCAACATTAATGTTGTCGGCTGATGTTCCACTGCCGTCAATATTGATTTTCATATCCAGCGTGCCCAACAGATCTTCCTGCAATGAAAGTTTTCCCGCCTCAATGTCTTTGCCATTCAGTAAACCATGGTATTCCAGATTCCCCAGTTTGTTCCTGAAAAGCTGCAAGTCGGTGTTCAGCATACCTAAGTTGGTTTGTGCTGATGCAACAGCAACAAAATCAGAGGGAAAACCGGTGAAATCTCCGGATAAAGAGCAATATTCAAGCGAATCCAGATTTGATGGCAGGCTGAGATGTTTTGTTGGGTCTGTTGATGGTAACGAAAAACCAAGAAGATCTTCGCGCGTGATGTAGAATGTTTTAAGCTTACAACGGATATAAGTGTTTTCAATATCCGGAAGCCCGATCATCTTTAGATCTGTCTTGATGTGTGTTGATTTTCCACTGACAACTTCAAAATCTTTTAATGTCAAGTTGCCAACAGAACCTTTTATGGTGCCTTTTATCCATGCAATATCTTCTAATCCCTGTAAATCAGGAACAAAGAATACAAGGTCATCCAATGCTAACCGTGATTGCCTGAACTCACCACTCATTATTACCTTGTTCAGAAAGTCCTGAAAATCATTTATGCTGTTATAAGAAAGCGAATAATCGAAATTTACATCCGAATGAGGCGTCTGTAAATGGAAGTCCACAAGAATAACAGATCTTTCGTTATAGGCTATTTCTCCTGATAAATTATTGATTGAAAACCCGCTTTTTTCATTAAAACTAAGATGCCTTATCCTTGCAGTTATCAACGAATCGGTGATATTCAGGTTTTTTATTTCCCCGAAAATGTTGTCCATCACATTGTGGTTCCAGTCTATTCCGGAGGGGGCAGGAATTTTGTTGAAATCCCGGTTTTCAAAATGGATGTTGGCTAAAGAAATCCGGCTAACTTCAATTTTCCATGGTGTAGAGGTAGTATCATTGTTGCTTTCTCCGGTGAAATTATCTGTAAAGTAACTAAAGTTGGAAAGTGAGTCTCCCGGTGCTGTGTGTATTCCCAGGTACACATCTTCTGTTTTTACCGATGCTATTTTTAAAATCCTTGCCTTTCTTCGTAAGGAAAGCCGCGAGACTTCAATTTTCCCTGCATCAAGAATAGGCTTGTCGGCGTTGTCGTGAATATTTATTTCCTTGAGAATAATCGTCAACCCCGGCGTTATAGCTACCTTATCAATGGTTATTTTTGAATTTGTTTTTTTACTGATGATGGAAGCAGATAATGATGCAATACCAGACTGAATGCCGGGCAATGCCAGTAATGAAAAGAGTAGTATTAGTGAAAGGATTACGTACCCTAAAGTTCTAAAAACTACTTTCCATCCTCTTTTTTTAATATTTTTGTCTTTCTGTTCCAGTTTTAATTGTTTTTAAAACGCTTATGAAGATAAACATTTTAGGTATTGAATCCTCATGCGACGACACCTCTGCAGCTGTTATTAGTGATAAAACAATTTTATCCAATGTAATTGCTTCTCAGGATGTTCACAGGAGTTATGGTGGTGTTGTGCCGGAGCTTGCCTCCCGGGCACATCAGCAAAATATTATTCCTGTAATCCATGAGGCGCTAAAAAGAGCAAATTTAAGTAAAAATCAGTTACATGCGATAGCTTATACACGCGGACCAGGGCTTTTGGGTTCTCTGCTTGTGGGAACTTCCTTTGCCAAGACTTTCTCTCTCGGTTTGGGTATTCCTCTTATTGAAGTGGATCATATGGATGCTCATATACTGGCACATTTTGCACATAAACCCGGTGTGCCTTATTCTCCTCCTGTTTTTCCATTCCTCTGTTTAACGGTTTCCGGTGGTCATACCCAGATCGTTAAGGTTGATAGCCCCTTTGATATGACAATTCTTGGAAAGACTATTGATGATGCAGCCGGTGAGGCTTTTGATAAAACAGCCAAAATTATGGGCCTCCCTTATCCCGGTGGCCCGGTGATCGATAAGCTTGCAAAAGAGGGAAACCCTGAAGCTTTTTCATTTCCCCATCCAAGGATCAAAGCGTTTGATTATAGCTTCTCCGGGCTAAAAACTTCTATTCTGTATTTTCTTCGTGATGAATTAAGAAAGGATCCCGACTTTATTCAAAAAAATATACATGATCTGTGTGCTTCTGTTCAGAAAACTATAATTGATATATTATTGAAGAAATTTTTGAAGGCAGCTCATCAGACAGGCATCCGGTCTATTGCTATCGCCGGTGGAGTAAGTGCCAATTCGGAACTGCAAAAACAACTACGCCTGGCAGGTGAAAAACACCATTTGAATGTTCATATCCCTGCATTTGAATTTACTACTGATAATGCTGCTATGATTGCTATCACAGGATACTTTAAATATCAGCAAAAAAAATTCTCGTCTATTGACATGACTCCCTATTCAAGAAGTTTATCTAAATAATCTATACTATGAAAATTCGATATTATTTTCTGCTGGTACTGGCCTTTGCTGCTGTTACCACTATTGCTCAAAAACGACAAATGTACCCTGAGGACCTCTGGAAACTCGGGCGTGTAAGCGATGTTCAGCTTAGCCCTAACGGCAAGACCGTTCTTTATGGCGTAACAAAGTATGTCCTTAAAGATAATAAAGGAAATCGTGACCTATACACTGTTTCTGTAAAAGGCGGAGCACCTGAACTAATTACTTCTTTTAACGGAGGTGAGTATAATGGCCTCTGGCGCCCTGATGGGAAAAAAATAGCCTTTATATCCGCTCAAAACGGATCCCCGCAGATTTGGGAATCTTCCGTTAACGGTAAAATGAAAAAACAAATCTCTGATGAAAAAGAAGGCGTTGTAGGTTTTAGTTACGCCCCGTCAGGTGATAAGATAATGATCGTTAAAGCCATTAAACTTGAACGGACCCCGAAGGATATTTATAATGACCTGCCGGATAATACGGCCAAAATTTTTGATGACCTGATGTATCGTCACTGGGATTCATGGCACGATTATGCCTATAACCATATCTTTGTTGGTGACTATAAGGATGGTAAAATAAGTAATCTGAAAGATATTATGCCTGCCGAACATTTCGACTCCCCGGGCAATCCCTGGGGCGGTATGGAGCAGATCGCATGGAGCAATGATGGCCAGTATGTTGCGTATACCTGCAAAAAACTAAAAGGCAAAGATTATGCAGTCAGTACCAATACCGATATCTATCTCTATAATGTAAATACCGGTGCTACAAGAAATATTAGCAAAGCAAACAATGGTTACGATCAGGATCCTGTATTCTCTCCTGATGGTACAAAAATCGTTTGGAGATCCATGGAAACGCCCGGTTTTGAAGCCGATAAAGACCGTATCTTTATTTATGACCTCAAAACCAGACAGATTACAGACTTTAGCGAGGGCTTTGATCAGAGTTCTTCGCATTTTGTCTGGAGCGACGACAGTAAAGAGCTCTTTTTTATCTCCGGATATCATGCCACTTATCAGGTGTATAAACTCGACCTGGAATCAAAGGAAATATCACAAATTACGGAAGGACGCCACAATTACCAGGAGATCTGCTATGGCGGAAAATTCCTTGTAGGTACTAAAATGGCTATGGACATGCCTACGGATATTTTTACGATTAATATAAAAAATGG